>JAJYWQ010000068.1:1863-8366 GCA_021791415.1 bacterium | reverse complement strand
GGTCAGGGGATGGTGACGCCATCCACGCCGTGGACCCGAACCGGGAGTTCGGTCCACCGGTCGCCCCCGTCCTGGGTCCTGAAGAGGACGCCGTTCACCGCCATCCAGCCGGCCTGGGCACTGGCGAAGCCGACCGCGTCTGGGGCCGAGTTCGCCGGAAGGCCGCCTAATTCTCGGGGTCCCAACGATGAGGTCCCGACCCACACCTCGCCGGTGGGCTGGTACCACCAGTCCTTGACGCCCGAGGCCCACAGCGCCCCTCCGGGCTGGATGGCCATCGCCTGCGGCGCCTCCGGCCCCTTCACGCTCCGCGATCTGGGGGGTGAGCCGCCGGCCCACTGCCGCCAGCCCCACTCGTACAGGACGGCGACGGTCGTCTGCCCTCCGGTCTCCATGGCGGCGAAGTCAGACGGTCCCGGGGGAGCGGTGAACTGCGCAAGCCGCAGCGGGATCCAGTGGGTGCCACCGTCGGTGGTCTGCAGGACCTCGGCCGAACCCTGACCGAGATAGACGGCAGCCCACCCCACACTCGGGCTCTGGAACTGAAGGGTGATGACCTCAAGCGTCTGGCCTGGCCAGGCGAGCTTGCGCCACCTCTGCCCGCCGTCAGTGGTCTTGAGCAGACGGCCAGAGCCGCCCGCGCCCACTGCGTACCCCACCTGCGGGGAGGCCCAGGCCACCTGCCCGGCGGCCTGGGCCGGCAGTTTGGGGCCGGAGCCCCAGGTGGCGCCTCCATTGCTGGTCTGCAGGCTGAGCACCGAGCCGGCCACCTGCGTCTCTGCCACCCCCTCGTTCGGGTGCCCGGGGAAGAAGTGCACGGCGGTGAGAAGAGGAGGCGTGACCGAGCTCTCCAGCTGCCAGGAACCGGAGCCATCGGGAGAGGTGAGGAGCAGTCCCTGAGGGGTCACCGCCAGGAGCTGGTCGCCGGGCCCGGCGGCCAGCGCAGCCGGGTCGACGGTGATCCCGGTCGGTGGGGTCAGTGTTCCGGAGGCACCGACGGTGAACAGCCTGGCGCAGCACCCCTGGATGGGGCCGGAGTTGCACTGCGGCTCGATGCCGGCTCCCACCGCCGCGCGGCCGGTGTTGGAGAGGGCGACGGCGGTGAGCGGGTATGCGCCTCGGGGGTTGAGCAGCTGCGTCTGCCAGGTCAGCCCCCCATCCGGGCTGCGCAGCACCTGCTGGCCGGCCGCCTGGGCTGCGTCGCCGGCGACGCAGCCCAGGCCCCCACCCACCGCCAGCACCTCCTGGCCGGCGCTGGCGACTCCGGCCACGGGGTAAGGGGGGGAGGCGGTGAGCGTGAAGCTCTTGCCCTGGTCAGAGCTCTCCTCCAGCACGCCGGAGTGCCCCCGGGAGCCTCCCACCACCACATCCCCCGCTCCGGTGACGGTGGCGGAGGCGAACACGCCGGAGCTGGTCAGCGAGGTGAGTTGGGACCATCCGGCCCCGGACCGGTAGATGAAGAGGGGCAGGGGGGTGAGCGCGGTCGGGGGGCTGGGCTCGCCCATCCCCCCTTGCGGGCAGAGCTGGGACCAGAGCGTGAGAGCTCCCGGGTAGGCGACGCAGAGACTTCCCGAGGGATCGCAGCTGATCGAGTCGTAGGTGGAGGGATGGGTGCCGGCGATCGCCAAAGCGGTCCAGGGGCGGGTGCCACTGACCGATCCGCGGACCGTCAGGAAGGCGCCTCCGAGCTGGTAGCCCAGGCCGAAGACTTCCCCGTTGCCGAGGACCGCAGCTGCCGCCACGTCGAAGCTGAGGCGCTTCACCACCCAGGGCTGGGAACTGGAGGGCCGGACCGCCACCAGGTTGCACCAGGCGAAGAGCTGACCCCCGGGCCCACTGTCGGCCACGTAGCCGACGGTCGGCCCGCCCGCTGGCTGCACCCCCGTCCCCACCGCTTCCTGCTGACAGTTGGGAGGCGGACCTAGCGGTTGCGGGACGGAGAAGGAAAGGCTCCTGGGGAGCGCCGGGCGGGCCGAGGGCGCGACCGCGCAGCCGGCGATGGCCAGAGCGCATATGACGGCCAGACCGAGGGCGGGCCCGATCCGCCGCCCTCGGGCGCGTGAGGCCGGCAGCCCAGCTTCCATGTGGGTGCAACGTCGGCTCCAGGCTGGGTGTTTCGAGGCTCGGCCCTCTCCCGGCAACACCTTCCGGTTGGATGCCGGGTGCCCATCGAACTTCGCCGCAAGCCAGCCGACCATCCCGGTTCACCGGGGAGCGCGTACGATCTCAGGGCGGAAGCAGCCAGCGCCGCTGGCCACGCCGGCGGCCGGAGATGCGATGAACCAGCAGGTCGCGGCAGCGGGCGGGCGGTCCGGGCGAGGCTGGCTGAGGGCCAGTTCCGTGGTCCTGCTGGGGATGGTCGCCGTCTACTGGGGGGTGATCCTGCAGCAGTCGGGACCCAGCTCCCTGGGCCGGCCGCTGCTGGTCTCGTCCATGTTGACCGTCGCCGGACTTGCCGCCCTGGGAGCCAGTGCGCTGAGAGCGCCAGGGCCGCGGCTGGGTTTCGCGGCCCTGGCCGCCAGTTGGGGGGCCATCTGGGGCGTTCTGGGGCTGGCATCGATCGGCCTGCCCATCCTCATGGGAGCCGCCATGGCCTGGTATGGCGGCGTGCGCGAGGCCCGCCGCGGCGGCCTGGGCCGGGCGGGGTGGTATGCCGCCACTCTGGCCTGGGGGGCAGCCGGGCTGGCGGTCGCGGTCCTCGGGATGCTCCACACGTGATCGCTGCCGGCAGTGCTGCTGGCCACCCCCAGCCGCGACCGGGGCCCTGCCCCTCGCCGGACCGGTGCTAGTCGGGGACGTTGGCCTCCAGCTCGTCCAGCCAGGCGCGTGCCGAGGCGTCACTCGGTGCCCGCCAGTCGCCTCGCGGGGAGAGCGACCCGCCCGACCCCACCTTGGGGCCGTTGGGCAGGGCGGAGCGCTTGAACTGGCTGGTGGCGATGAACCGCTCCAGAAAGACCCGCAGCCACCGCTTGATCTCGGCTAGGTCGTAGAACGTGCGGTCGGCCTTGGCTCCGGCGTCGGGCCAATCGCCCAGGGCGGGGTCATGCCAGGCGTGGTGCGCCAGGAAGGCCACCCGGCTGGGGAGGTACCCGTAGCGCAGCAGGTAGTAGAGGTGGAAGTCCTGCAGCTCGTAGGGGCCCACCACCTCTTCTGATCGCTGCGCCGGCAACTCGTCCTGCCCGTCCCCGGAAGGGACCAGTTCCGGCGAGATCTCGGTCGCCAGGATCGCCCGGAGGGCGTCCGAGGCCTTCGCGCCCAAGCTGTCGGTCTCCGCCATCCAGCTCACCAGGTGGCGGATCAGCGTCTTGGGCACCGAGGCGTTGACGCTGTAGTGGGACATCTGGTCGCCCACCCCGTACGTGCACCACCCCAGCGCCAGCTCGCTGAGGTCCCCGGTCCCCACCACCAGCGCCTGATGCTGGTTGGCGAGCCGGAAGAGGTGCGATGTGCGCTCACCCGCCTGGACGTTCTCGAAGGTGGTGTCATAGACCGCCTCGCCGCGGGCGGCCGGGTGCCCCAGGTCGCGCAGAACTTGCAGGCACGAGGGGCGGATGTCGATCTCGGCGGCGGACACTCCGAGAGCGGCCATTAGATGGTGGGCGTTCCCTTTGGTCCGCTGGCTGGTGGCGAATCCGGGCATGGTGTAGGCGAGGATGTTGGTCCTGGGCCATCCCAGCCGGTCCATGCACTTGACCGCCACCGCCAGCGCGGCGGTGGAATCAAGCCCCCCGGAGACCCCGATGACCAGCTTCTCGAGGCCCGTGGCCCGGAGCCTGGTGGACAACCCCTGGACCTGGATCTGGTGTACTTCGGCGCATCGCTGGCTGCGCCTGGCGGGGTCGGAGGGGACGTAGGGGAAGCGGGCAATCTGCCGCTCCAGCGTCACCGGGGATGCGGGAGGGGCCAGCGGCAGCTGCACCGTGCGCAGCGCTGCCACCTGGGCCAGATGGTCCCGGCGAGCGTCGTGGAAGCTGGTGAACCGGAGCCGGTCGGCGGCGAGGCGGGTCAGGTCCACATCGGCGGTCACCAGCTGCTCCTCGGCGGCGAACCTCTCCGACTCGGCCAGGCGGTCGCCGTTCTCGTACACCATCGCCTGGCCGTCCCATGCCAGGTCGGTCGTGGACTCACCCTCCCCGGCGGCGGTGTACAGATAGGCGGCGAGGCAGCGAGCGGACTGGGAGGCGCAGAGCTGCCGGCGATACTCCGACTTGGCCACCAGCGCGTTGGAGGCCGAAACGTTGATGAGCACGGTGGCCCCACCGAGAGCGGCCAGGCTGCTGGGGGGGATGGGCACCCACAGGTCCTCGCAGACCTCGACGTGGAATATGAGGCCCTCTATCCCTGCCGCCTGGAATAGAAGGTCGGGGCCGAAGGGGACGGCGGCCCCCAGGAGCCGGACCTCGGGCCGCGAGGCGTCCCTCGCCGCCCCGAACTGGCGCTCCTCGTAGAACTCACGGTAGGAGGGGAGGTAGCTCTTGGGTACGACTCCCGCCACCCGGCCACCGTGAATCACCACGGCACAGTTGAAAAGGATCCCCTCGGTCCGGACAGGCGCCCCCACCACGAGGGCGCAGTTCAGGTCGGAGGATCCCTCCACGATCGAGCGCAGGCTCTCCTGCACGGCTCGGTCCAGCGCGTCCTGGTGAAAGAGGTCGTCGGCGGTGTAGGAGGAGAGGGCGAGCTCAGGGAAGGCCACCAGCACCGCCCCTCGCTCCGAGGCCCGACGGGCCAGCGCCAGGATCCGCTCCGCGTTGGCAGAAGGGTCGGCGACACGCACCCTGGGGGTGGCCAGCGCCACCCGGGCGAACCCGTGGCTGTAGAGCGAATGGAAATCGGTCACGGCGCGTCCCTCCGGTCCGGTGGGCCCGCCTGGGCGCCCTCCGCCATCGTACGATCTGGCGCTCGGCAGAGGGCATGGACGGCCTCAGATCAGTTGAGGGTCCGGGCGTTGCCTCCCGAGTGAGCCGTGCTGGAGGGCCGGATGTCGGAGAAGTAGGCGCGGCAAACCCGGTCGATCAGATCGGGTGAGAGCTCAGGCGGGACTCCCAGGTAGCGGGCAGTCGCCACCAGCTGGCTCAGGAGGTCACGAGGATGGCAGCCGCGCAGCGGCCGCCCGGTGGGGTGGTAGTGGCGCTCGAGAAGGTACTCCACGGCGCGGGACGAGTGGGCGAGGCCCTGGGACCGACAGACTCGTTCGAAGATGAGGCGGAATTGATCGGCGTTGGGGTCGGGGACGTGGGCCTTGTAGCGGACCCGGCGCAGGAACGCCTCGTCGATCAGCTCACCAGGGTCGAGGTTGGTGGAGAGCACCAGCATGGTGGCGTAGGGGACGCTCACGGTGGTGCCCGCGCGGGCCACGTTGAGATAGTCGATCCCCGACTCCAAGGGCACGATGAGGCGGTTGAGGATCTGTCGGGGCGGGATCATCTGGCGGCCGAAGTCGTCCACGTGGAAGATGCCGCCGTTGGCCTTGAGCTGCAGGGGCGCCTCGTAGAAGCCCAGGCTCCGGTCGAAGGCCAGCTCCAGCTCGTTGCCCCTCAGCTCGCCCCCGGCGTGGATCACCGGCCGGTACACCAGCACCCAACGCTGGTCGTGGGTCATGGGGGGACCGGAGACCGGACGGTGGTGCACCGGGTCGAAGAGCCGGATCACCTCGCCGTGGACGTAGAGGGCGTGGGGGATGAAGATCGGATCCCCGATGACCTCGGCGCAGGCCTCGGCGATCGAGCTCTTCCCGTTGCCGGGCGGCCCGTAGAGGAACAGGGCCTGGCGGCTGGTAAGCGCGGTGCCCAGGATGTCGACCAGCTCGTCTGGCACGACCAGATGGCTGAGGGCCTCCCTCAGCTGGTCACGACCCACCGCGGGCGCCTCGTCGACCAGGGAGCGGGCGCTCTCCAGGTAGTCATCGAGGTGCACAGGGGCGGGACCGGCGTACTGGTTCAACTCCAGCAGCTCACGAGCCCGCTCGCGCCCCAGGCTGGTCACGAGGTATTGCAGGCTCTCGGCGAAGTCTGCGCCCGGGCCGGCGGTGCCGCGGATGCCCGTGGTGCCGCAGTAACCCTCCGAGGCCAGGAAGTTCAGGGCATCCGATGTGATCGACCAGGGCAGGCAGGCCCGGGCGGCGATGTCCCGGCCGAGGATGTTGCCGTTGAAGTACATGATCTTGAGCACCAGCTCGGCGACGAAGGAGAAGGGAAGGGCCAGCTCCTCCAAAGACCGGGGTGGCTCGGGGCGGAAGCCGGGGATCCTGGCCGAGGCGTCGACCGCCAGGGCGTGCTCTGTCCTAAAGCCTCCGGGCCTTGTCGCCCCCCGCTGACGCTCGCTAGATCTTGGCTCCATGACGTTCCTTCACGTGAGGGTACCGGTGCGGCACCCGGGGGCGATGGCGGCCCGGTGACGGCCGTGTCCACTGATAGGAACGCGCCCATGAACCCGATCACCCAACCTTGGCCGATCTCGGCCCGAGGACGGTAGCAGCCCAGGCGGGCTGGCTATCCGGCTTT
>JAJYWQ010000068.1:0-1763 GCA_021791415.1 bacterium | reverse complement strand
GAGTGTCCCGGGGCAGTGACCGAGCGGCCGCGGTGGGAACTAGACCCTCCTCCAGGGACCGAGCCGCCGTGCACCCCGCTGGGCGTGGCGCTGGGTTGGGCGGCTGGCTTCCCCCCACTCAGAATCGGCAGCGACGCGGACGGGTCGATCGCGTGAAACCCGGCGGCGAGCGATCCCGTGAGAAGCGCCGACCCCAAGAGCAGGGCACCGAGGCCCGCTCGGGAGGCGGGCCACCACAAACGCATCCGACTTCGGGGACGCCCGGCAGACCTCCGGTAGCGCGGCGGTGGGGGCTCGGTGCCTGCGGACCCCAGGGCTTCGGCCAGAGACCGGCTCAGCCAGTCGTCGAACTCATCAGGCATTCGAGGTCCCATGCCTTGGAACTTGAGAGTGGCTCGGCGCGGGGCCCCGGTGCACCTCGGGATTGGAGCCGGTCCACGGTGTGTGGTTCCCGGGCTCAGCCAGCTTCTCTGCCAGCTTGCGTTTGGCAGCCGCCAGGCGGGACGCCACGGTCCTTTCCGGCACCCCGATTGCCGACGCGATCTCCCGGTTGGTGTAGCCGTGGAGATGGCGCAGCACCAGTGCGGCTGCCTGGCGTGGCGGCAAACCCTGGAGGGCGGACACCAGGTCCATCTGGTCGGTGGTCCCGGTGGCGTCCGCCACAAGCTCGGGGCGTCCCAGGCGGCGGATGGTCTCTCCCACTTGCCGAAGCGTGTGCCGCCGCCGGTAGGTGAGGGCCACGTTGATGGCGATCCGGTGGATCCAGACCGGGGCCGGGGCGTCCGGACGGTAGCGCGGCCAGGCGCCATAGGCGCGCTCAAAGGCCTCCTGAACACAGTCCTCCGCGGCCGCCGGCTCCCGGACGATCGCCATCACGGTCTGGAGAACCCTGGCGTAGGTGTCACGGTACAGACGGTCGAAGTCGGCCGTCGACCCAGGCCGGTAAGCGGGAGCGGTCACTGGGAGCCAGTTTGCGCCATTCCCCGAGCGTCGCGTCCCGACTAGGTGTGGATGACGGGTGACAATCTCGATACCTGGCCCGCATCGGAGTCACCCGTTCAGGTAGGCCGTGAAGGTGCTGGAGATGGTACTGGGGCCGATGTGAGCAAGCTGTTGGAGGGGGGAGTAGCTCACCGTGATGGTGACCTTGCACCCTATGAGCGTTGTCGTGGGCGTGCCGTTGACTATCTGGTACACAGGAGTGTTGGTGATCGCGGAGGCGGAGATCTCGGAGGCAAACGGTCCAGCCGTAGATTGGGCGGGAGCAACTAGTGGGGCCGAGTCCCCGGCCGTGGCGCAGTCCGGAAAGTTGGAGGGGGCCCAGTTGGCGGCGACGACCTCCCAGCGAGCTGCGGTCCGGGTGCTGTTGGTGACCGCAGACACCTCAAGAACGAACCATGCGCCCTCCACCACGCCCAACATCAAGAGGAGGAACAGGGGGAAGACCAGGGCGAACTCAACCACGGAGGCTCCCCGAGACCATCGGCCTCCGGTTGGCCGTCGTCGCGCGAGTCGGGAGGCAACTGGTCTCATGGCTGCACCACGAAGCTGGTGCTCGAGCCGCTGATGGTCACCGATGGAGGAAGAAGGGGAGTGAGTAGGTCGAGCCGGCAGGTCGCCGTCACCGTCACCTTGAACGAGTCCGATACCGGGTCGGTGCCCGACTGAGGTGGGAGGGTGGCCGGAGTGAACTGCCAGGTCATCTCACTCGCTGGGCACGAGAGGAAGCTGCCCTGGAAGGATGCGCATCCGGCATCGACTGC
>JAJYWQ010000057.1 GCA_021791415.1 bacterium | reverse complement strand
GAGGCGGTGGTCGGTGAACTCTGCGGTGTGGGGCTCTGGGAAGGAGAGGGGGAAGGGAGGGGGGTGGTCGACACCCGGGGGGTTGGGGAGGGGTGGGGCGTGGCCCCGCAGGCTGCCAGGAGCAGCCCAAGGGCCAGGGCGACGGCTCCCAGGTTCCAGGTACGCATCGCACTTCTCCTCCGCCCTCGGAACTCTCGGTTGCCTTGCGCTCGACGGCAGCCCCGTCGCACCTTCCAACGCCAAGCCGAGGCTCGCGGTTACCTTCTCTTTGCGACCTCTCCTGGCACGGAGAGGACTCCCCGGGGCCGGCGCGCCCCCTCGGCTGACTGGAGAAATCCCCGCCAGGCTCCTGGGTTGGCCCCACCCCGGACCGGCCTCTCGGCTGGCGGTCGGACCGGGGTGGGGCGCTCCCCGCCAGGGAACGCCCGGCGGGGCACCACCTAGGGCTAGACGGTGAGGTGGAAGCCCAGGGCGAAGTTGAGGGTCACTCCGAACATGAGGTAGATCAGCCACAGCCCCACCACCATGTGGAGCAGCCCAAGCGCCTGCTCGCTGAGCCGGCCCCCCAGCTTGAAGCTGGCGAAGATGTCCGTGATGTAGATCAGCAGCAGCCCCAGGAAGAGGGTGCCCACCGGCCAGTCACCGGCGTGGTAGAAGACGATCAGCCCCAAAAGGGAGATGAAGCAGAAGGCCACCGCCATGTAGCCATTGGGCCGGGAATCCGCCCCCTTGGCCCGGTTGTAGCCGATGGCGAACCAGTGCACCCCGTAGGCGGTGAAGGCCAGCCCGGCCATGTAGAGCGGCCCGGCCGTGAAGGTGTGCAACCAGGCCATTCCCACCAGGATGTAGGTCCCGGTGAGGAACTGCAGGAAGCCCGGCATCCAGATTCCCCAGACTCCGGTGGCCAGGTTGACCTGGGCGTCTCGTTTGGGGAAGCCGAAGAACTCCTGGGGGCCGTAGATCAAGTAGCCGGTCGCGAGGCCGAAGAATCCCACCGCCAGCGGGGGAAAGGCGGATGCGGGAAGGGAAACCACGCTCATGGTGCACCTCCGAAAACAGCCGAGACTTGCAGTCGGGGAACCTATTCCTAGGGAGATGGCGCTGTCAAGCGCGGCCCATTGCCGGACCCATCCCCGCACTCCCGAGGACTCATCCAGCCATCCCCCCAACGTCCTTGGAGGCGGGCGAACACCGCCGCGGCGGCGGCCGATCCGGGCCGCGGCACGGGTCCCTTGACACGGCCTCGGGGAGAAGCCGCGAAGCCGCCTCGCCCGCCATCGGGGGAAGAAATCCACCTGGCCCGCCTCGGCCGTACCGGGCAGGGACCGGACCGATGTAATCCCCACCTACAGGAGGCGGCCGGGGGCCCCGCAGAACAAGCGGGCGGGCGCGGGAGGACCTGACCGACGTACCACCCGGGGCCTGGTGATCCTCGGCACTTCTGGGTCCCGGCTTCTGCCACCCGGCCGCGGACGCCGATCTCGAAGAGACCGTGCCGCTATGGCGGCGGGATCCGCGCTCGTATTCCGCCGCAGGCGGCGGCGGCGCCCCACCCCTCCGCCGGTTCCCCTATTGCCAGCGACGAAAGTCGGTGCAATAAAGGCAGGCAATCTTTTCGCGTCACGGTCCCACCGGGCGCGACTCGAGTTTCGGTTCGGCCTCGCAGCCACCAAGGAGGACTGTGCACGTGCTGATTCCCAGGACTCGCACCGTTGGTCTTGCCGCCCTGAGCGCCCTCCTCACCGTCGGGCTCGCCGCCTGTGGAGCTGCCAGCACCACGGCGAGCAGCGGCGCTCCCAAGGACATCGTCATCGGCACGCTCTACTCCGGCTCCGGCTCCTTCGCCAACTCCTCACTGCCCGAGTTCCAGGGCCTGAAGTTCTGGATCAGCCAGGAGAACGCCGGCGGCGGGGTCTACGTCAAGGCCTTCAACAAGAAGATCCCCATCAAGCTGGTGGCGCTCAACGATCAGAGCTCCACCACCACCGCCACCACCGAGTACGAGCAGCTGGTGACCCAGGACAACATCAACATCTTCGTGCCCGACTTCGGGTCGGTCCTGACGCTCCCGGCGGTGACCATCGCCCAGGAGCACCACATGCTGCTCTTCGACCAGACCGCCACCGGCTCGCCGCTGTTCACCCCCGGCAACCAGTACATCGTGCTCTGCGACCTGCCCCTCTCCGCGATCTGGCCCGACCCGCTGGCGCATTTCATCCTGGCCCAGCACATCTCCCGGGTCGCCATCCTCTACGGGGCCAACGACTTCGACGCCACCCAGGCGGCCACCGTGAAGTCGGTGCTGGCGCAGGGCGGGGTCACCCCCGTCTACTACCAGGCGGTGCCCACCGCCACCACCTCCTACGGGACCCTGCTGCACGACATCGCCGCCACCAACCCGCAGGCGGTGCTGGAGCTGGGATACGCCTCCAACGACATCCCCTTCCTGCAGGCGGTGCAGCAGGGCGGCTACCACTTCGGCATGGTGGCCACCGCCTTCCCCGGACAGGAGTTCACCCTCATCGAGAACGCGGTGGGGAAGGCCGGTCTTTCCTACACCTACACCTACGGCGTGCCCCCGTACATCAAGTTCAACAACGTGAGTGAGGGGCTGGGCACCAACGCCTTCATCGCCAAGTTCGGGCACGGCAACATCGCCAACGTCAGCTTCGAGAACGTCGCCGGCTACAACACCGGGCTCATCATCCAGGCCGCCCTCGGCCACGCCACCAAGTTCACCCAGCTGGGGATGCGCGCCGCCCTGTTCGCCCTCAGCGGGCACTTCACCACCCTGGACGGAGCCTTCAAGCTGAACTCCGAGGGGGGCCAGGTGGGCGAGCTGCTGCCGCTGGCCCAGCTCTTCCCCACCGCCACCGGCAATGAGATCAAGATCGTCTACCCGTCGGCCAGCGCCGACCACGCGCCGGTCTATCCCGCGCCCTGACCCCGGTCTAGACGCCGATCGATCCCGTCCGATGGGGGCTGGCCGGTAGCTCCGGCCAGCCCTCCACGCTCTTCCCCAGCAGCCCACCCCAGGAGGACGCGCCGCGGTGCTCTGGCTCTTCGCGCTGATCGCGGGAGTGCTCTTCGGGCTCTACTACGGCCTGGCGGCCCTGGGGCTGAACCTCATCTTCGGCGTGATGCGGATGGTGAACCTCGCCCACGGCGACGTGATCATGCTGGGGGGCTTCGCGGCGGTGCTGCTCTTCGACCACTTCGGGGTCAACCCCCTCATCACCGTGCTCCTGGTGATCCCGCCATCCCTGCTGGTCGGCTACCTCACCTACTACCTGCTGGGCCGGCGGGTGCAGCGCAGCCGGGACCCCGAGATGATGTCCCTAGTGATGTTCTTCGGGGTCTCCCAGGTCATCGAGGCGGTGGCGGTGATCGCCTTCGGCAACAACGAGGCCTCGATCACCTCCGCGGTGTTCGGGACGCGGCCCTTCTCCATCGCCGGCCAGGGGGTACCGGGAGCGTGGCTGGTCAGCGCCGGGGTGGGCCTCGTGGCCCTGGTCCTGCTCTTCCTCTACCTGTACCGCACCAGCCTGGGCCGGGCCACCCGGGCGATCATGTCCAGCCCCGACGAGGCCCGCGCGGTGGGGGTCAACCCCGACCGCATCTCGGCCCTCACCTTCGGCATCGGGGTGGGGCTGGCGGCGATCGCCGGGATCCTGAGCCTCTTCATGATCGGCGGCACCACCCCCAGCGAGGGGGTGGACCTGACGGTGACCGCCTTCGCGGTGATCGTGCTCGGCGGCCTGGGTAGCCCGATGGGCACCTTCCTCGGCGGCATCGTCTTCGGCCTGGCCCTGATGTTCACCCAGACCTACGCGCCGGTGTGGTCGGGCTTCGCCCCCTTCGCGATCCTGCTGGTGATCATGCTGCTGCGTCCCACCGGCCTTCTGGGGCGGACGGTGCGCAGTGTCTAGCGTCGCCCAGCGGCTGCGGGAGGGGGCGGGGGCGGTGGGGCGGCGGCCCCGCCGCCAGATGGTCGGCGACGTGCTGCTGGTGGTGGTTCCGCCGGCGGGGTTCCTGGTCGCCTCCCTGGTCTACAACAACCAGCTCCTCCTGCTGACCATGATGGTCTACGTGGCTCTGGCCCAGGGCCTCAACGTGATCTTCGGCTTCACCGGCTACCTCCCCTTCGGCTACGTCGGCTTCTTCGGCGCCGGAGCCTACGGGACCGCCCTCAGCGTCCACTTCCTGCACGCGCCGATCGCGCTGGCGGTCCTGCTGGGGGGGCTGGCGGGGCTTTTGGTGGCGGCCCTGCTGTCGCCCCTCCTGCGCCTCACCGGGGCCTACTTCGCGATCGCCTCCCTGGCCGCCGCCGAGGCTCTCTACTACCTCATCTCCAACCCCCAGCTGACGGCCGTGACCAACGGCCCATACGGGGTGAACCTGGCCTCCGTGTACAACTCCGGCGCGGCCTACCTGGCGGCGGTGGTTCTGGTCGGGGTGGCCATGCTCTGCGTGGTCTGGGTGCGCCGCTCCCACTTCGGGATGTCGCTGCGCGCGATCCGCGCCGACCCCCTGGCCGCGCGCCTTGCGGGGGTCAACGTGGTGCGGGCGCGGACTTTCGCCTGGCTGATCAGCGCCACCCTGGCGGGGCTGGCGGGGGCCATCTACGCCTGGGCGGTGTCGGTTTTCTACCCGGAGGCGGTCTTCGACCTCTCCATCAGCGTCTTCGCCATCGTCTTCGCCCTCTTCGGGGGGGTGGGCACGGTCCTGGGGCCCTTGCTGGGCGCGGTCATCCTCTACGGCGTGTACAACTACATAGGGGTCTCCCAGCCCCAGGACTTCCAGCTCATCTACGGCGTCCTGATCGTCCTCATCGTGCTGTTCCTGCCCAACGGGCTGCTCTCGATCCGGCTCCGGAGGCTTTGGCGTGGTCGCTAGCCCGGCGCTCCAGGTGAGCGGGCTCACCCGCAGCTTCGGGGGGCTGCCGGCCCTGGCGGGAGTTGACCTGGAGCTGCGGCCCGGCGAGGTGGTGGGCCTGCTGGGGCCCAACGGCTCGGGCAAGACCACCCTCATCAACGTGGTCAGCGGGGTCTACCGGCCCACCTCCGGCCGGGTCGAGCTGCTGGGCCATGACGCCACCGGCCAGGCGCCCGAGCGGCTGGTCCGGCTGGGCCTTAACCGGACCTTCCAAACTCCCCGCCCCTTCCGCCCGCTCACGGTGCTGGAGAACGTGCAGGTCGCCCTCCGACATGGCCGGGACGCCGCGCAGAGCCCCGAGGAGATCCTGGAGCTGTGCGGGCTCGGCGGCCAGGGCGGCCTGCCGGCCGAGAGCCTCAACTCCAGCCAGCAGAAGCGCCTCGACCTGGCCCGGGCCCTGGCCACGGCGCCCGAGGTGCTCCTGGTTGACGAGCTGGCGGCGGGGATGCGCCATGACGAGCTGGACGGGGCGGCGGAGTTGCTGCGCCAGCTGGCCGCCGCCGGCCGCGCGCTCCTGGTGGTGGAGCACCTCATGGGGTTCGTGCGCCAGGTCACCGACCGGGTGGTGGTGCTCAACGCCGGGACCACCATCTTCGCCGGCTCCCTGGAGGAGGCGTCCCAGGACCCCCATGTGGTGGAGGTCTTCCTCGGTGCCTGACCAGGTCGACAAGTGCCTTGAGGTGCGGGGGCTGGGGGCCGGCTACGGCTCGCTCCAGGTCCTCTGGGACTTCGACCTGGAGATCGGGGCCGAGGAGAGCGTGGTGGTCCTGGGCCCCAACGGCGCCGGCAAGTCCACCCTTCTCAAGGCTCTGCTGGGGCTGCTGCCCGCCCGGACCGGGTCGATCTCCTTCTTCGGCCGGCGGATCGAGGGGCTGCGCACCAGCCAGCGGGTGCGGGCCGGCATCGCCTACATGAGCGAGGTCGGCATCTTTCCCGAGCTGTCGGTGGAGGAGAACCTGCTCATGGGTGGGTACGGCCTGCCCCGCGCCCGCCTGCGGCGCCGGATCGAGGAGCTGTGCCAGCTGTTTCCCGAGGTGGCCCGCACCCGCCGGGGGCCGGCGTGGAAACTCAGCGGCGGCCAGCGCAAGATGGTGGGAGTGGCCAAGGCGCTGGTCGCGGACCCTCGGCTTTTGGTCCTGGACGAGCCCTCCGCCGGGCTCTCGCCGGTCTACGTCAGCAACGTCGTGGAGGCGCTCGCCCGCACCCGCCGCGAGGCGGGACCGGCGCTCCTGGTGGTGGAGCAGAACATGAAGTTCCTGGCGGTGGCCCAGAGGGTCTACGTCATCGAGGGGGGGCGCCTGCGCTTCCAGGGCACGGTTCCGGAGCTGGAGGCGGACGACTCCCTGCGGCGCGCCTACTTCGGCCTCCAGGGGGCCTGAGAGGGTTCCCCTCCCCGGCTGCCGATAGAGCGGGCCCACCGGTCCTCGGGAGATCCACCAAGCCCACCCGCCGGGCTGGTCGCCGAGCGCGTTTGGCCCGGGCCGGAGGGGAGGTGGGGACAGCCGTTCCCCGTCGCCCCGGTCGGCCAGGGGTAGCCTGGCCCCAACAGGCCCGCGACTACGCGGGCTGCTCCGAGAACGCCTGTTCCAGCTCGTCTATCACGTCGGGATCGCGCAGGGCGCTCACGTCGCCCAGGTCCCGGCCTTCGGCGATGTCGCGGAGAAGTCGGCGCATGATCTTGCCGGAACGAGTCTTGGGAAGTGAGGCTGTCCAGACGATGCGGGCGGGGCGAGCGTTCTCGCCGAGCCGCTCCGCCACCCGGTCCCCGATCTGCCGTTCCAACTCCGGCCCGCCGCCGAGGGACTGGCGGAGGACGATGAAGGCACAGATGGCGTATCCGGTGGTCTCGTGGCGCTGCCCGATGGCCGCGCACTCGGCCACCCCCGGGTGGGACGCGATGGCCGACTCCACCTGGCTGGCGGCGAACCGTTGGCCGCCGACGTTGATGACGTCGTCAACCCGCCCGCCGATCCAGAAGTATCCGTCCTCGTCCACCAGCGCGGAGTCGCCCACGTAGTAGGTGCGCTCCTCGAACCGGCCCAGGTAGGTCTGCTCCTCGAACCGACCGAAGTAGGTCTGCCGGTAACGGTCACCCTGCTTGTGGAGGTTGCGCAGCATGGCCGGCCAGGGCCGCTTGACGACCAGGTACCCGTACTCACCCCGTACGGGATCGCCCTCCTCGTCGACGACATCTACGTGGATCCCCGGAAGTGGCCGGCCCGCCGCTCCCGGCTTGGAGGCCATGACGCCCGGCAGCGTGGTGATCATGATGCAGCCGGTCTCGGTCTGCCACCAGGTGTCCACGATGGGGCAGCGGCTCCCGCCGATCACTTGGTGGTACCAGCCCCACGCCTTGGGCGTCAGCGGCTCGCCAACCGAGCCGAGCAGGCGCAAGGACGAGAGGTCGTGCCGGCCGGGGTGCTCCTCACCCCATCTCAGAAAGGCGTTGATCGAGGTGGGAGCCGTGTAGAGGATGGTGACCCGGTACTTCTCGATGGTTTCCCACCACACCCCCCTGTGCGGATGGTCGGGAGAGCCTTCGAACATCACACTGGTGGCACCGCTCAGGAGGGGGCCGTAGATCACGTACGAATGCCCGGTGACCCAGCCCACGTCGGCGGTGCACCAGAACACGTCGCGATCCGGCCTCAGGTCGAAGACGTTCTGAGTGGTCCAGCCCACCCCGGTGAGGTACCCCCCGGTGCTGTGCACCACCACCTTGGGCTTGGCGGTGGACCCGGATGTGTAGAGCGTGAAGAGGGGGTGCTCGGCATCGAGCGGCTCGCAGGGGCAGTCGGGTGGCGCCGCGGCGAGGGCCTCGTCCCACCAGATGTCGCGCCCCTGGCACATCTCCGCCGGCGATCCCGTATGGCGCAGGACGACAACCGTCCCCAGTCCATCGAGGTCGGCCACGTGCTCGTTGATTCGCGCCTTCAAGGGGAACGCCCCACCATCACGCCACACCCCGTCCGCGGTGATGAGGGCTCTGGCCTCCGAGAACACCAGCTGCTCCCTCAGCGCGTGCGCTGAGAAGCCGGCGAAGACTACGTTGTGGGGGGCGCCGATGCGGGCGCAGGCCAGCATGGCCACGGCCGCCTCCGGCACCAGGGGGAGGTGGATGGCGACGACGTCGCCCTTGCCGATCCCGCGGGCCTTGAGGACGTTGGCGAGGCGCTGGGTGTCGCGGTGGAGGTCCGCGTACGTCACCTCCCGGGTTTCCTTCTCGCCCCGCCAGTGGAAGGCGACGCGCTCGCCGCGTCCGGCCGCCACGTGGCGATCGACGCAGTTGTAGCAGGCGTTCAACTTGCCACCGACAAACCATCTGTAGAAGGGGGCGTCGGTGTCGTCGAGCACGGTGTGCCAGGGCTCCACCCAGTCCAGCAGGTTCTCCGCCTGCTTCGCCCACCAGCTGCGGAAATCGCGCTCCGCCTCGTCGTACACGGAGTCCTCCCTGATGCGGGCCTGCTCGGTAAAGCCGCTGGGCGGCTCGACCTGCCGGCCCACCTCGAAGAGGGCGTCCAC
>JAJYWQ010000042.1 GCA_021791415.1 bacterium | reverse complement strand
GCCGGCGAGTCGGCCGTCCGGCTCAACCTTCACCGTGCCGCCATACGTAGGACAGACCACGGATACCCCAGGCACGGCCAAGGCTCACTTTCGGCTGGCAGAGAAAGCCGTATTGGGCGGGATCAGCTGGTGCGGCCCATTGGTCGCCCCCTCCGCCTGGTCAGCCTCGATCACGTCGCCGCCATCCAAGCTGCCTCCGGCTAAATGGATACCCCAAAGTGGACATTTCGCCTACCTCAGGGCGGGTTGCATCTGTCGCTAATGGGGACATGCGGGAGCCGAAGGCGAGTGAAAGAGTAGTAGTAGAAGCTGGGGAGAGAGGTCTGGAGAGAGGGGGTGAACAACTCGACCGGGCTGTGGATTCTCCCCGCCCCGCCGTGGAGGCAGCGGTCGTGCCCAGCCGGAGTGGTGGGGCCGGGTTGCCCGACACGCCGTCCCGTAACGAAGGCATTCCGACCTGCCAGAGGTGTGGCCGAAGCTTCGTCCCCATCGGCCGCCAGCTGTGGTGCTCGGCAGCATGCCGGGTTGCGGCGTGGCGCCAGCGCCATGCTCCCAAGGGCCCGGTGGCGCCATTGCCTCCCCCCGGTCAGCGCCGCAGGGTCACCGTCTACGTGTGCGATGACTGTGACACGCGCGCGCTGGGAGAGCAGCTCTGCAGCGAGTGCAACCGGTTCATGCGAGCGGCAGGCGTGGGAGGGCTCTGCCCCTGCTGTGAGGAGCCCGTCGCCGTGGCCGCGTTCGTCGAGGGGAGCTTCGGCCAATGAATCTCTCGCTCCACTTGCCCCAGCCCGGCCTGAACGGTCAGGCTGAGGGCTCCGAGCCGTCAGTGGGTGAGCACTGTGCCCCGCCGGGCATCAGAGCCCTGCTCCAAGACCGTGCCCTCACTGATTGGCGAGGGGATGAAGACTTCAGGTGGGATGAGGTGCCACTGAGCACTGATCCATTAGCGCGTGAGCGAACCCCCTCCGGCTCATCTGGATGGCGACGGTCGAAGTAGGAGGGCGAGATGATCTTCGTGGGCGACGACTGGGCGGATGATCACCATGACGTGGTGGTCATGGACGAGATGGGCGTGACCCTTGCCTACCGGCGGTTGCCTGAGGGAGTGGAGGGGATCGGGATCCTCCACTGCTTGGTGGCCGAGCATGCCCAGGATCCAGCGCGGGTGGTGGTGGGTATCGAGACTGACCGGGGTCTGTGGGTGGGCTCCCTGGTGGCTGCCGGCTACCAGGTGTACGCGGTGAACCCCAAGGTGGCGTCCCGCTACCGGGAGCGGCAATCCAACTCCGGGGCCAAGTCCGACCGCGCCGACGCCAAGATGCTGGCCGACCTGGTGCGCACCGATCGCCACCTGCATCGTCAGGTGGCGGGCGACTCGGAGGAGGTGCTGGCGGTGCAACTGCTGGCTCGTTCCCATCAGCGCCTGCTCTGGTCACGTCAGCGGCAGCTGAATGGCCTGCGAGCCCAGCTCAAGGAGTACTATCCGGCTGCCCTGGTGGCCGCCGGCAATGATCTGGCGCACCACGACGCCCTGGCGGTGCTGGAGCGAGCCCCCAGGCCTGAGCAGGGGAGGTCGCTCTCGTTCTCGGCCCTACAGGCGACACTGCGCCGGGGCGGACGCCGGCGGAACCTGGAACGGCGAGCCCAAGAGATCCAGCAGGCGCTGCGAGCCCCCCAGCTCGAGACCTCGGCGACGGTGACCCGCGCCTACAGCGCGGTGGGCGCCTCCACCATCGCGGTGATCGCCGAGATGACTCGCCAGATCAAGGCCCTGGAGGCCGAGCTGAAAGAGTCTTTTGAGAGTCGCCCGGACGCCGACATCCTCACCAGCTTGCCAGGGCTCGGTCCGATCCTCGGCGCCCGGGTGTTGGGCGAATTCGGGGACGACCCGAACCGGTACCAGGATGCCAGATCCCGCAAGAACTATGCCGGGACAGCTCCCATTACCAGGGCGTCGGGGACCAAGAAGGTGGTGCTGGCACGCTTTGTGCGGAACCGTCACCTGGGCGATGCGACCTACCTATGGGCCTTTGCATCGCTCAATAGCTCTCCAGGCGCGAGAGCCTACTACGCCTCTCGCCGGGCAAAGGGGGACGGGCACAACTGCGCCCTCCGTGCCCTGGCCAATCGTTTGGTGGGAATCCTGCACGGCTGCCTGGCCCACCGCGAGGCTTATGTCGAGGTCCAGGCCTGGGGACATCGGGCCGGATATGCCCCGGACGGCTCGGCCCAGGCAGCCTGACGCATGCGCACATCAGTACGTGTTGAGGGCTCGGACTTGACAAGTTGCAGCCGTGGGATGTCTTGCCTTCGAAGCTACGTCACGGTGGCGCCCCACAAGGTGACGGACTCGTCACACGTCTCGCTGGCAGTCCCCGGCTGGTCTGGGGTAGTATCAAGGCATCCCCCTGGTCGCTTCGGCGGCCGGGTGCGAGGCCCGCTTCGGCGGGTCTCTGCGTTTAAGGGGAGTTACCAGTCGACCGGCTTCCGAATCGTTCCCCGCGCGTCCTGCAGGACATGTGGAAACTGGCAGGCTGGCAAGACGGATGGCCGCAGTTGCTTGAAGAACGCTGGTTGCAGAGCTCGGCTGCGATGCACTGCCGGGTGAGGATTGACCACGCCGACCGGGATGCCAAGTTCCTTCTGAACGAGCGAGATGGGTTCCTTGAGATCGGAGTCATTGGAGATCACCACGGCGGTCTCGCAGTCCCTGCGGAAGGCATCTAGGAGGAGGTAGGTGGCCAGGTTTACGTCCGACCCTTTCTCCTCGGTTTTCATCACTTCCACTGTCGGCGGCCAGCCGCTCTGGGGATGGGCCAGGGGCATCCGGGCCGGATGGCTCAGGAAGTGGCCGAGATGGACCGTCAGACATGGGATCGTCTCCAAAGCGCGGAAGGTAGGCCTGCTGCCGCTGGGGCGCCTGGGGGTTGGATGGTCGCGGCGTGACCCTGGCGGTGAAGTAACGGATGCGATGGATCGAGTCCTGAGGTAACAGTCGGCGACTGAGCGCCTCGAGATCCAGCCACCTGTACGGCGTCCCGCGAAGGCAGCCGTAGTACAAGTTGAATCCGTCCACATAGACATTGCTGACCACGAGCCGGAAGCTTACCTGACCTCACTTGGCTCCGAGTGGCCGATCTGGCGTCCCTGAGGTGCTCAGCCCAACTCATGCCGCTGGTACAGGCTGTAGGGGTCACGTCAAGGGTGTCGATGGCTCATCCAGCCACCCAGAGATCATCGCGTGACTGCAGACCCACTCTGTGGCCATATCCGCTTACTTTGACTTGGCCACGGACACGAAGTCGAGACCACAGCGTATAACTTCCAATGCATGCCAAGGAGAAGGTCGCGGGTTCGACCCCCGTCTCCCGCTCCACTGATCTCGGGGGATGGACGCGGCGAGGCGTTCCGGGCCGCCGCGAGACCTGCGGTGAAACGGTTGCCGTGGCTCTCGGCGGCAACGGCAACGGCGTCCAGGGACTTGCTGGCCGCGTCTGAACCTATCGGGCTGGGTCAGCCATGTCGCTGCGCGAGTGAACGAACGCAAGCCAGCCCACGGTGAGTGGGGGCATCCCTCCGGGCCCACTCACCCCGCTACATCAGCCGCCGCTGTCAGTCGGGCAGTTGGGGAACGTGCAAGGGAGGCCGGTCCAAGTTACGGGCTGTGGCCGCTCCCGTGGCGTTGATCCGGTCGACCAGCTCACTCGCCACCGCCACGGAGCGGTGCTTCCCCCCCGTGCAGCCCACGGCCAGGCGAAGCACGGAGCGGCGCTGGGCACGGTACAAGGGGAGAAGGTTCATGAGCATGGGCAGGAAGGAGTCGATCAGCTCACGTGCACCCGGCTGGGCCATGAGGCTGGCTCGAACCAGTGGGTCACTTCCGGGCAGGTCCCGCATCTCCGGCACCCAGTAGGGGCTGTCCAGGAACCTGGTGTCCACGACCCAGTCCGCCTCCGCCGGCAGCCCATCGCGGTAGCCAAAGGTGAAGCAGTCCACCCTGACCACCTCTCGGTCCCGCCAGTCATCCAGTAGCTGGGCAAGGTAGGCCCGGTCGTTGGGTCCCACCCCCAGCAACCTGCGGTGGGGCTGGCGAGCCGGCGGCCGGTAGCCGGCGTGCGCCGGCGTTCCCACGTTGACCAGCCAGTAGCGGACCTCGTGGCTGTCGAACGCGTGAACCCACGACTGCCCCGAGACCTCGCTCACGACCAGCGCCGTGTCGGGGCTCGGTGGGAAAACTGCGCCAGCCAGCCCTGAGGGCGGACTGGAGGCGGGATCCAGGAGAAGGTACCCGGCCCCCTCGACCAGCGGTTCGAGCACCTCCCGGAACCGCTCCTCACAGGCCAGAACTGCTAGGGACATCTGATAGCTCCTCTTGCCGACAGGTATGGGCCGCTGGACCCGCCTTCCCCTCTCAGATCCTCGCGCCGCTCCAGCCATTGTCGCTTAGTCGGCTGGAGGATTGTAGGCCTCCGGGGCACTTCTAAGCTATCCCTCAGCCTCCAGGGGGCCGGCCTCATCCGCTTCGCGGGAGAGGGCGCACACCCCAAGCGCTCAAGAGGTTTCGCCGGCGCCTCCGGGGCCTCTAGAAAGAGTCGGGGTAGGTCTCCTGGGCCGGGTCGGCCCGCAGCGCAAGCACCGCCGCCTTGAGGAGCAGTTCCAGCCCGGAGTCCACCAAGGGATCCGCGAAGTGGGGATTCCATGACTCCCCGGCCAGGGAGTCGCTCACGGTGAACGCCGCGGCGAACTCCACCCCGCGAACCTCTGCCACCGCGGCCAGCGCCGCCGCCTCCATCTCGACGGTCAGGACCCCAAGATCCCGATAGTGTTGGATCTCCTCCACGGTCTCGCGGTACGGTGCGTCTATTGTCCAGGTGGGCCCTCGGTGCAGCGGCCTCCCCGAGCGGGACAGTTCACCGGCAAGCTGGTCGGTGAGGCCATGGGTGGGCAGGACCCGGGCCGCCCCCGGCAG
The DNA here is from genome assembly GCA_021791415.1 of bacterium. Classification (GTDB taxonomy): domain Bacteria; phylum Chloroflexota; class Dormibacteria; order Aeolococcales; family Bog-877; genus JAJYXT01. The sequence goes on along the minus strand of JAJYWQ010000042.1, from coordinate 37,861 downwards.
GTAGTGGTGGGAGACGCCGTCGTCGCGGACGGCCTCGGTGCACACGACCAGGTCCCCGACCTCCATCTCGGGTTGCAGCGCCCCGGCGAGACCGATGGCGATGAACCGTCGCACGCCCGCCGCCGCCAGGTCCTCCAGCCGGTTGGCTGCGGCGGGAGCCCCAATGCCGAACCGGCCCACCATCCCGACCACGTTGGCGTCCTCCCCCAGGACGTAGAAGCCGTGGGAGCCGGTCAGCGGCGACTCCAGCTCGTGCCAGCCGGGGCCGGCGGCGACGCGGTCGAAGAAGCCAGGGCTGAAGGTGATGATGACCCCTCTCATCTGGGGAATCCCCTGCCAGCCGTGGGCCTGGCGGAGGTAGGCCACCCATTTGTCTGGGCTGAGGTAGGGGGTCAGCTCCTGCTTGCCCGAGTACTGCGGAAACGCCATCGGCCGAGCATACCGGCGCCGCCATGCGGGGCATAGGCGCGGCCCGTGATCAGCTGAGTGGCGAAGCCCTCGCCGACTGTCGGGCCGTGAGCGCCACCTAGAGGGTCGCCAGCGCCTCGCCGTCGTTCAGGCCCACGGCCAGAAGGGCCTCGGTTTCGCACGGGCGCGCATACGGGCTGGGGCGGCCCGTGCCTGGGGCTGGCGCCGTATCCGCCTTGTTGCCCAGGTGGGCGACGTCCGTTCCCAGCACCTGTGGCGGTTCGGAGCGCTGCCGCCGGTCTTAGTCCGGCAGGGGCCACAGCTCCCCCTCGGCAGAGGCGACCAACCGCTTATCCTGTCGCGGCAAACGCAACAGCCCCCGGAGCCCTCTGTACGGGGCACGGTAATGCAGCGTCCCCTCGGGTGCGGCGAGTGCGTCCAGCACCCGACCGGCCTCCTTCATCGACCAGCGATCGGAGTGCGGGGCCCCAACCTCGCTGGCGAAGGCGGCCAGGCCCCCTGCCCAGGCCGCGGTCCTCCGGGCGAGGGTCCGCCAAGACGTGGTCCCTCGCCTCACCGGTGACCTGCCGCGCGGGGCCACCGGCCCGGACCTCAGCCCGAGGTCCGCTCCTTGGCGCTGCGGCTCCTGCCCAGCGAACCGCGCCGCCAACAGGGAGTGTCCAGGTGTGGGGGCAACCGAGCGCGGCCGCCCGCTCCGTCACTGCGGCCGCCGCGCCCGAAGCTCGATGCTGAACCTCTCGCGCTCCACCAGCCGGCTCGGGGCGAGGGTCCCCGCCGCCCTGTCGGACTGGGCATACTGGCACCAACCCAGCTTTTTCGACCCACTGGTCAGAGCCACCATCGAAGCGGTGGAGGAGGCGGTGGGCAACGCCCGGTTTGGGCCGACAACCACATACGGTAGAGATGGCAGCGTGCTGCACGCTCTGCCCCCGGACCTGGCCCTGTGGTCTTTGCGACGACACCGGGGCCTGGGATGGCGGCAGAGGTGGAGGAGACGGGTAGTGAGTTCGCAGATCACGATTGACGAGGCCGGCGCGACGGCATTCGGCCAGGAGCCCCCGGAGGCCTCTGTCCTTGGGCACTACATCGCCGGCCGGCTCCGCACCGGCGTCTCCGGCCGAAGCGGCCCTGTGTTCGACCCCGCAACCGGGAAGGAGTCCCGGCGGGTATCGTTCGCCAGCGCCGAGGAGATCGACCAGGCGGTGGCCACCGCCCGGGAGGCCCAGGCGGGCTGGGCGCGGACCAGCATCTCCCGCCGCACCGAGATCATGTTCACCTTCCGCCAGCAGCTCCATCAGCACCGGGAGGAGCTCGCCCGCCTCATCACCGCCGAGCATGGCAAGGTCCTGTCGGACGCCCTTGGCGAGGTGGCCCGGGGGCTGGAGAACGTGGAGTTCGCCTGTGGGCTCGGGCAGCTGCTGAAGGGAGGGCACAGCCTGGACGTCTCCACCGGGGTGGACGTCCACGAGCTGCGCCAGCCGCTGGGGGTGGTGGCGGGGATCACTCCCTTCAACTTCCCGGTCATGGTTCCCCTCTGGATGCTGGCCGGGGCCATCGCCTGCGGCAATGCCTTCATCCTCAAGCCCAGCGAGAAGGATCCCTCACCCTCCCTGCTGCTGGCCGACCTGTTCACCCGAGCTGGGCTTCCGGCTGGGGTGCTCAACGTCGTCCAGGGAGACTCGGTGGCGGTGGATCGGCTGCTGGAGCATCCCGGGGTGGCGGCCGTAAGCTTCGTCGGCTCCACCCCGGTGGCCAAGCACGTCTACGAGGTGGCTTCCTCCAGCGGCAAGCGGGTCCAGGCGCTTGGCGGGGCCAAGAACCACATGGTGGTGATGCCCGACGCCGACCTCGGGGTAGCCGCCGACGCGGCCGTCTCGGCCGCCTACGGCTCGGCCGGGGAGCGCTGCATGGCGATCTCGGTGGTGGTGGCGGTGGGAGACGTGGCCGACCCGCTCCGCCGCGCCATAGTGGAGCGGATCGCGGCCCTCCGCGTCGGCCCGGGCACCGACGCCTCATCCGAGATGGGCCCACTTGTGACCGCCCAGCACCGGGAGCGGGTCGCGTCCTACATAGGTCTCGCCGCCGAGGAGGGGGCCGAGGTTGTGGTGGACGGAAGGGAGCAGCGCACGGACTCCCCCGGCTTCTTCCTCGGCGCCTCCCTGGTGGATCGTGTCCGCCCGGAGATGCGCGCCTACCAGGATGAGATCTTCGGGCCGGTTTTGGAGATGGTCCGGGTCCAGAGCCTGGACGAGGCGCTGGCCACCGTCAACCGCAACCCCTATGGCAACGGCACCGCCATCTTCACCCGGGACGGGGGGGTGGCCCGCCGCTTCCAGCGCGAGGTCGAGGTGGGGATGGTGGGGGTGAACGTGCCCATCCCGGTCCCGGTCGGCTATTACTCCTTCGGCGGCTGGCGCTCCTCGCTCTTCGGAGACACCCACATGTACGGGCCTGACGGCATCCACTTCTACACCCGCACCAAGGTCGTCACCACCCGCTGGCCCGAGGCCGGCCCGAGCCAGGTCGACCTGGGATTCCCGCAGACCCGATGACCTCCGAGAGCCATCCGGTGGACGCCGCCCAGGCGATTGCCGACGACCGGGACCACGTCTTCCACTCCTGGTCCGCACAGCGGCAGCTGCACCCGGTGCTGGTGACAGGAGGCAGCGGGAGCCACTTCTGGGACTCCGAGGGGCACCGCTACCTGGACTTCTCCTCCCAGCTCGTCTACACCAACCTGGGTCACCAGCACCCAGCCCTCGTGGAGGCGATCAAGCGCCAGGCGGACCGGCTCTGCACGGTGGCCCCGGCCTTCGCCAACGACGTCCGGGGCGAGCTGGCCCGGCTGATCGCCGAGCGTGCCCCGGGCGACCTGGACCAGGTCTTCTTCACCAACGGGGGCACCGAGGCGAACGAGCACGCGGTGCGCATGGCCCGCCTGCACACCGGAAGGCACAAGGTGCTGGCCGCCTACCGCTCGTACCACGGGGCCACCGGCACCTCCATCGCCTTAACCGGTGAACCACGTCGCTGGGGCAGTGAGCCAGGGTTCCCCTCGGTGGTCCACTTCATGGGCCCCTACCTCTACCGGTCGGCCTTCTACGCCTCCAGCCCGGAGGAGGAGGCGGAGCGCTCCCTGGCCCACCTCCGCCAGGTCATCGAGTTCGAGGGCCCACAATCGATCGCCGCGGTCATCCTGGAGACGGTGGTGGGGACCAATGGTGTCCTGATCCCGCCCCCGGGGTACCTTCCAGGCGTCCGCCGGCTCTGCGACGAGCACGGCATCCTCATGATCCTGGACGAGGTGATGGTCGGCTTCGGCCGGGTGGGGGAGTGGTTCGCCTGCAACGCCTTCGATGTGGTCCCGGACCTGCTCACCTTCGCCAAGGGGGTCAACTCCGGGTACGTGCCTCTCGGCGGGGTGGTCATATCACGTCGGGTGGCGGAGTCATTTGCCGACCGCGCCTTTCCCGGGGGCCTCACCTACTCCGGGCATCCCCTGGCCTGCGCCGCCGGGGTCGCCAGCATCGAAACATTCGAGAGGGAAGGGATACTCGCCCACGTCCGGAGGCTGGGGACCGAGGTGGCTGGCCCCCGCCTGGCCCGACTCGCCGAGGACCACCCCAGCGTGGGAGAGGTGCGCGGGATGGGGCTGATGTGGGCGGTCGAGCTGGTGCGGGACCGCGGCACCCGGGAGATGCTGGTGCCGTTCAACCCCTCGGGAGCGGCCAACCAGCCGATGGCGGAGGTTGCGGCGGCGTGCCGGGCCGGGGGGCTCTGGCCCTTCACCCACTTCAACCGCGTCCACGTGGCACCCCCACTGGTGATCTCGGAGTCCGAGCTGCTGGAGGGGATCGACATCTTGGACCACGCGCTGGACGTGGCCGACCGGTACTGCGCCACCTGAGCCCGATGGCCGGGGCGGGAGCGGGCGGGGACTCCGCGGGGGGCGAGGGCTGGGATCCGCTGGTGGCGGAGATCGCGGCCTATGTCACGGCCCCCCTGGCGCTGGACGAGGCGGCGCGCGCTGCGGCCCGGCTCAGCCTCCTGGACTCCCTGGGGGTGGCCTGCCTGGGTGCCCGGCACCCCGACTGCGCGCCGCTTCTTGGACCGCTCTCCTCTCCACCCGATCCTGCGGGGGGCACACCTATCCCCGGCACCGCGCACCGGGCGGGGCTGCTCGATGCCGCCTTCGGGATCTCCGCGGCCATCCGCTGGTTGGACTTCAACGACACCTGGCTGGCGGCGGAGTGGAGCCATCCGTCCGACAACCTTGGCGCCATCCTCGCGGTATCCGACCAGCTGAGCCGGCGCCGACGTATGGCTAGTGGGTCGTCACTTCGGGTGGGCGAGCTCCTCGAGCCCATCTGCAAGGCCTACGAGATCCAGGGGGTTCTGGCCACGGCGAGCTGTCTGCACGACCGCGGGCTGGACCACGTGCTCCTGGTGGAGGTCGCCAGCGCCGCCGTGGGAGCCTGGCTGCTGGGAGGAGCCGAGGAGCAGGTTCGGGCGGCCATCTCCAACGCCCTCGCGGACGCCTCGACCCTCAGGGTGTATCGCCACCATCCGGTGGTGAGCTGGCGGAAGTCGTGGGCGGCGGCCGAGGCAGTCCAGCGCGCGCTTCGCTTCGCGCTCCTGGCTCTCCGCGGCGACCGGGGTTGCCCGCGCGTGATCTCGGCACCGACCTGGGGCCTGAACGCGGTGCTGGGGGAGGAGGCCGTGCGACTCGAGGGCCCGCTCGGCGCCGCGGTGGCCCCGCAGGTTCTGTACAAGGTGCCCTGGCCGGCGGAGTACCACGGGCAGTCCGCCGTGGAGGCGGCCATCAGGTTGCGGCCGGCCCTGGCCGGTCGGCTCGGGGAGGTGCGCAAGGTGGAGGTCCGGACCCAGCGCTCGGGGGCGACGATTCTGGACAAAAGTGGGCCGCTGCTCTCAGCCGCCGACCGCGACCACTGCCTCCAGTACATGGTCGCCGCCGCCCTGGTCTACGGTGAACTCGACTACCCGACCTACGAGGACCAGGCGGCTGGGAACCCGGAGCTGGAGCGGATCCGCCAATCGACCCTGGTTTCTGAGGATCCCGAGTACTCCCGCGCCTACCACGATCCGGACCGCCGGGCGGTGGCCAACTCCGTCGCCGTCGAGCTGGTCGGCGGGGAGCGGCTCGGCCCGGAGGTGGTGTGGTACCCGCTCGGTCATCCCAGGCGGCGGCAGGAGGCGCTCGGGCCGCTGCGCCAGAAGCTGACGCGCAACCTGGGCCAGGCGCAGCTCGCCACCGAGAGGATCGGTTCACTGGAGCGCCTCTTCGACGATCCGGAGCGCCTCGACAGCCTGCCCGTCCCGGATCTCCTGGACCAGCTGTCCGCCTGACCAATCCGGCGCTCCTCGGGGGCCCTTCCGCCGCATACGACAGATGGCGGCGCGCCGCGCGCCGCACCGCGTCTTATGGGCGCCGCGTCCGCCCGGCGGGGCGGACGTGGGGAGGCAGACGACCGGCGCCGCCTGCCATCGCCCGGAGAAGCCGGCCAAGCGTGCCGGCGGAGCGGCCCGGCGCTCTTCTGCCCCGGCTCGTCCAGCTGGCCCATCCCTCGCCCTCTTGGGCCCTCGTCCTTGCCGGCACGAGGCGCCGCCGCCTATGCTCTTCTGGCCGTTGAAACTGCCTCCCTTCGCCCATCGCGCCCCGGAATCCCTGGAAGAGGGGCTGGAGCTGCTGGCCGCCGGCGACGGGGAGGCCAGGGTCCTGGCGGGCGGCCAGAGCCTCATCCCCATGTTGTCCCTGCGGCTCGCCCGGCCCTCCCTGCTCGTCGAGCTGAGGCGGGTGCCCGGGCTGGGCGGAGTTCAGGAGGACGGCGCCGGGTTGCGGATCGGCGCCCTGACCACCGAGCTGGTCGCGGAGCGCGACCCTATCGTGCGGGCTCGGAGCCCGCTGCTCCTCGAGGCACTGGATTTCATAGGACACCCGGCGATCCGCTCCCGGGGGACTGTGGTGGGCAGCCTGTGCCACGCGGACCCGGCCGCCGAGCTGCCGGCGGTGGCCCTGGTCCTTCGGGCGGAGCTCACGGCGCGCAGCCTGGGCCGGGGCTCCCGGACCATCCCTGCGCGGGACTTCTTCCTCGGACCCTTCACCACCGCCCTGGAGTTCGACGAGGTGGTGACCGAGGTCAGGATCCCGGCGGCTCCGCCCTTTGAGGGGACCTGCTTCTTGGAGGTGAGCCGGCGTCCAGGCGACTTCGCCATGGTCGGCGTGGCGGCCGCGGTGACCCGCGAAGGGGACCGCGTGGTCGACCTGCGTCTCGCCCTGACCGGCGTCGGGGACCGCCCACGCCTTCTCACCCTTGACGAGCTGGAACTGGAAGGTCGGGCCTCGCCGGAGAGCCTCTTCAACGAAGCTGGCCGCAGTGTCGGGGCGCGGGTCCGGCCCCCGGACGACCTCCATGCTTCCGCCACCTACCGACGGCACCTCTCCACGGTGTTGACCGAGCGCGCGCTGCAGACGGCGTTCGGGCGGGCGGCCACCCGAGGAGGTGCGGCCGGTGCTTGACCCCGAGGTCGGCCCCCAGGCCCTGCTGAGCATCCGGCTGCAGGTGAACGGCGAGGAGAGGGAGGGGGAGGTGGAGGGGCGCACCACCCTCGCCGACTTCCTGCGCGATCAGCTGGCGCTCACGGGGACTCATCTGGGGTGCGAGCACGGGGTGTGTGGCGCTTGCACCGTGCTCCTCGACTCACTCCCCACCCGCTCCTGCCTGGTCCTGGCCGCCTCGGCCCACGGCTGCCGGGTCGAGACGGTGGAGGGGCTGGCCCGGAACGGCCAGCTCTCCAGGCTCCAGCAGGCGATGTGGGACAGCCACAGCTTCCAGTGCGGCTTCTGCACCCCGGGGTTTCTGATCCAGGCCGCTTCCCTTCTGGCGGAGAACCCGACTCCCACCGAGGCCGAGGTGCGCCACGCGCTATCGGGCAACCTCTGCCGCTGCACCGGGTACGAGAGCATAGTTCGCGGCGTGCTGGCCGCCGCCGGGGGCCAGGAGCCGGCCGGGGAGGTGCCGCAGTGAGGGTGCCGGTTCCCGCCGAGCGCTACACCGGCGCCTCGGTGCGCCGGGTGGAGGACGAGCGCCTGCTCACCGGGCGGGGCACCTATGTGGCCGACGTCCAGCTGCCGGGCATGCTGCACGCCGCCTTCTGCCGCAGTCCGTTCCCCCACGCCCGGGTCGTGGCGGTGCACACCGAGGCCGCCCGCCACGCCCCCGGCGTGGTGGCCGTCTTCGACGGCGCCCAGATGGCGGAGATGGCGTCGCCCGTGGCGTCCCTGGTCGAGTCATCCCCATCCGGTGGCAAGGTGTCATTCGGCATCCTCGTCGTGGACAAGGCGCGGCTGGTCGGGGATCCCGTGGCGCTGGTGGTGGCCGAGAGCCGCGCCCTGGCTGAGGACGCCTGCGAGCTCATCCAGGTCGACTACGAAGAGCTGGCCCCGGTGGCCACCATCGAGCAGGCCCTCGACCCCAACCTGCCCGCGATCTTCGACGAGCTGGGCGGCAACCGGCTCTTCGGCCCCGAGACCAGGGTCTTCGGGGATGTCGATGGAGCCTTCGCCAGGGCGGACCGGGTGGTGCGTGCCTCGATCCATCAGCATCGCCATCAGAACGTCCCCATGGAGGGACGGGCCATCCTGGCCAGCTTCGACCCCTCCTCCGGCCAGCTGCTGGTGCGGGCCTCCACGCAGGGGGTCAACACCACGCGGCGGATGCTGGCTCAGCAGCTGGGGATGCCGCTGGACAGGCTTCGGGTGGTGGCGGAGGACGTGGGCGGCTCCTTCGGTCTCAAATTCGGGGCCAGCCGCGAGGAAGTCGCCTGCTGCGCCGCCAGCCGGGCACTGGGGCGTCCGGTGCGCTGGATCGAGGACCGTTGGGAGAACCTCACGGTGTCCGGTCAGGCGCGTGAGGAGTCCTTCGAGGTAGAGGCGGCGGTGACCGCCGGCGGCCTGATCCTGGCGCTCCGGGTGCAGATGGTCATCGACAGCGGGGCCTACCCGGGCTTCGCGCCGCTGGTCGTCGACACCATCCGGGAGATGATGCCCGGGCCCTACCGTTTGGAGGCGCTCTCCTTCACCAGCTCGGGGGTGGTCACCAACAAGGCCACCTACGTGGCCTACCGGGGGCCCTGGGCGGCAGAGACCTTCGTCCGCGAGCGGATGGTGGATCTGGTCGCCCAGGAGCTGGGGATCAGCGCCGCGGAGGTGAGGCTCCGCAACCTGGCGACCCGAGATGAGGCGCCCCTCAGGATGGTGACCGGCCCCAGCCTCGCAGGCATAACCTCAAGGGATTCCCTCCTTCGAGCCGCCGAGATCGTCGATCTCGCCGGCTTCCAGGAGCGGCAGCGCCGTCTTCGGGAGGAGGGTCGGTACCTCGGGGTGGGGTTCGCCACCTACATCGAGCCGGCCCCCGGTCCCCGCCAGGAAGGGGGGGAGGAGAACACCGAGCAGGTGCGGGTGGAGTTGGACCGGGAGGGGTCGCTGCTGGTGCACACGGCCCAGATGCCACACGGCCAGGGCCACCGCACCACCCTGGCCCAGGTGGCCGCCGACGAGTTCGGGGTGCGGCTGGACCAGGTCCAGGTGATGGTGGGGGACACGCAGCGGACGCCGGACGGGTTCGGGACCGGCGGGAGCAGGTTCGCGGCCATGGCCGGGGGCGCGGCTCTCCATGGCGCCCGCCGCCTGCGGGGCAAGGTACTCGAGGCCGCGGCCCAGATCCTGGACCTGGCACCCGCCGAGCTGGACATCTCCGGCGGCGAGCTCGTCGGCCCCGGGGTCCCGGGTGGCCGACTTCCCCTCGCCGAGCTCATCGGTCGCATCGACCTGGCGGCCCGATCGGGGCAGCTTCCCCCGGGGACGGACGCGGACCTCACAGCCACCCAGGACTTCGACGGCGGGCAGAGCGGGTGGTCCGGGGGAACCCACTGCTGCGTGGTCGACGTCGACCCTGCCACCGGGCTGGTGCGGATCCTCCGCTACCTGGTGGTGGAGGACTGCGGCGATCTGATCAACCCGGCGGTCGTCGACGGGCAGATCCGGGGTGGGGTGGCTCAGGGAATCGGGGCGGTGCTTCTGGAGCGCTCCGTGTACGACGCCCAGGGGCAGTACCTCTCGGCCACCCTCATGGACTACCTCCTGCCCACCTCACTCGATGTCCCGCACATCGAGATCGAGCACCTCAGCCCGGTGCGCCTCGACCCGGACGTCAACTTCAGAGGGGTGGGGGAGGGAGGGATGATCGCCGCGCCTCCCACGATCTGCAACGCCATCGCGGACGCCATCTCCCCATTCGGAGCCAAGGTGCTGGAGCAGCACCTTCCCCCGGCGCGGATCCTGGAGTTGATAGGCGCCATCTCGGCCTGAGCGCGCCGAGCGGGTCGGCCGGGTCCAGGACCACCCCGGAGTCCTCCGCCAGCCCGTTCCCTCCTTCGTTGGCTGCCTGCCCATCGGGTGGGCATCCCCAAATCCACTGAGCAAAATGGGGACATAGAGCTGATCCGCCGGGGGCCGCCCGGGGCTAGGCTGGGGCCAAGTCGCCCACGGAGAGCCAGTCAGGAGGTCTGCGGATGTACCTGCCAGCCCCCGCGTTCGTCAACCCTGGCGACAACTCCTGGCAGTTGACGGCGGCCACCTTCGTCGGCCTCCAATCCATCCCCGGCCTCGCCATCCTCTACGGGGGGCTGGTCAAGCGCAAGTGGGCGGTGAGCTCCGCCCTCTTCGCCATCTACGCCTTCGCCGCGGTCCTGGTGGTCTGGGTGCTGGGTGGGTTCAACGCCGCCTTCGGCCACCCGCTGATCGGCTCCCTGGTGGGGCTCCCGCAGCCGGTGCTGGGGGCTCTCAGCGAGGAGGGGAGGGCGTCCATCCCCCTGCTCGTCGGCCTCATGCCCAAGTTCGCCTTCCCCCAGGCGTCCCTGATCTACTTCCAATTCGTCTTTGCGGCCATCGCCCCGGTGATCCTGGCGGGGGCGATCTTCGGGCGCATGAACCTCAGGGCGTGGATGCTCTTCGTCCCCGTCTGGTCGCTGCTCGTGTACAGCGTCGACGCTTTCATGATCTGGGGCGGCGGCTGGCTCTCCCAGCTGGGGGTGGTGGACTACAGCGGCGGCTACGTGATCCACGTGGCGGCGGGGGTCTCGGGGTTCGTCGCCGCCCTGATGGTGGGCCCGCGGACGGCCAAGGACCAGCGGGACTTCAAGCCCAACAACATGCTGCTGGCGATCGCCGGCGCAGGGATCCTGTGGCTGGGGTGGAATGGGTTCAACGGCGGCGACCCCTACTTCGCCGGCGCCGACGCCGCGGCCGCGGTGCTCAACACCAACCTCGCCACCGCGGTGGCGCTGCTGGCCTGGTTCTTCCTGGACTTCGGCGTAAACCGCAAGCTCTCGGTGGCCGGCGCCATCAACGGCATGATCTGCGGGCTGGTGGCCATCACCCCGGCGGCTGGGTACGTGGACGGCCTGGGGGCGCTCCTGGTGGGGATCCTGGGAGCGGCCATCCCCTGGTACACCATGAACCGCCTGGCGGGCCGCTTCCCCTTCCGCCGCGCCGACGACACCCTGGGGGTGGTTCACACCCACTTCCTCGCCGGGGCGGTGGGCGGGGTCATGGTGGGGCTGGTGGCCAACCCCGCGATGGTGGTGTACCCCGGCGCGGGGGCCGCCCCGGGGGTCACGGTGGCCGGCCTCTTCTACGGCAATCCCCGCCAGCTGCTGGTGCAGCTCCTGGGTCTGGTGGTGGTCACGGCCTACGCGGGGGCCATGACCGCCGGGATCCTCAAGCTGGTGAGCCTTGTGGTGCCGCTGCGGATGTCGGAACGGGAGCTCGAGGCGGGGGACCGGATCCTCTTCAACGAGGAGGTGTTCGAGCTCCACCACCCGGTCCCGGCCCCCGAGCCCATCGACGTGGTGGGAACCCCGGTGGGGGAGCACCAGCGGGCGCCGGCGGCGGGGTGATCCGGCCGGGGTCCGCCCCGAGCGAATCGGCTGGTCCCGCATGGTGTGTCTCCCGCCTCGAACCGCGAGGCTAAGCTCACCGCCGGCCACCGGGGCTGCCCCCGGCGAGGGATCCCCTACGATTCCACCGTGGCTGAGATCTCCCCGGATGCGGCCCTGGACGCCGTGCTCCAGGCGGTCGCGGCGCGTGATCTCGGCATGATCCTTGAGGGCCTGTCCTTCCTGCACGGCCCGACGGTGGTGGGCTCGGAGGAGGGCGAGTCCGCACATGGGCGGGAGGCGGTGGAAGCCTTCTTCGCCCGCATCTGCTCCTTGCCAGCCGGCTTTCGCTTCGCGTTCCCGCAACGGCGGTGGACAGTCCGTGGGGACGTGGCGTGGCTGGTCGCCGACGGCACGGTGATCGAGCCGGGGAAGGCGGCGGCCCTGCCCTACCGACTTACCGCCGTGCTGGTCGGGGAGGGGGCCGCCTGGCGCTTGTCGCTCTGGAGCGGCGCAGAGCCCCTCCGCGCCCGCCCGGCATGAGCCAACCTCGGCGCGTGAGCCACTGGCCGCTGTACGACCTTCGCCTGCGCACCGAGCGGCTCGAGCTCCGGCTTCCCGACGCCGCGCTCCTCGAGGAGCTGGTCGACCTGGTGGGCCTGGGAATCCATCCGGAGGCGACCATGCCCTTCGGGGTGCCCTGGACCGACACACCCTCGCCCCAGCGGGAGCGGGAGATGGTCCAGCACGTCCTGCGCTCGATCGCCGAGTGGACCCCTCAGTCCTGGGTGTACCGGGCGGTGGTCACCAGGGACGGGCGGGTGGTGGGCGCCCAGGACCTGGTGTCGGTGGATTTCGCCGCCTGCCGGATGGTCAGGACCGGGTCATGGCTGGGCCGGGAGCACCAGGGCCAGGGGCTGGGCCAGGAGATGCGGGCGGCGGTGCTGGAGCTGGCCTTCGCCCATCTCGGGGCGCTGGAGGCGCAGAGCGCCGCCTTCCACGACAACTCGGCCTCCCAGGGCGTCTCCCGACGGCTGGGATACGAGCCCAACGGCAGCTGGCTCGCCCCCCGCCGGGGCCGCCCCGACCGCATGTTGGGTTTCCGGCTCACCAGGGAAGGGTGGCAGCGGCACCGTCGCCACCAGGTGACCGTGACCGGCGTCGAGGACTGCCTGGAGCTCTTCGGAGCCGGAGGCCCTGGGCCCGGTCAGCCGCCCGAGTAGGCCAGCTCGTCGGCGGCCCGGGCGACCAGCGCCCGCTCGGCCTCCTCCAGGGCGTCCTGGTAGACCCTTCGCAGATCGGCGGCCAGGTCCTCGCGTTCCAGCTGGTGGCGCACCTCGGAGACCAGCAGCGGTTCAGGCGGCAGTGCGGGCATGAACCAGTAGGCGAAGTCGCGGCTGTACTCGGACCCGCGAGTCCGACGCAGTCGGTCCACGGCGGCGAAGAAGCGCGGCACGAAGGGGAGCAGCAGGTCCGGCCGGCGCACGCCCGCAAAGCTCCTCCCGACCCAGATCGCCTCCTCCACGTTGGCCGAGTCCTCCTCTGTCATGTGGCGGAAGACAGCCTCCTTGGCTTCCGCGCTGGGGATGGCTGCCCGAGCCGCCAGCGCCCTCACCTGGCCGGTGGCGGTGGAATCGGCCCGCTGCATCCTGGCCACGTCCTTCTCCTCGAGGACTCCCCGGGCCGCCAGGGCGGTCACCAACCGCCAGCGCATCTCCAGATCCAGCACGGCCCCCGGGGGCAGACCGTCTCCCTGGAGCATCGATTCGACTCGGGCGAGCTGGGCTGGGGTGGTGGCCGACACCACTAGAGCGCGCAGCCAGGTGAGCTGATCGAGTCCTCCCGGCTCGGTGCGCTCCAGCGCCTGGGCCGCAGCATCCGCCAGGCTGGCCTCCAGCTCGTCCCCGAGCGCCGGAGCTCCGAAGTTGGCGATCGCCTGGCGCGCCTGGCCGAGGGCCACGGGCACCAGCGACTGGTCTGTCTCATCTGGAAGGTTCGCCACCACGATGCCCACGTAGCGACCGGTGGGCAGCTCCGCGTCCCGCACCATGTCCCACAGGAGATCCCAGATCACCGCACGGGCCAGGGGGTCCGCGATCCTCGCCAGGCTGGCCTCCACCGTCCGCAGGGAGACGGGGTCGAGGCGGACCTTGGCGTAGGTGACGGACTCGTCGTTGGGCAGGAGGAGGGGCGGCCGGAGCCTACCCCGGAGCCCCGGGATCTCGGCTCGATCCCCCTCCAGCTCCGCCTCGTGGCGCTGCTCCAGGACCAGTTTCCGGTCGCGCCACCGGAATTCGCCGACCCCCAGGCGGTGGGGGCGGATCGTGGGTTGGTCAGAGGTGGCCGTCTGCACCAGGGCGGCCAGCTGGACGACCGGTCCCTCCGGCCCGCGTCCCTCCTCCACCTCGAGGCGGATGGTGTTGAGCCCAGTCGTCTCCAGCCAGGCCCGGCTCCATCCCTGCACATCCCGCCCGGAGACCCTCTCCAGAGCGCCGATCAGGTCGCGCAGGGTGGCGTTTCCCTCACTGTGGGCCTCGAGGTGGTCGTGGATGGCGGCGAAGAAGGCCTCCTCCCCGACCCAGGTGGCCAGCTGGCGGATGACGGCCGCTCCCTTCTGATAGGTGATGCGGTCGAAGTTGAGATGGACCGCCTCGGAGTCCGGAACCTCGGTCACCACCGGATGGGAGGTGGAATGCTGGTCCTCCTCCACCGCGAGCTGCTTGAAGTACGTGGCCCAGAAGGTCCAGGAGTCGTCGAAGCGGGTCGCCCGGTCGGCGGCCACCGCGGACATGAAGGTGGCGAAGCTCTCGTTGAGCCAGAGGTCGTCCCACCAGCGGAAGGTCACCAGATCGCCGAACCACATGTGGGCCATCTCGTGGAGGATCACCTCCGCGCGCTGGGAGCTCTCCCGGGCCGAGGGCCGTCCCCGGTAGATCATGCGGTCCGTGATGGTGACGCAGCCGGGAGACTCCATGGCCCCATTGACCTTCTCCAGGCAGAAGACCTGGTCGTACTTGCGGAAGGGGTAGGGGACGCCAAAGCGCTCCTGGTAGAAGTCGAGCCCCTGTCCGGTCACCTCGAAGATCTCCTCGGCCGCCTTCTCGAGGTCCTGTCCCAGGGAGAGGGGGGCGAAGAGCCCGAGGGGGATCTGGCCGTGCTGCGACCTGATGGCGTGCAGCCTCCCGGCGGCGATCCCCAGCACGTACGGGGATAGCCGGCGCGTGGGGGAGAACTCCCACCACCTGGCTCCCTCATCGTCCGAGGCCTTCCCCGCCCGGCCCGGCTCGCCGGATACCACCGTCCAGTCCTGCGGCACCCGCACTGAGATCTCGAAAACCCCCTTGATGTCCGGCTGGTCGAAGCAGGGGAACACACGGTGGGCGTCGGCGGGCTCGAGATCGGTGTAGATGTACGCCTCCGAGTCAGCCGGGTCCACGGCGAGGTGGATCCCCAGCCCCGTCCGGTGGTAGCTGGACGTGCCCCACACCTCGACGCGGTTGCGCTCCGCCAGCGCGGGCAGGTGAATGCGTTGCCCCCGCCAGGCGTCCCGCGAGAGCTCCTCCCCCTGCCAGGTGATCCCGGCGACCTGGTCAACCTGGGCGTCCAGGAAGGTGGTGGCACCGGGCTGGCCGGAGAATTCCAGCTCCACGCGGTAGCCGTAGCGATCCCGGCCGAGGGCCAGGTCGAGCTGGAGCCGGTAGTGGCAGTCGGAGATCAGAGCAGCCCGGGACTCCGCCTCCCCCCTGGTGAGCGAGACGTTGTGACTTGGCATTCCGCCATTCTAGGCAGCGGCCTGGGGTCGCCCTTGGGCCCTTCGGGTTAGGTAGAGGGCGGGCGGCCCAGGTCGAAGGTGACGTCAGCCACCGCGAAGTCGGCGCGGCCCAGGAGGGCAGACTTGATGTGGAAGGCCCGGTGGTTGTGGAGGATCTGGTTCCACCAGTGACGGGCCACCAGCTCCGGGAGCACCACGGTGCAGAGGGTGTCGCGGTTCTTCTCCGCGAATCCCTGGAGGTAGCGGAGCACCGGCTGCACCACGGTCCGGAAGGGGGACAGGACCAGCACCAACTTGGGACGCGGAAGCGGGGTGGTCGACTCCAGGTGGGAGTCGACCCAGCCATCCCACTCCGCCACCAGCTCTCGGGCCTCGTCGCTGGGCTCCATCCCCAAGTCGTCGCGCCGCTGAGTGCTGTCAGGGCGGGGCACGTCCTGGGGCTGGCCGGTGGCCACGTGAACGGCGATTACCTCGTCGGCGATCTGCTGGGCGTAGCTGAGCGCCCTCTGGGCCAGGATGTCCAGGCCGGCAACCGGCACCACCGCCACGCGGCGAGCCCCTGGCCTGAGGGCGCCTTCGGCTGAGTCCTGGCCGGGCTGACCCGGGAAGCTGGCGGCTACCACCCCCGGCCGACGCAGCAGCGCGAACTTGAGGCGGAGGGCAGACGGCCGCCTCAGGAGGTCCAGGATGCCGGAGCTGGTGACGCTCTCGGGCACCATGACCGTGACCACGTGGTCGGGCAGGGAGGGAGCCAGCTCGGCGAGGAACGAGAGCACCGCCCGGTTGGAGCCCGGGCGCGACACCACCTCGAATTCCGCCGTGGGGCGGCTACTGGCCTGGTCGCGGAGATAGGCCTCGAGCCGGGACGCCAGCTCCGGATCTCCGGACGTCGCCAGGGCGACAAGCCGGGGCCCCAGCGCCAGCCCGTACTTCAGAGCCCGGCGCGTTGGCCCGTCCAGCTGCCGGACCGGCACCAGGGTCCGGTCGGGCTTGAGGCGGGCTCGCTCGGCGGGCACCGGGCCGAGCTCTGAGCGGACCTTCAGATAGTGCCGGCTGACATACCAGAAGTACGCCACCACCAGGGGCACGATTATCAGCACCACCCAAGCCCCCAGCCGGAACTTCACGACCAGCACGATGAGGTCCACCAGCAGGGTGGCGGCGGCACCGACGCCGTTGATGGCCACGTTGCGCCGCCAGTGCCCCTGACGGCGCCGGAGGCCGTAGCGGACCAGCGCCGTCTGGGCCAGCGTGAAGGCGGTGAAGACTCCGATGGCGTACAGGTTGATCAGGTGGTCGGTGTTGGCTGCGAAGGCCACGATCACCGCCACCGAGACTGCCGTGAGTACCAGGATGGCCGCCGAGTACACCAGTCGGTCTCCGTAGGCGCCGAAGCGATGGGGCAGGCGGTCGTCCCGGGCCAGGAAGGCGCAGAGCCGGGGGAAGCCGTTGAAGCTGGCGTTGGCGGCCAGCACCAGCACCAGGGTGGTCGAGAACTGGATCACGTAGAAGAAGAACCGGCCCGGGCCGGTGAACACGTCCTGGGCGATCTGCGCCAGGACCGTGGGGCTCCCACCCGGCTTGGGGGCGGCACCGAAGATGAGGTCCAGGAGCGTGACCCCGAGGAAGAGGACCACCAGCAGCAGCCCCAGCAAGGTGAGAGTGCGGGCGGCGTTGCGGCCCTGGGGCTCTCGGAAGCTTCGGACGCTGTTGGACACCGCCTCGATGCCGGTCATCGACGAACACCCGGAGGCGAAGGCGGTCAGCACCAGGAATGGGGTGAGCGCCTCGGCCGGGTGGGGGATCGGGGGATACACCCCGAAGCCGTGATGCACCCCTCCGGTGAGGGCCCGGATCAGCCCCACCACGATCAGGGCGCCCATCGCCGCGATGAAGAGGAAGGTGGGGGTGGAGAACATGGCCCCGGCCTCACGCACACCCCTGAGGTTGCCGGCGCACAAGAAGAGGGCGAGCAGCACCGCGATCGGGAGACGCAGGTCGTTGAGGGTGGGGAAGGCCGAGGCCAGCGCGTCGGCGCCGGATGAGACGCTCACCGAGACCGTCAGGACGTAGTCGATGAGCAGGGCCGCCGCCGCCACCATCGCCGGCCACCGGCCGAGGTGGTCGCGGGCTGCCGCGTAGGACCCGCCGTCCGTCTGGCGCGTGAGCACCAGCTGGCGGTAGGAGAGGGTGACCAGCACCATGAGGGCGGCGATGGCCAGGGCGATGGGCAGTTCGAAGGCGAAGGCGCCCACGCCGGCCAGGGCCAGGACGGTGAGACCCGCCTCCGGGCCGTAGGCCACTGAGGAGAGGGCGTCGGACGCCAGTGTGGGAAGGGCGCGGCGGACCGGCAGCCGCTCGGTCTCCACAGCCGAGGTCGGCAGCCGGCGGCCGATCACGGCGCGCTTCAGAAGGTAGGTCAGACGGGCCGCGCCACCCGGTGGTTCGTCCGCCCGCTCAGTGGCGACCAGCATCCCCCCCCGGCCGCGCCGAAACGAGCCGAGGTCCTCCCGACGCACCACCACGTAGCGGTTGCCCGGGAGGCTCCCGGGCTGGGTGATGCGCCGCTCGAGGTCCGCAGCCGGGTCGTCAGACGGGGGCGGGGAGTCGCTGGGCATTGGCGTGGTGACTTCCTTGATGCTGGCCCGGCCGCCTGATACTGAGGCGTGCGCAGGGTGGTTCGCAAGTAGGCGGCAGCGCCCGGGCGAACGCCGCGCTTAACCTCTCCATGTTGAGACCGCCGGACCCGCCTCATCCGGCCCCGGGAAGGTTCGCTCTGGTGATGGCCGCCGGAGCCATCGCGCTTGGCCTGCGGCGCGTGGGCGAGGGCGGACCGGCCCTGGCGTTGGTCATCATCGCAGTGGTCTCGTACGCGGAGGTCCTGACCGGCGAGCTGGTGGCCCTGCTGAGGTCGCCGCGTGGGTACTGGTCAGCCCTAGGGCCCTGGCGCGTCCGGCTCGGGGTGTTCGCCTTCTCCGCCGCCACCACGGTCTTGGCGGAGCTTTCCGGAGCTGCCGGATGGAGCGGGGTGTCGCCACGCCTCGCCGTAATCGGCGCCCTTACCGCTCTGGTCTGGGGTGCCGGGGTGTGGGCTCGGCCCCGGAGCGGGAGGTGGCTGGACGAGGGTGGCGCCCTTTGGCTCCTGGGGCCGGTGAGCGTCTTGGCCGCCAGCGGCGCCCTGGCCTCCCTGGCGGGCCACGGAGTTGCTTGGAGCCGCCCCCTCTCCGCTCTGCAGCTGGCCCTGATCGGCCTCGGCCTGCTGGCCTACCTGATTCTGGCCACCGGGCTCCTCTGGCGTCTGCGCCTTAGGCCTCCCCTCTGGACGCTGGGGCCGTCGTATTGGATAGTCGCCGGTGCCCCGGCACTGGCCGCTATCGCGTGCTCGCTGGCGGCCGCCGCCGACCGCGGGGTCTGGCCCCCGGCGGTGGCTCCCCTGACGACGGGCGGCGCTGCGCTGCTGGGCTTGGCAGGGGCCCTCCTACCCCTCCCCGCCACCCTCACCTTCCAGCGCGTCCGGCAGCGCCGGCAGCTGGCGGGGCACCCGCCGGAATACTGGTCGGGGGTGTTTCCGCTGGCCATCATCGGCCTGGCGTGCCTTCAGGTGGGCGCCGACCGCGGCTGGCTGGCCCTCGTGGCCCGCCTGGCCCTCGCCGTGGCCACCGCGGCCCTGGTCGCCGACCTCACCCGAGCCGTGCTCTCCCGACTGCTGCCCTCAGAGTCCCAACTTTCCGGGCAGAGGAGCCGCCCCGACAGGATTCAGTAGGCGTACCCGCCAGAGGAGCCGGAGGAGGTGGACGCCGCAGAGAGCCCGGGGGTGGCTACGTACCAGATGCCAAGAACACCCTCTCCCTTGCTCTGGTCCGGCCCGGTGTCGCCCGAGTAGGTGTAGAGCGGATGCCCGTTGTACTCCACCTGGCGGCCGTTGGGCCCACTGTAGAAGGTGAAGTTGCCGCCCACCGAGGAGGGTGCGCTCACCGACCCCGCGCTGGAGGTGAGAGGCGGCCAGATCGAGGTGCAACCACCTGTGCAGCTGATCTTGCTCGCGGAGTCGTGGGTGTTGTAGTAGAGCGTCCGGCCGGCGCTGTTGGTGAGCACCGACTCCGACCGCCCGTTCACCACCACAGAGGCCGTGCGCACCACGAGGCCCGAGCTGACCGGGGAGGACTTGTGGCTGGCGGGAGCACTGCTCCCGCACCCGGCGACGAGGGCCGCGACCGCCAGCGTGCCGGCCGCGGCTACCAGGGGGCTGAACCACGGACTGGCTCCGCTAGCACCTCGGACTGGTCGGCTCAATTGGGGCAAGTTCCACATGCTCTCAGCCTCCTGGCACCTGGTACGGCCCCCCCGCCCCGACTAGTAAACACCAAATGGCGACCGGCCGCCGGAGGACCGGGCGGCCGGCTCTGGCCCCGGCTGCGGCTACACTGCCGCGGGTGACGAGACCCAGCCTCCTCTGCGAGGCGGAGCTGTGAGGCCGGCCCCGGGCCTAGCCGGTACGGACGACCTGCCCCGGGCCCACGACCCTCCGCCGGCCCCGGTGCTGGAATGGGCGGGCCTGAGGATCCCCGCGGGCCGTCTCTCCTCAGCCCTGATCCTCCTCGCCGCGCTGGTGGCGCTCGGGCTTCGCCTGGAGGAGGTGCTGCGTCCCGGCCATCTGTTCGGAGTCGTCCAGTACGACGACTCGGTGTATCTGGGGGCGGCCCTCCGGATTGTCGCTGGTCAGCTGCCCTACCGGGACTTTGTGATGATCCAGCCTCCCGGACTGCCCATCCTCCTGGTGCCGATCGCCGCGCTCTCCCACTGGATCGGCGCCCGTGGCGCGATGGCCGCGGCCCGCCTGCTGGTCCCTGTCGTGTCCGCGGCGGATGTGGTCCTGCTGGGGCTGCTGGTGAGGCACCGAGGGCCCCTGGTGGCGGGGGTGGCCTGCTTCGCCCTCGCCGCCTACCCCGATGACCTCCTGAGTGCGCCGACCGTGTACCAGGAGCCCTTCCTGAACCTCTTCTGCCTGGTCGGTGCCGGGCTCGCGTTCCAGGGGGACGGCCTCACCCGTTCCGGTCGGCGGCTCTGGCTGGCTGGGCTGGCGTTCGGGCTCGGTGGTGCCGTCAAGGTCTGGGCAGTCTTCCCCGTGGTGGTGCTGGTGCTCCTGCTCTGGCGTCGTCCCCGCGGCGCGCTGGCGCTGATCGCCGGGGCCGGAGTCGGCTTCCTTGTCGTCTGCTCCCCCTTCCTTCTGACCTCCGCCCCCGCCTTCATACACCAGGTCCTCATCTCGCAGGCTCTGCGTGTCGATGTGGTCCGGGTCCCCCTCGTGGTCCGCCTCGTCCTCATCACCGGGGTGGTGATCACCAACGTGGTGCAGATCACCGCGCTCCAGCGGGAGCTGGGCCTGGCCGTCGCCGGGCTTCTGGCCGGCTTTCTGGCCGTCTGCTTTCTCGCTCTGCCGACGCCCCGGGAGGCCGGCGCAGCCACGCCCCGGGTCGGGTGGTGGGAGCGCAGGAGGACCACCGCCTTAGAGCGCTTCGCCCTGGGGTCCCTGGTACTCACCCTCCTTGCCTTCATGATCCCGGATGACTTCTACTTCCACTACGCCACGTTCCTCGGTCCCTTCCTGATGCTTTCCCTGGCGCTGGCCGTGGGCCGACTTCTCCCACTTCTCCGTGAGGTGGCGGTGGGCCTTTCGGCATTGGTCCTGCTGGGAGCGCTGATGCACGCTCTGCTGGTGGCCCGCGGGGTGTCGCCCGCCCCGGATCCGGCGGCCGCCCTGGACCGCGTCATCCCTCCCGGCGCCTGTGTGGTGACCGACAACCCCGCCTACCTGATCTCGGCCAACCGCTATCTGGCCGGTCCGGGCTGCCCGCCCCTGGTGGACCCCTACGGGGCCACCATCGCTCTCTCCCAGGGCAAGGTGGCGAGCGGGGGAGCCGCCCACAACGAGGCCGCCGTGGGTGCCTGGCGCGGGTACTTCCAGAGGGCCGAGTACCTGCTGCTCACCCCGGCCAGCGGGGTCCGCATCCCCTGGACTCCGGCCCTCGAGTCGTACGTCGAGCGCCACTTCCGGATGAAGGCCAGCTCCCCCGAGCTCATCCTGGTCCGGGGCCACGGCGGCACCTCGTACTCCCTGACCGCCTTGGCCGGCGCCCCCCCCTGAGCAACGGGTGGCGCGTCGTCCTCGGAGGTTTAATTCCTGTGGTGCCATCAACAACCCGGCGGCCGAGCCCCAATTCGGCTCTTCCGACTCGATCCGTCTGAGCTGGAGAGCCCAACGGTGGCCGAAAGCGGGTCGGACGGGGATGGGCGGAGTTGGTGGCGGCGGGTGCCGCCCTGGCTCATCGCCTTGGTGGTCCTGGCCGTGGGGCTCGGCCTGACCCTGCACCAGCTCGGCAACCATCCGCTGATCGACTTCGACGAGGCGATCAACGCCGTGATCATCCGCCACATGGGACAGAGCGGGAACTGGCTGATCCCCATCTACAACGGCAGTGCGCACCTGCGCCGGCCACCCCTTTACTTCTGGGCGGCGGCGCTGGTGGCGGGTGGCCTGCATCAGTTCTCACCGTTCGCCTACCGGCTGCCGGCGGCCATCTCCGCCTCGGTCCTGGGGGCCGGGCTGGCCCTGACGCTGCCCCGCCAGTTCCGCTGGCCGTCCTGGGTGGGGGCGGTGGCCGGGGTGGCGCTCCTCACCATGCCCTACTTCCTCATCCTGAGCCGGGAAGCGATGCTCTCCGGCCCGGCCGCCGCCCTGGTGGCGGCCACGGTGCTGAGCGGCTGGGCGATGGTCCGCGGCCGGGGCGGCTGGCCGGTGGCGCTCGCCTTTGGCGCATTCCTCGGCCTGCTGGCGCTGGAGGACAGTGCCATCGCGCTGGTGCCCCTGGCGGTGCTGGTGGTCGACGCCGCCGCCCGGCGCCGGCGCCCGGGGTTCACCATCAGCCAGCTGGCGGGCGCCATCCTGGTTGCCGCGGCCATCGGTGGGTTCTGGCCCATCCTGATGGCACAGCGCTACGGCCCGGGGTTCTGGGACCAGTACCTGGCCCAGAACGTGGTCGCTCGAGTGGGCAGTGGCACCGAGTCCGGCGCCCGCCCTGTCTACTACTACCTGCCTCTCCTCGCCGGAGGGCTGGGGGCCTTCGGCCCTCCGCTGGCGGTCTGCCTGGTGGGGTCGTGGCGGCGCGCCTGGCGATCCCCTGACTCCGCCGAGCGGCTGGCGCTGATCTGGCTGATCGTGGGCGTGGCGGGGTTCTCCGCGGCGGTCACCAAGCTGCCCTGGTACATGGCTCCCGTCTACCCGGCCATGGCGCTCCTGCTGGCTGCCCCCCTTGGCCGCCTGGGTGAGTGGCGCGCGGCCGAGACCTGGCGCACCGGTTGGGTGGCGGTCGCCCTGGGGTCCGTGGTCGCCGGGCTGGCACTTGCCCTCTGGGCCTCCCCCCATCCGGTGGTGGCGCTGGGGGTCTGCGCCCTCGCCGGGGCCGCGGCGGTGGTCGTCGACCTGGGGCCCCGTTGGCACCGAATGGTCCCCGGAATCCCGGTCAGCTCCCTCCGTCCCGTGCCCTCCCGGGCCTGGCTGCTGGGCCTGCTCGTGGTCGCGGCCCTGGTCCCCGTGGGCCGCGCCGCCATCTTCCCCTACACCCCGGGTGCTCCCGGGCTGGCCCAGAGCTTGCAGCCGGAGCCCACCGCCGTTCCCGAGGCGGCCATCGGCACCCTGGCGGCCACCGACCGCAGGGTGCCCCTCGGGCTGTTGGTGGGTGCGACCCCGACCATGGTCTACTACTCCAACCGCAGCCGGGTCGCCATCTACACCGCGCTGGCCACCGCCACCCTGAGGCGCCACGCGTGGCTCATCACCCTTGCCGGGCTGGTGCCCCAGCTTCGCCGGGCCGCGCCCCATCTCCGGGTCCTGGGCCATCGTGGCCACCTGGTCCTGGTGGCCCTGGACGGGTACCCGACGCTGGCCCGCTAGGCTGACGCCCGCTGCAGAGGTTCGAGGGGCGACCCTCCGGCCGCGAACTCCTCCGCCGCCCGCAACGCTCTGAGTACGTTCCCGCCCGCCACCAGGCGGATCTCATCCTCACTCCACTGGCGGCGGGCCAGTTCACTGAGCAGACGGGGATAGGTGCTGACGTCCTCCAGCTGCGAGCAGGTCTCCTGGGTCCCATCGAAGTCGCCCCCCAGGCCCACGTGCTCCACCCCCGCCACCTCGCGCAGGTGGTCAAGGTGGTCGGCCACCTCCCCGAGCTGAGCCCTGGGAGCGGGATGGGCTCTCAGCCAGTCCTCCAGCGGTGCTCGGGAGTCTGCCTCGAACCCGAGCTGCACGCCCAAACGGCCAGCCTCGCCCTCCAGCTCCAGCGCCCACTCGCGGCACCTCGGGGAGATGAATTTCGGGACAAAGGTCACCATGCAGACGCCGCCGTTTGCTGAGAGCCGCTGCAGGACGTGGTCGGGGACGTTGCGGGGGTGGTCACAGATGTACCTGCTGGAGGAGTGGGAGAAGATCACCGGTGCCCTGGCCGCGTCCAGCGCCGCCGTCATGGTGGACTCGGCCACGTGGGAGAGGTCCACGAGCATTCCCAGCCGCTGCATCTCCTCGACCACCCGGAGCCCGAATTCGCTCAGACCGCCGGCCCGCGGCTCATCGGTGGCCGAGTCGGCCCATTCCAGGCTCTTGTTGTGGGTGAGCGTCATGTAGCGCACGCCGAGCCGGTGCAGTGCCCAGAGCGCTCCCAGTGATCCGGCGATCGCATGTCCCCCCTCGGCCCCGATCAGGCAGGCGATCCGACCACCGGCGGCCACTTCCACCACGTCGGTGCTGGAGCTGGCCAGGGCCAGGTCATCTGGGTAGGCGGCGACCATGCGGTGGACGAAGGCGATCTGCTCCAGCACCCCGCGCAAGGCCTCTTCGCCGACCCACTCGGCAGGGACGTAGACGGACCAGAACTGCGCCCCCACCCCGCCTCGGCGGAGGCGGGGGATGTCGGTGTGGAGGTCGGGGCCCTCACGAGCCAGGTCTCGCCTCAGAAAGTCGCCACCGTGGCGCACCCGCATCTCCCAGGGGAGGTCGTTGTGCCCGTCCACGACCGAGGCGCGCGCGGGCATCAGCGACTGCCCGCCTTCCTCGCCCGATCGGCTCATCACCGGGAAGCGATGATAGGCACAGACCCGTCTGCGTCACACGGGGCCCTGTGCCTGCGGAGGACTCTTGCGCCGATGACCCACCACGGATCGGAGGCAGCCGGGCACCGGATCACCAACGTGGCGGTTCTCCTCAGGCCAAGCGTTTCACGTGCGGCCCGGGACAGCCGAACGCGGCTAGGGGAGCTCCTGCGCGCTGCCGGCTGTGATGACCCGGAATGGATCACCGTCGCCGCACCCGGCTGGCCTTCCACCGCGGTCAGAGCCGCTGTGGCTTCCGGGGCGCGGCTTGTCCTGGCCGCGGGAGGGGACGGGACCGTCCGAGCGGCGGTGGAGGGGATTTGGGGATCGGCGGCGGTGCTGGGGATCCTCCCCTTGGGGACGGCCAACGTCCTGGCACGCAACCTCGGCATCCCCCGGCAGCTGGAGGCGGCTATCCAGGTCGCGCTCTTCGGTCGGGAGCGGGCGCTCGACGTCGGCCGCACCCAGGAGGGGCTCTTCCTGGTGGCCGCAGGGATGGGGCTCGACGCTCGGATGATGTCCGCCCGGGAAGCGCGTGCCCGGCACCGGGTCGGCCTCGTGGCGTACGTCGCGTCCGCCCTCCGTCACCTCGCGGACCCCGCCTTCGAGGTCGCGGTGGAGTGCGACGGGGGCGCCCAGCTCCAGCGGCTGGTGGCCGCCGCGCTGGTCGGCAACGTGGCCCGGCTCCCGTTGGGGATCCGCCTGCATCCCGGGGCCGTGGTCGACGACGGCCGGCTGGAGGTGGTCCTGATCCACCCCCGGGGCCCGGTGGGCTGGATCCGAGTCGCCGCGGCGCTGGTGGGCCTCTCCGACCGGGGAGCGGTTGAGCTGCTGCCGGCGCGCCGGGTCGAGATCCGCGCCACCTCGCCTCAGCCGATGGAGCTGGATGGCGACGCCGTCGGGTGGGCAACCTCGCTCACGGCTCAGGTGCATCCGCGGGCCGTGCTGGTCCGGGTTCCCCGCTGACCTCAGCCGACAGCCGAGGTGGTGCGGAGAAGGGGCCGGTGGGGGCCACAAGACTCACCCTTCTGGGGGATGGCGGCGCCCCGGCCCGCCTGCTAAAGTTCGTCCACCCCACCGCGGGAGGGAAGCGGAGGGAGAACGCATTCTGGGGAGGTCGCAATTGTTCGAGCGCATCGGTGCGAGGGGCGGCTGGCGGGTGGTGGGGCTGGCGGCCCTGGCCACCCTTCTCTTGGCGGCCTGCGGGGCGGCGACCACTGGTAACAAGACCACCAGTGGAGGGACGGTCACCTGGGCGGAGCTGCCCGCGACCCCACCCAACTACATCTTTCCCATGATGAGTGGGCCCTACTTCGGCAACCAGAACCTGTATCAGTTCTCCAACGAGATGTTCTTGCCCCTGTTCTGGTTCGGGGACCACGGCCAACCGGTATTCAACCCCCAACTCAGCATCGGCAATCAGCCCGTCTTCTCGGACGGCAACCGGGTGGTGACCATCACCCTCAAGCACTGGCAGTGGTCTGACGGTCAGCCCATCACCGCCAGGGACGTGATCATGTGGATGAACCTGCTGAGTGCGGCCACCGACCCCAACGCTCCCGCCGTGGGAAGCAACAGCTCTCCCGGGCCCGGGTGGGGCGCCTCGGTGCCCGGCGGCTTCCCGGAGAACGTCGTCTCCTACCAGCAGACCGGCACCTACTCCCTCACGATGCATCTCAACGACTCCTACAACCCAACCTGGTACCTCTACAACGAGCTCAGCCAGGTGTTCCCGCTGCCGCAGCAGAGCTGGGACAGGCTGTCCTCCTCCAGCCCGGTCGGCAACTACGACACGACCGCCCAGGCCCGGGTGGCCCTGCCCAACACCAGCCCCAGTTGGTACGTGCCGGCCGACCCTGGCACGGCGACCACTGGAGCCCTGGGGGTGGCCCAGTTCCTCAACTCCCAGTCCGAGGACGAGGGCACCTACGCCAGCAACCCCCTCTGGCAGGTGGTGGACGGCCCCTTCCGGCTGGCGGCCTTCAACACCGACGGATACTGCCGGCTGGTGCCCAACAAGAGCTACTCCGGCTCGCCCAAGCCCTCCATCTCGGCGTTCGTGGAGGAGCCCTTCACCACCGACACGTCGGAGTTCAACGCCCTGCTCTCGGGCACGGTGACGATCGGTTACATACCGACCCAGGACCTGGCCAGCCGGCCTCGGTTGGCCAAGCTGGGCTACGACTTCGCCCCCTGGTATGGGTACGGTTTCGTCTTCTTCCCCTACAACTACACCAACCCCACTGTGGGCCCGATCTTCAAGCAGCTCTACTTCCGGCAGGCCTTCCAGTCGCTGGTGAACCAGAAGGAGTACATCCAGCAGTTCGACGGGGGCTTCGGCCAGGTGGAGGCCGGTCCGGTGCCGCTGAATCCGCCGACCAACCCCTTCCAGAGCCCCTTGGAGAAGGCCGGCCAGATGTACCCATACGACCCCAGCAAGGCGGTCAGCCTGCTCCAGGACCACGGCTGGAAGGTGGTCCCCAAGGGGGTCAGCTACTGCGCCAACCCTGGTGAGGGTGCCAACCAGTGCGGCAAGGGGATCAGCCTCAACGAGCAGCTCAGCTTCAACCTCCTGTACGCCAGCGGCAACACCGAGCAGACCAACGAGATGGAGGCCCTGCAGTCCACGGCCAAGGCGCAGGCGGGTATCAACCTCACCCTCTCCACGGAGCCGTTCCAGCAGGTGATCGGGACCGCCTTCGGCGGCTGCAGTTACACCACGCCCTGCACCGACTGGCAGATGGCCAACTGGCTGGGCGGCTGGACCTACGCTCCTGACTACCTCCCCACGGGTGGAGAGCTGTTTGCCACGGGGGCCGGGAGCAACGGTGGTGACTTCTCCGACCCGACCAACGACGCCAACATTGTGGCCACCCACACCGCCCCCAACCAGGCGGCTGAGATCCAGGCGCTCTTCAAGTATCAGGACTACCTTGTGAAGCAGTTGCCGGTCGTCTACCTGCCGGAGACGCCGCTCTCGCTGACCATGTACAAGAGCAACCTGAAGGGCCTCATCCCCCAGGACGGGTTCGGCGTCATCTACCCCCAGGAGTACTCCCTGGGCTGAGCCTCCGAGGGCAGGCGCCGACCTCGGTCGGCGCCTGCCAGCCGGGCCAGAGTCGTCCGGCACCCGGCCCGGGATCCGCAGGGGCTCAGGGCGAGTCCGGGTGTCACATCGCCGGCAAGTCACCCGGGCTGGCGGTTGGCCTCACAGGATGGAGGCGAGTCCAGCCGGCGTGCCCCGCGGCGCCCAGAAGAAGTGCCGCGCCCACGAGCAGCAGGAAGGCGAAGTAGACCCGGTATGCGGGTGACGGCCAGGCCGCGTACAGGTGGGGAACCAGATAGTGGCCCGCGACTGCCAGGTATCCCAAGGCGTACGCCGCCAGCAATTGATCTCGTGCCCCGGAGCCCTTGGAGAGCCTCCAGAGCGCCATCACCGCCAGCGGATCCAGAACCCAGCCAACCGTCTCGACCGCCAGGAAGCCACCGGCCGCGCCGAAGCTCCCCCACACGACGGCTCCGAGCATCCGCACACCCGCGCTCTGTGCCGCGTTGCCAGGATTGCCGCCCATCACCGAGGCCCCCGCGGCCAATCTACGGCTGCCCACGGCGGACCAGCCGAGCCGCCCAGGGCAGGGAGGGTGTCAAGGCCCACAGAACCTCCTCAAGCGGCTCGGCGGAGTGGGTTCGAGGCTCACCGGGGCGGGCCCAGTCGCTCTTGCACGCGGGCCAAGACCCGGTCCAGTAGCCGCGTGACGGACTGAAGTTCGGCCGGGTCGGCGCCGGCGAAGAGAGTCTCGGCGAAGGCGTCCTGCTCGCGCTGGAGGGTCTCGGCCAGCCGGGCACCGGACTCGGTCAGGCTGACCAAGGTGGAGCGCCGGTCGGTGGGGTGGGGGGTACGGGCCACCAGCCCCTCCCGCTCCAGAGCGTCGATCAGTCCGGTCACGTTCCGGGGGGTCACCCGGAGCGCACGGCTGAGGGCTCGCTGTGAGCAGGCACCAGAGGGAACCGAGCGCGCCAGCAGTGAGAGCACCGCTGCTCGGGCCAGGGTGATGCCGCGCTCGCCCAGCCCCACGCGCATCAGCTCTCCGAGGAGGATGCTGACCCCCCAGAGCCGGTCGAGGGCGGCCACCGCGTCGCTCTGAGAGCGCAGCGCGTCGTGCCTGTAGAACTCGTCGAGGGACACCGAAGTGGGCGATGGACGCCGACGAGTGGAACTGCGCCCAGATTCTGGTGCAGTCACCTCATTGTGTACCTGCTTCACGATGTAGTAGGATCGCCACCATGGAGACGATACCGCAGATCCGCCCAGTCATCCAGGCTCGCGGCCTGCGCCGCACCTTCGTCGGCAGGAGGGGGGTGGTGGAAGCCGTGGCCGGCATCGACCTCGTCGTCGCCGAGGGAGCCATCTTCGGCCTTCTGGGCCCCAATGGGGCCGGGAAGACCACGACGCTCAGGATGCTGGCAACGCTCCTGCCCCCAACCGCGGGGGAAGCGGAGGTGGCGGGCGCCAACCTGCGCCGGGATCCCCGCAGCGTGCGCCGGCGCATAGGCTACGTAGGCCAGCAGGGCGGTGCCGATCATTCCATCAGCGGGCGCTCCGAACTGGTCTTCCAGGGCCTTCTCTACGGCATGACCCGTCGCGAAGCGGAACGGCGGTCGGCGGAGCTGCTGGTCGCCTTCGAGCTGACGACATGCGCCGACCGTCGCACCGAAACCTGGTCCGGGGGACAGCGCCGGCGCCTCGACGTCGCCCTCGGCCTGGTCCACCGGCCGGCGCTGCTCTTCCTCGACGAGCCCACCACCGGCCTCGACCCCCAGAGCCGGGCCCGGATGTGGGAAGAGGTCCGGCGCCTCCGGGACCAGGGCACAACCATCTTCCTGACCACGCACTACCTGGAGGAGGCTGACGCGCTCTGCGACCGGCTCGCCATCGTGGACCACGGCCGGATCGTATCCGAAGGAAGTCCTGCCGAGCTGAAGCGTGAGATCGCCGGTGACGTGGTGACGATCTCCGTCGCCGGCAACTCGGAGGCCGCCGCGGCGCTGCTCCGCGACCAGGCCTTCGTCCGCGGCCAAGAAGCGATCGACGCCGGCGGAGACAGCCTCCGCGTGTTCGTCGACCAAGGCCGGAGCGCGGTGCCGAAGATCTTCCGCATCCTCGACAGCGGGGGCGTGGACGTCCGGGGCGTCTCTATGAGCAGCCCGAGCCTCGATGACGTCTTCCTGCGCCGAACCGGCAGATCTTTGCGCGACGAGGCCTCCTGACAGTGGGCACCCTGCGCGACACCCTGGTGGTATTCCGCCGCTACTTCCGCCGCGCCATCACCAGCCCCCTGCTGGTCAGCGTCAGCCTGGTCCAGCCCATCCTCTACCTGCTGCTCTTCGCCCCCCTGCTCACCTCGGTTCCGGGGCTCTCCCACTTCGCCTCGGGCAGCGCCTATCAATGGTTCGTCCCCGGACTGATGATCCAGATCGCCATCTTCAGCATTTCCAGCGGTGGCTGGTCACTGATCTCCGAGCTGCGCAGCGGGGTGCTGGAGCGGATGTGGGTGACCCCGGTGAGCCGGCTGGGGCTGCTCCTAGGGCGGGTGCTGCGCGACATCGCCACCCTGGTGGCCCAGGCGGTGATCATCGTGGCTGTCGCCATCCCCTTCGGTCTGGCGCCGCGGCTGCCCGCTCTGCTGCTAGCCTTCCTGCTGGTGGCGCTGCTTGGCCTGCTGATGGCCACGGTCTCGTACATGGGGGCGCTCAAGATCCGCAACGAGGACGCCTTCGGGTCCGTGGTCTTCGGCGCCACCCTGCCGCTGATGTTGCTCTCCGGGATGCTTCTGCCCATGAGCCTGGCTCCCCGCTGGCTGCAAGGTCTGGCCGACGTCAACCCTTTGCTCTACGCGGTGAACGCCGAGCGCGCCCTGTTCGCCGGGAACGTCGCCAGCGCCAGCGTGATCACAGGCTTCGCGGTCATTGGAGGGCTGGCAGTTCTCGCTGTTGGGCTGGCGTCGAGAGAGTTTCGCCAGGCGACGGTGTGAGCTCGAGTCGCGCGGCCGGTGAGGCCGCGGTACAGTCCTGGCCATTTCATCGCGCGGGTCAGGCAGCCTTCTCGACCATCGATCATCCCCGCCTCTGGTAGAAGGGGACGATGGCCAGGTCTCCGCAAACGCTGAGCGAGGACGACCGCCGCCTGTTGGCCGCCTGGGCGGCCGACTGTGCGGAGCGGGTTCTCTATCTGTTCGAGGCCGAAGCGCCCGAAGACGACCGGCCTCGGGCCCTGATCGCCCGGGCCCGTGCCTACGCCCGGGGAGAGATGGCAACGGCTGAGGGGATTCGCCGAAGGTTCACAGGTGGCGTTGGGGCAGGCGAGGTCAAATCTCCCGCCGCGGTCGCTGCGGCCCGAGCCGCCGGTCAGGCGGCAGGGGTCTGCCACATGGGTGCGCACGCCCTCGGCGCCGCGGCTTATGCCGTCAGGGCAGCCGGCCTCGCGGAGCCGAGCCGTCCCGAGGCTGTCGACGACGAGATCCGGTGGCAGCTCGGCCACATGTCGACGAGCGTTGGTGCCGCCCTGCGAGCCCTCCCC
The DNA here is from genome assembly GCA_021791415.1 of bacterium. Classification (GTDB taxonomy): domain Bacteria; phylum Chloroflexota; class Dormibacteria; order Aeolococcales; family Bog-877; genus JAJYXT01. The sequence goes on along the minus strand of JAJYWQ010000042.1, from coordinate 6,986 downwards.
CCTGTTGGTGAGAATGGGTCGGGACCTCTTGGCCCCGGGCTCCTCAATACAGGGCAGCTCCGCACGATCGTCTGCACCCTGCAGTCCGGTCTCGCCCGGGCAGACCTCCGGCGACCCGAGCCTTTAGGACAGGTGTAGATCCGCACGTAGGTCCCGGTCAGGAACGGCGCGCCGCCAACTCGCCAGCCGGTGCGATACCGGAATCCCGGTACCGAGGAGTCGGTCGGTCTTAAGCCGCGCCGCCTCAGTCCGAGGAACTTCGTCTATCGGGCAGTCCCGGACCCATAATTCGGCGGTACCTCGGAGAACCGGCAGCCAGGCGCGGAGAGCGCCCGCTGCCCGCCCGGGCGGCCGGCGAGGTCGCTCGGCACGCCTCCCGTTCGGAGGCGCTCGCGGAATACACCACGGAGGCCGTAACGGCCCAGGGCCAAGTGCCAGCTGGTCCGACTGCTCGACGCCTGCGCCAGTGAGCTGGTCCTCCGACAGGGCGCGCGTCGCGGTCGGCCGGTCCCTATCGAGCAGCTCAGCCGGCGGAACCGCCGGGAGCGGGCTCGGGGCGCCGCCCTCCTGGCTAAATCCGGCCGGTTCAATACCACCCAGATCCCCTACACCCGCCGGCCATGGCGGACAGCGCTTGCATCCTGACACCGTTCGCCATAAGCTCGGCGGGCAGGGAGGGCGTTGAAGAGATGACGCAGCGGGTCATTCTGGCCAGCCTCGTCGGGGCTCTGCTGATCGCGCTGGGGGTGGGTGGAGGCTACCTGCTGGGTACGCATCGGCCCGACGCGACTGTCCTCACCGGCACGTTCTACACTGGCTACAGAGAGGCTTCTGCGCAGGTTGACGGCTTCTGGTACGGCATCGTAGCCAACGTCAGCGAGTGGGAGGACGCGGCGGGGACCTGGCACCAGGACGGTTGGCCTAACTGTCTGAACCGTGTCGGGTACCATACGATCACCTTCGGCTACGTCCCGGTCAGCCTGCCCTCGGGGGCGTCTTGGCGCGAGGTGGTCTGGGTCTCCTGCGGGAGTGCCTGACCCGCGCGTTACTTAGATTTTTGACTGCGATTCTGAGGCCAACCCGGACGGGTTGAAGTGGGGCCGGAAGGCCATCGCTGAACACAAAGTCTGGTGCCCCTGGCCACGGACATCGAACCTCCGACACGCGGTTTAGGAGATCGGACGAGGCTGTCCGCCAGAGTGCGCTGATGCCCATCTTGAGTTCAGATTGTCGACGCTGCGGCCCGCGACGTCCGCCTCCGTCTGTGGCTGACCGTCCTACCTGGGGTCAAAACTGGGGTCACCTGCGCTGGGCGTCACATGCTGTCCGTGGCCATGGGGCGCGAACCGAGCGCGGCCCAGGGCCGCTACCGACGGCGCCTAACGGTCATGCCGGGACGCGAATCTCGATCTGGGTGACGAGGGGCTGCCCTACGGTTGGTGGCACCGGGGCGCCATCAGCGAAGTAGAGTTCGAGGGCCTCCTTCAGGTTGGCCGAGGCTTCCTCCACAGTTCGCCCCTGGGTGGTCACCTCGACCTGGAGGCGGCGGGCCACACACCAGTCGCCTTCGCTAGTGATGACGGCCGTCATGGTTCGGGACACCTTCTGGATTGCGATGAGGGTATGCTCCCCGATCGACCGCCATTCTGGGTGCCGCCTTCAGTGTCGGCATAGCGACGCCCACGATGTGGCAGACGCGGCTGAGCCGGCGGTAGGGATCCAGGCTTCAGCGGCGGCTGCCCAGAAGTGTTCGCACCCGGGCCGGTCCAACAGCGAGCAGCAACGTGGGCAGCCGAGGTCCAGTGTCACGCCCGACCAACAGCCTGTAGAGGATGGCAAAGAAGGCTCGCTGTAGGGCCTTCAGCTCAGCCGTGGGTGGGGCGTCCGGTGGCAAGCCTGCTTGGAGCTTCGGAACGGCGTACACGAGGGTGGTAAGTCCTTCGAGCGACCAGTGCTCGTCCAGCCCGTCCAGCAGCAGCTGCAGGGACTCGGACTCCGCCTTGGTGAGTGAGGCGATCAGCGGAAGGTCCGGCTCGCCTCGGACGCGGGTTCGCTGGTCCGACGGCATCTGGGTGTCAACCCACGTCTGTGCGCGGTCAAGGCGCGGCCGAACCTCATCGAGGCCGCCAAGGGGGCTGTCCTGGGCCAAGTCACCCAAGATGCGGAGGATCTGCTTCGGGTCGCCTGCGCTTATGTCGACGACCGAGACCAGGGTGCGATAGGGAAGTGGGTGCGGAGTGGTCGGCAGCCTTCCCGTAGAGGTACCGATGGCGCGGTCGTAGGCTGTGGCCGTAGCGCCTGTCGCCGTCCCGTCGGCGACCTTTCTCCCAACCGCGTCCCACTCGTCGTAGAGGCGGTGGATTTCGTGATCGAAGGTGATGGTGAAGGACTGCTGCGGCCGACGACGCGCGTAGAGCCAGCGCAGTAGCTGTGGCTCCATGATCTCGAGTGCGTCCGCCGGGGTTGGCACCTCGCCCTTGGAGCTCGACATCTTTGCCATCCCGGCGGAACCGACGAAGGCGTACATCGGCCCGATCGGCGGCGCACCACCGAAAACATCCTTGACCAACTGGCTGCCAACGTCATAGGAGGAACCGGGGGACTGGTGGTCCACTCCGGATGGCTCAAAGAGCACGCCCTCGTGGGCCCAGCGCATCGGCCAGTCGACCTTCCACACGAGCTTCCCGTGGCTGTGCTCAGACAGCGTTGCTGTCTCGGCGTGCCCGCACATACAGGTGTAGGCGATCGCCCTGGTCTCGTCGTCGTAGGCCGTGACTGTAGTGAGGTCACGCTCGCAGGCTGAGCAGTAAGGCTTGTATGGGAAGTAGCCGGCGGCGGCTAGGCCATCGTGGTCACGCATGGGGCGTGCTCCACCGTCGTCCCCGCCAGTGCCCGAGTCCGGTTGGAAAGCCGTACCCGACTGACTCTCTGTCCTTGCGCCCGCCGTGACCGTGGTGCGGTAGCGCTGGAGGACCTGTCCGATCCGGTTCCGCTCGTGCATCGCGAGAAGGATCTCGGCGAGGTAGGCTCCGGAGGTGTATCGCTCAGTCTGACTAATGCCCTGGAACTGGACGCCGAGCTGGGCCAGTGCCCCCAGCATCGGCGCCTTGTAGTGGTCGGCCCAGTTAGCGTACCGACTGCCGCGCGGCGGTGGCACCGAGGTAAGGGGCTTGCCTATGTGTGTGGACCACGACGGATCGACCCCAGCAGGGACTCTGCGAAAGCGGTCGTAGTCGTCCCATGACAAGATGTGGACGCACTCGAGGCCCCGGCGCCTGACCTCGTCGGCCACGAGGTGCGAGGTCATGACGTCGCGCAAGTTGCCGAGGTGGATCGGGCCCGACGGGCTGAGGCCCGATGCGACGACCATGGGTCTGCCCAGAGCGCGACGCTCTGCTGTGGCGACTACCTCATCCGCTAAACGGGAGACCCAGTCAGCCTCAGTGTGGCCCTGCGCCAAGAACGGTACCTCCTTGGTGAGATCGATGCCTCTAAGTCTCCTCCAATGGAGTCCCTCGAAGAGTCACGCTCCGTAAGCGAGTTGACCGGACTTGAGGAAGTACTCGAACACATGTGCCTAGCCAGCCGGGCGACCAAGTCGTCGGGTGGGAGGTGCGGGAGTTCCATGAGAGCAGCGTCCGCCAGAGATGAACTCCGATGCCGAGTGGAGTGAGGGAACCGCGGCCATGGAGCTCTTCCGGTACGTACCGGGGTGGCGTGGCATCCGGGGTGAGCTCAGGAGGTGCTGCATGTGTGATCGCCTGGGGCCGGGTTCGATTGTCCACGTCGTGGTGGAAATCGGGATGTGGGACGCCCGCGAGGGGACGGCGCGGACAGCAGTGCGACCGATCACCTGTCGTCCGGTCGGTCGAGTCTCCGAAGAGAGGTCGGCCGAGATACGTGGCCATCCCCGTGAGGGGGTCCTCATGGTTGATCCGAGGGGATCCCGCCGTGGTGTCCGGGGACCACCCCGGCCAACTACGGCCCAGCCGTCAGTGGCGCCTAGCTGCTCCCCGGTCCTGATCTGTGGTGGCGCTCAACGCCCGGTAGACCATTCGGTGGCTACATCAGACTCACGGTCCTCGGAGCAGGAGTCCTGACTTGGCCGGCTCCGCCTGCCTCGCTCCGGGCAGTCCGTACTGGGGTGGGTAGGCGCCAGGTCAGATGGGTCGCGGGCCGGCACGCGGCTTAGGAAACCGGGTCGGGCGATCTCAAGAATGGGGCCAAGTCGCCTTTAAGTCGCCTTCTACCCAAGCGCCAGCCCACGTGGATTCAGTTTGGCCACTTCAGGGTGCGTACGGAAGACCGTCACCCCATCCCGGTGGGCCCAGCTTGACACCAATCGCAGGAGGTGATTAACTCCCAAAGATGTCTTTGGGGGTTGGTCACACAGACGTACTGCGGGCGCTCCGCGTAGTAGCCCACCCGCTGCGATTGCGGATGCTCTCCCTTGTGACCGCGCAGCCAATGTCGGCATCTGAGCTGGCTCGAGAACTGGGCGTCAGCCACGCACTCGCCAGTTATCACCTTCGCGAACTCGGCAAGGCCGCCGTTGTGGAAGTGGCGGAAAGGCGTTCATATCGAGGGGGGATGGAGGTCCGCTACCGGTACCGTCCCCCACCGCCGACTAACGGAGCAGTTCCGCCCGGGGTTAATGGCACCACACTGCCAGCGACGCTCATCCTCTTCGCCGAGGCTCTCTCAACGGAGTTGAGGCGGAGGTCGGCGGGAGCTTCCCCATTACCAGGGCTGTCACCTCTAGTGGCCGACGCGCAACTCTGGCTGACCCCATCCGACTGGGCGGAACTCCGTCGCGGGTTGGATCTCGAGGTCCGCCGCATCCACGAGCTGGCTAAAGCCCCCCACAGCACCGGAACTGTGTGTGTGAGCGTAAGTGCCGCCGCCTTCGAGGTGGCTACCGAGCTCCCTGGTCGTTCAGACAAGCTCGGGCAACGGTAGCCGCACATGGAGTCCAGTCCGCGCTGGAGCAGTGGTCTCAGCGTCCTTCGGCAACGGGACTTCGCCCTGTTTCTGAGCGGGCGTGTGACGTCGCTGCTCGGATCTTCCATGGCTCCGATCGCCATATCCTTCGCGATCCTAGACCGCCACGGAACAGCATCAGAGGTTGGAGTGGTGCTGGCAGCACAGAGCATACCGCTCGTGGCGCTGCTCCTTGCCGGCGGAGGAGCAGCCGATCGGTGGGGGCGACGGCGCGCCATGGTCGTCGCCGACGTGAGCCGCGCCGGGGCGCAGGGAGCGCTGGCAGCGTGGATCATAGTGAGCAATCCACCACTAGTGGTGTTCGTTGCTGCGGTGGCTGTGGTCGGAGCAGGGCACGCACTGTTCGGCCCGGCGAGCACTGGCCTCGTGCCCCAACTTGTCACTGACCCTGAGCAGCTCCAGCAGGCGAATAGCCTCCGTGGCCTGGCCACATCGCTTGCAAGCGTAGCGGGACCGGCGGTCGCCGGAGTCATCGTCGCAGTAATCAACCCCGGATGGGCGGTCGCATCCGGAGCCGCGGCGTACCTATTGAGCGCGGTCCTGCTGGTTCAATTGCATGTCCCGGACACACAGGCAGCTTCAGCGAGACAGTCATTCGTCGGCCAACTTCGGGACGGATGGACCGAGTTCCGCTCTCGGACATGGTTGTGGATCATCGTAGTCCAGTACGCCTTCTTCCACCTCCTCATCTTCGCCCCGTTCATGGTGCTGGGCGTCGTCGTCGCCAAGGAGTCGCTCGGTGGGGCGGCAGTATGGGGTGCTATCCTCGCCGCTCTGAGCGCCGGTTCCGTACTCGGAAGTCTCCTCATGGTCCGCTTCCGGCCACGACGTCCCCTACGTCTAGCCACCAGCACAGGAGTCCTCTGGGGGATTCCGCTGCTCACACTAGGGCTCACGGGCCCCGCTTGGTCAGTGGGCCTCGGTGCCTTCGCCGCTGGATGCGGATTGGGCATATTCTCGCCCCTGTGGGACACGACGCTTCAGCGCGAGGTGCCAGGGCGGGTTCTCTCTAGTGTGTCCTCCTACGACTATCTAGGATCGGTGGGTCTCATTCCGCTCGGATACGCGCTCGCAGGGCCCGTGAGTGCTATCACCGGGACGGGCCCGCTATTCATCGGCGGAGCTGTCTGGGTAGCCGCCTCTACGCTTGCCGTGCTGGCCGTCCCAAGTGTGCGCAACCTCTCCTCCCCCCGTATTGCTCCACCCAAGTAGGGTAGTGACGCTTCTGCCTGGATCCTCGACGGCAATTGCCACACAGTTCAAGTTTTCTCGCTCTCACCATACTCAAACAACAGAGGTGCCACCTCACTCATCCGCTCGCGCGCTACTCCCGCCCAGGTGAGCTGACCATGAATTGGGGTGGCGTCGGTGGAATCACGCTCGACCCATCTTTTCACGTCTCGGAGTCGATGCAAACCTTCGCGCCTCCGGCGATGGACGAGGTGTACTGGAGAGGGTAACGAGGTGCCTTCAGCTCGGACCGAGGCGGACCAGCGTGACGTTGCCCAGTTGGCGGTAGCGGTCTGGAGTGGAGGTCATGATGACCACTTGGGCCAGCGCGGCCGCGGCTGCGAACGCCGGTGCCAGGCGCTTCAGCCGTGTGGGGTCCGAGTCGCCCAGGGCGTCGTCCAGGATCACCGGCACCCCCACGTCGCTGGCGGGTCCGTGGGGGTTGACCAGGATGGCGCAGGCGAGGTGAGGACTACGACCTCGACCTTGGGCACGAACCCCCTTGGGTAGGGGAGGCCTACGACTATGACCTCGACCGCGACCTACCTATGGCTATGGAACGGTGAACTGTGCACACCAACTGTGCACAGGTTCAACTGTGCACAGCCAATACGGGCTCTATTTGATCTCAAATAAGTGGTGCCCCCGGAAGGACTCGAACCTCCGACACGCGGTTTAGGAAACCGCTGCTCTATCCCCTGAGCTACGAGGGCCGGCTTGCCGGGGGAGTTTGTGAGCCGACTGGTCCAACCACA
>JAJYWQ010000067.1 GCA_021791415.1 bacterium | reverse complement strand
CGAAGACGGCCATCCCGAGGAGCGCCGCGGCGATCACCGCCAGTGTGCCGGGGGTCAGGAGGTGGCCCGTGAGACCCCAACCTGCCGGTGCCGCCTGCTGGAGACCGGGAACTCCGGAGAGGCCGGGCTGAGTGGTCCCCACCCCGGCGGAGAACCGGACCAGGGCATGCCACCAGGAGGGCAGCAGTCCTGGGCTGGCCAGCAGCGCCCCGGCTGAGACCGCACAGAACCCGACCGCGAACCGAGCGACGCGGCGACGCTCGGGCCAAAGAGCCAGGGCAAGGAATATGGGGGCCGGCCAAAGCAGGTCCGGCTTGATCCAGAGCAGTCCCAGGACCAGACCAGCTGCCAGAGGCCGGTGGTGCCAGGCCAGCAACATCGATCCCCCCAGAGCCGCGAGGAGGACCGCATCCACCTGCCCGAAGAAGAATCCCTGAAAGCTGATCCAGGAGATCAGGGCCCCTCCCGCGGCCAGGCGGTCGTGGTTCCATCCCAAGTCGCGCAGCATCAGAATGGTGACCGCCGCCGCGGCCCCCGCTCCGACCACGGTCAGCACCACGTAAGCCGCCCAGAAAGGGAGCACCGTCAGCGGTTCCAGAAGCACCGCCGTGACGGGAAGGTAGGCGAAGAGGTTGAGGACGGGCTGCTGGTATGGGTAGTGGTCAGCCTGCTGGAGAAAGTGCAATAGGACGGAGGCGGAGTACGGGTCACGGCCCGCGGCCAACGCCTTGGAGGCCCCGTAGAAGACACGGAAGTCCGAGCCGATGCCGTAGGGGTGAGGGGGAAATATCCGCGAGAGGGCAAGGATCAGCATCCCCACCGACACGCCGCCCACCAGGCCGAGCACCGCGGCTCTCAGCCTTCGGCTGCGCCTCTCGAGCAGATCGTCCAGACTGGCGGCGCCTCCCGCCCTCACCTCCGCGTCACTCCACGGCGAGGGCTTCGGTGGGATCCATCCGTGCCAGCTGGCGGGCCGGCAGCAGCGCCGCCACGGCCAGTGCCGCCACCGCCGCCACCGCCATCGCCAGGACCGCGGCTGCGGAGACGGCGAAGGGAAGCGGCAGGTAGGCGGTGGAAGCCGCCGCCACCTCGGGATACACCAGTCCCACCCCCGCCGCCACCCCGAGGATCGTTGCCACGAGCGCGGTCGCCGCCGCCTGTCCGATCACCGCACGGCGGAGCGCCGCCCGTCCCAGGCCCAGCACCCTCAAGAGGGCGAGTTCCCGAGTCGCCTCTCGGGTGTCGAGGACCACGGTGTCGATGGCGGCCAGGACGGCCACCACCACCCCCACCAGCGCCACCGCCGAGAGCAGGGCGATGTCGTCCTGGATCCCCCTGTCCACCCCCTGGCGCACCGCCGCCACCTCCTCGGGCTGCATGCCGTAACGGAAGGCCGCCAGCCGCACCGCGGCCGTCGATCCGCGGCCTGTGGCCCGCAGCTGGATCAGGTTGAAGCCGGAAGCCAGGGATCCGAAGTACCTTCGAGCCACCCCCGACGACACGACCACGCTCTCCACCCCGCTGGGTCCGGGAAGGGTGTGAGCCACTACCCCGGCCACCCTGAAGCGGGCCGCGCCTCCCGCTGTCACCACGTCAACCTCGGCCCCCGGCCTCGCCCGCAGGGCCGCCGCCACCTGGAGGGGGAGTATCACCCAGGGGCCCCGCTGGGCTAGGCGCAAGGAGACGGCCCGCCGGCCCTCCACGAACTGCAGAGCCCCGCTCTCAGAGTAGGCGCCCAGGCTGGTGGCGGCCAGGGTCACTGCCAGGTGTCCCACCCGGCCCGCGATGAACCGGACCGGGGCCACCTCGGAGACCGAGGGGTGATCGCGTGCCGCGCGCACGGATGCCAGGAGCTGGGCCTCAACCTGGTCGCTCTGGGGCACCGGGCCCACCACCAGATAGTTGCCCACGAAAAGGCGGCTCACCCAGAGGTTCCCGGAGAGGAGCGCCGAGGAGGTGATCCCCGCCAGGCTGGCCGCTGTGGCCACAGAGACGAACAGGCTCCCCAAGGCCAGGGCGGTTCGCCCCGGACGGGTCCGCGCACGCGTGGCCACGGCGGCCACCGGCGCCGCCAGCAGACCACCCAGGACCGAGGCCAGGATCCCCACCAACCGGGGGCCCTGCCATCCAAGGGCGCAGAGAACCGCGGCATAGGTGAGGGTTGCCCCCAGGGCCACCCCCCAGCTACCGCCGGCCGAGAAGGAAAGCGCCGACCCCAGGGCCGCGAGGAGGCCCACCACGGGCCAGGCGCGGGCCAGGCTCCGACGGCTCCGCCGCGCCCGTGGCCGCACCGCCTCAAGTGGCCGGGTCGTCGCCGCCTCGACCGCCGGCACCAGTGAGGCGCCCAGCGCCAGGGCCACGGTGAGCAGCACACTCCCCAGCGTCCACTCCCACTGGAAGCGGATCCCCACCCCCGGCGCGGTGCTGGTGGTGCTGGAGATCGCCACCAGCACGGCGGCCAGGGCGTATCCGGCCGCGGCTCCCATCACCCCACCGAGCAGCCCCACACTCAGGGCCTCCCGGATGAAGCTGCGAAAGACCAAGGTGCGGCTGGCCCCGGCCAGCCTGGCCAGCCCGATCTCCCGGCGGCGCTCCAGGACCACGGACGAGAGGGTGGCCCCGACCAGGCTCACCGCCAGGAGCAGGCTGAGGGCGGTCACCGCGTCCAGGACCGGGGCCAACTCCGAGACCGGGTCCTGTCCCGCGGGGCGAGCCGCGCTGACCGTGAAGTCCTGATGAAGGGCGGAGGGAAGCTCCCGGTCGAGGGCTCCCCGGGTGGCTCCGGGGTGGAGCCGGACGGCGATCTCCTGGACGCCGAGCCCAGTGGCGAAGAGGTGCAGGGCGGTCGCCGAGTCGACGTAGACCGCGTCCCCGGTGAAAGGGGCCCCGGGTCCGGAGTCGGGCACCACACCCACCACCCGGAAGCTCCCCACTCCCCTGGACTCGGTGAGGCCTATCGACCCTCCGATCCCGACCGCGCCGGATGACCCCTGTCCGGTGGAGGCGGAAAACCCCGGGCTCAGGGACTGGCTGACCGCGACCACCCTCCCGGCACCCGGCCGACTTCCCCTCAGCAGCGGAAGGGGCCGAAGGGCCACCCCCTGCGGGTAGACCAGAACCAGGACCACCTGCTGGAAGCCTCCCCCCGGCAGACGAGCCAGGTCCGCCTTGCTGGTCAAGAGGCCGACGGCGGAGACCGCCGGGAGCTTCTGCAGGGCGGCCACCTCGGATGCGGAGAAGCCCGGCCGGCTGAAGGGCGCGATGTCGTATTGGGCTCTGCCCGCGGCCAGCTGGGCCGCGCGCTGGGCTTGCTGGCGGAGCGCCGCCGCCGCCAGCTGGGTCCCCAGCACCGAGGCTCCCCCCAGGGCCAGCGCCGCCACCGCCAACAGGAGCCTCGCCAGCGCCGAGCGCCGCCAGAGAAGGGGGATCACGGCCCGGTCCCCCTAGAGGCCATGGGCTGAGAGGCGCTCCAACAGGGGGGCGGTGTCGTGGACGCTGCGCCGGCCCAGCTCCACCGTCTCACGGATCTCCCCGTCCACCATGATCGCCACCCGCTCGGCGTAGGCGGCGGTGCGCACGTCGTGGGTCACCATGACGATGGTTCGCTGGTCCTGGCGCGAGAGCCTGAGCAGCAGTTCCAGGACCGCACGGCCCCCGTGGTAGTCCAGGGTGCCGGTGGGCTCGTCCGCCAGCACCACCGCCGGGTCGGCGACCAGGGCGCGCGCCACCGCCACCCGCTGCTGCTCACCTCCGGCGATCTCGTCAGGACGGTGGCCCTGGAGCCCCCTCAGCCCGAGGAGGTTCATGACCTCCTCGGCTCGCTGGCGGGCGTCCCGATCGCGCCCCAGCCCGCGCAGCGGCCAGACGCGCTCCCGCTCCAGGCGGTAGGGAAGCATCACGTTCTCAGCCGCGGTGAGGCTGGGCAATAGGTTGAAGAACTGGAAGATGAAGCCAATCCGGTTGCGCCGGAAGGCGGTCAGCTCCCGGTCGCTGAGCTCGTACAGGTCCTGACCCTGGATCCGCACCCGCCCCGTCGTGGGCTGGCTCAGCCCCCCCAGGATGTGCAGCAGGGTGGACTTGCCGCAGCCGCTCGGGCCCATCACCGCGAAGAACTCCCCGCGGCGGACCTGGAGCGAGATCCCCCGCACCACCTCCCGGGGCGTCCTGCTGATGGCGTACGACTTGTGGAGGTCCTGGGCCTCCAGGACGGGCGGCTGGTCCGCCTCCACCTCACTCATCCAGGTAGCCGCTGATCACCTGCTCGATGGTATTGGAGAGGAACCCCCCCTGGGTCCTCGGGTAGCGCGCCTCCACCCCCCGTCGGGGTGGCCGGGGCTTGGGCGTGGGGGTTGGGGTGGGAGGCGGGGTCGCGGTGGGTGCGGGAGTGGGCGTGGGAGTCGAGTGGCTACCGCCCCCACCCGAGCTGGGCGGAGGAGGCGGTGGAGGTGGGGGTGGCGGCGGTGGGGGCGGTGCGGAGGCGGCGACCAGGGCGAACTCCTCGGCGAACATGTAGACGTCGCTCCAGGGACCGCCCCCACTGCCCGGGTAGTTCCACGGTGACGCCGTGTACCACGACCCCACCCCCAGGATGTTGTAGTCGCCGAGGATGTTGGCGCGGTGGTCGGGGGAGGCCATGAAGGCGCTGTTGATGGCCACCGCCGGGCTGGCGTCGCCCGAGTTCCAGCCCACGTTCTCCCCCGCCGACCGCCAGGCGATGCCGTCGGCGGACATGATCGGCCACACGTAGCCGCCGTCGGCGCTGCAGCCGGGGATCTGGTGGGAGAAGTAGTCGCGGTTGAGCATGTCCGCCGCCCTCCCGTAGATCGGGGAGACGCTGCAGCCGTAATAGGGTCGGGCCTCGCCGATCCCGTCCAGCGTGGCGTTGTTGGCCAGGGCCCCCAGCCCGTTGCTGGTGCGGTCCTGGTTGACCAGCGAGAACAGCTCACCGTCCAGCCCGGTGGGGGATCCGCTCTGGGCCAGGGCCGGGCTAAGGCCCGGGCCCAGCAGGAGGAAAGCGGCGGCGGCGCCCAGGGCCGCCAGGAGCAGGCGGCCCCGGGTCAGGGCACGGGCGTGTCTAGCCAAGCCGCCGCTGCAGGGGACCGGCGGGCGGGGTGGGCAGCCGGACCGCCGCCACCTGGTCGCCGCGGCGGTCGGGGAAGAGGCGGGAGATCTCGGGAGGCAGCGGCAACCCCATGTCGAAGAGGCGGTCGAGGATCTGGGGCCGGACTCCGGTGAGCTCGAGGGTGGTCTTGAGGTTGCCCTGGCCGTCCGCCCCCTCGGCCTTCATCAGGAAGATGTCCTGCATGCTGATGGTCTCCCCCTCCATCCCCACCACCTCGCTGATGGCGGTGATCCGGCGGCTCCCGTCCCGGAGCCGGTTGAGCTGGACCACGATGTTGATGGCCGAGGCGATCTGCTGGCGGATGGCCTTGCTGGGGAGCTCGATCCCTCCCATCAGGACCTGGGTCTCCAGCCGGGAGAGGCTGTCCCGGGGAGAGTTGGCGTGGACGGTGGTCATGGAGCCGTCGTGGCCGGTGTTCATGGCCTGGAGCATGTCCAGCGCCTCACCGCCGCGCACCTCACCCACCACGATCCGGTCCGGGCGCATGCGCAGGGCGTTGATCACCAGCTCGCGGATGCCGATCCGGCCCTCGCCCCGGACGTCCGGGGGACGGGACTCCAGCCGGCAGACATGCTCCTGGTGGAGCTGGAGCTCGGCGGCGTCCTCCACCGTGACGATGCGCTCGTCGGGTGGGATGAAGCCGGAGCAGATGTTGAGCAGTGTCGTCTTCCCGGCCCCGGTGCCACCGGAGATGAGGATGTTGGCGCGGGCCAGGACACTGGCCTGGAGGAAGGAGGCCGCGGCCTCGGTGATGGTCCCGAAGTGGATCAGGTCGGTGATCCGAAGGCGCTCCTTGGCGAACTTGCGGATGGTGAGTATCGGCCCGTCGATGGCCACCGGGGGGACCACGGCGTTCACCCGGGAGCCGTCCAGCAGGCGGGCGTCGCAGAGGGGCTGACGGGTGTCGATCCGCCGCCCCACCGCGGAGACGATGAGGTCGATGACCTTTAGGAGGTGCTCCTGGTCCTTGAAGCGGACGTCGGTGAGCAGGATCCGGCCGTGCGACTCCACGTACACCATGTCGGGGCCCACCACCATGATCTCGGTGAGGTTGTCGTCCTCGACCAGTACCCGGAGGGGGCCGAGCGCCTGGAGGTATCCCTCCTGGTCCGACGCGGCTTCGGCTTGTGACATCACCATGGGGTTACTCCAAAGTCAGCTGTGGTTGGGGGGAGAGCCCGGGCGCCGGGCGCAGGAGGAGCCGGGCGGGCGGGGAGAAGCCCATCCGCTCCAGGGTGCCTGGAGCCAGCTCCAGGGTGGAGCGGGCGCCCCGCACCGGCACTAGGGTGACCGAGAAGGGACGCAGCGACCAGGGCCGCATCCGGGACACCGAGCGCACCACCTCCCCCTCGGCGTCGAGGAACAGGAGGTCGATGGCTGTGCGCATGAAGAACATGTGGATGCTGCGGCAGGGGACCAGCCAGATCCCCTCCCCCGGCGGCACCTCCCTTTGGCCCATCAGGCCGAAGAAGCGGCTCAGGAGTCCCCTCGCCACCCTCACCCGGTTGGCCAGCCGGCGGCCGTCGGGAAGGAGCACCTCCACGAAGTCCGCCCGCTCCGGCAGGGCCCCGCGATCAGCCGACATGGAAGAGCAGGTGGACCGCGGGCGGCCCCAGGAGGATCACGAACAGCGTCGGGAAGATGCAACCGACCATGGGGAAGAGCATCTTGAGGCTGGCCTGCTGGGCCTTGGCCTCGGCGCGCTGCCGGCGGCGGCGGCGCAGCTCGTCCGACTGGATGCGCAGCACCCGGGCGATCCCCACCCCGAGCTGGTCCGACTGGACCAGCGCCTGGATGAAGGCGTTTAGCTCGGGAACCCCCGAGCGCTTGCCCATCTCCTCCAGTGCCTCCTGCCGGGGCCGGCCCAGCCGGATCTCGTTGAGGACGAAGGCGAACTCCCGGGAGAGGGCGTTGTCGAACTTCTCCACCACCCGGTTGAGGGCGGCGTCGAAGCCCAGCCCGGCCTCCACGCTGATGGTGAGCAGGTCCAGGCTGTTGGGCAGCGCCAGGATTATCTCCTTCTGGCGTGCCGAGACCGTGCGCTTAAGGAGGTACTGGGGGGTGATGTACCCGAACACCACCCCGAAGACCAGACCGAGCCACCAGGCGAAGCCGAGCAGCACCGCCAGCCCCAGGCAGACAAGGCCCAGCACCACCCCCAGCACCACCTGGATGGCGATGAGGCTGGCGGCGTTGATCCCCATGGGTCGTCCCGCGAGATCGATCATCACCTGCATCTTCTGCGCCCGATCGCGCGGCTGGAGAGCCGCCAGCCGCTTCCCGATGCGGTCGAAGAAGGGCCGCAGCACCCGCTCGCTGAAGGGGCGGGAGAGCTCGATCTGGTCCAGGGTCTGGTTGGCCTCCGGGGCCTCGTACACAGCCAGCCGGGCGTCCAGGAGGTCCACCGGCGCGGCGGTGCGCGAGGTCACCCCCACCACCACGAAGAAGACGGCTACCGCCGCCAGAACCCCGACGAGGATGGCGTCAACCGACATGGCTCAGACCTCGATGTTGGCGATGCGCTGCATGATGTAGTAGGCGATGGCGATGGAGCAGGCGCAGACGATGAGGATGTAGGGTCCCGGGCCCTTGAAGGTGAGCAGGGGGGCGATGTACTGGGGGTTGATCGCCTGCAGGATCAGCGCCAGGCCGATGGGCAGCCCGGTGATGATGTAGCTGGAAGCCCTCGCCTGGGCGGTCAGGGTGCGGATCTCGCCCTTGATCCGGATCCGCTCCCGGATGGTGAAGGCGATGTTGTCCAGGATCTCGGCGAGGTTACCGCCCACGACCCGCTGGATCTGGACGGCGGTCACCACCAGGTCCAGGTCCTCGGAGCGGATGCGGGTGACCATGTGGCTCAGCGCCTCGTCGGTGTTGACCCCCAGCTGGATCTCCCGGTTGGCCCGGGAGAACTCCTCGGAAACCGGGGGGTTGGCGGAACGGGCCACGCTGGCCATCGCCTGCGGGAAGCTGTACCCGGCCTTGAGGGCGTTGCTCAGCAGCACCAGGACGTCTCCCAGCTGGTCGTTGAAGCGGCGGGAGCGCCGGCGCTCGCGAAAGCGCAGAACCAGAGGTGGGATGAACACCCCCACCACCGCCAGGATGGCGGCGAAGATGAGGTTGCGGTACACGGCCAGCCCGATCAGGACCAGGAGCACCACTGTGCCCACCCTTATCAGGTACCACTCCGCGGGGCGGAGCTTGAGGTCGGCGCGTCCCAGCGCCTCGGAGATGGCCGCCGAACGACCGCGCTGGCTGGCCAGCACCTGGGGAGCGCTGCGGCCGCTTCCCCTGAGCCGGCCGAGGAGGCGGGCGAGGGGCCCCTTTGGCTCGGACTCCGACCCCTCGGGTACGCTCACCATCAGCCCCGCCCCCGCCTCCGCGAAGCGGCGGACGCGCTCATCGAGGTCGGCCTCGCGGCTCCGGGTTCGGGCCAGGCCCACGGCGGCGATGGCGGCGAAGACCGCCAGCGCCCCCAGGGCATCGAAGAGGATGGGCAGGGCGCTCATGCGGCGCTGTCCGCGGCGGAGGGCTGTGGCTCGTGGAAGATGGCGGGGTCCACCGGCTCGCCCATCGCCTTGAGGTCGGGGAGCAACCTGGGCTCGGCGACGGGGCGGAAGCTGCCGATCACCCGGCCGTCGTCGTCCAGCCCCTCCTGCTGGTACACGAAGATGTCCTGGAGCGCCACCTTCTCGCCGTCAAAGCCCTGGACCTCGGAGATGGCCACGACGCGCCGGCTGCCATCCCGCAGCCTCGCCTGCTGGACGATGATGTTGATCGCCGCGGCGATCTGCTCGCGGATGGCCCGCGAGGGAAGGTCGGCGCCGGCCATGAGCACCATGGTCTCGAGCCGGGAGAGGGTGTCCTGGGGGCTGT
>JAJYWQ010000001.1 GCA_021791415.1 bacterium | reverse complement strand
GTGGCCCACGAGCTCGAGCAGGAGGTGGCCGACAGGGTGGCCATCGGCGGGGTGGAGATCGTCGAGGTCCGCATCAGCCACCTGGCCTACGCGCCGGAGATCGCCCAGGCGATGCTGAGACGGCAGCAGGCGTCCGCGGTGGTGGCCGCGCGGGAGAGGATCGTCGACGGGGCGGTGGGGACGGTGGAGATGGCCCTCGACCAGCTCAAACGGCGCGGGATCGTGGAGCTGGACGAGGAGCGCAAGGCGGCGATGGTGAGCAACCTCATGGTGGTGCCCTGCAGCGACCAGCCCGCCTCGCCGGTGGTCCACGCCGGGACGCTCTATCCCTGAATCGCGGCGGGACGCAAACCGGTACTTCTGCGGGTCGACCCGGCGGTTCACGAAGCTCTCGCCCGCTGGGCCGCCGACGAGCTGCGCAGCGTGAACGCCCAGATCGAGGTGCTGCTGCGCGATGCCTTGAAGCGGGCCGGTCGGATGCCGGAACGTGCCGGCCCACCAGCCGCCTGAGCGCCCCCAGCCGGGCGGCTCAGAAGCCGTAAAGGCGAGCTGTGTTGCGCTCCATGATGTCCTGCTCGACTTGCTCGAGCCAGCTGCTCCGGGCCCCCTGGTCGGCCCAACGGCGGCGCACCGTGGCCCATGCCTCCCGGAGCACATGGGCGCCGAACCAGTAGGTCTCGGGGTGTCCGTGCCCGTCCGTGCCACAGAGGACCCTGGCGGTGGGGGCGAAGTCCAGGATCTGCTCCAGCCGCTGGGCCACCGTGCCCACCGTGTAGAGGTTGAACTCGGAGATCTCCGCATACACATTGGGCCGGGCCAGCGTGAGGAAGGCCAGCTCCTCGTGCCAGGGGTAGGAGCCGTGGATCAGCACGACCGTGGCCGCCCTCCCCTCAGGAGTCTGCAGCAGCTCCTCGAGCAAAAGGGGGTTGGCCTCGCTGAGGCGGATCTCCGAGTCCCCGAACCCGGTATGGATCTGGAAGGGCATTCCCATGTCAGCCGCCCAGCCCAGGGCCGAACGGAGGATGAGGTCCCGCAGAGCCTTCCCCCGGCGCCTTGGGGGCAGGCCCTTGGTCTCGTCCAGCGACCGCTGCGCCCTCTCCAGGTTGGACTCGGGGTCCACATGGAGCCCGGTACGGTAGGCGATGATCGTCTTGAACCCCCGGTAGCCGCTGCCCGGCGCCTGCCGGACCGCCTCCTGCACGGCGAAGAACACCTCCTGGGCGCCGGCGCCGTCCCCGATCATCTGGTCGATCAGCGGCTCCAGCCGCAGGATCGGCCGCACCGGGCAGCCGATCAACTCCGCAAAGCGCTCCGCCTGGGCGGTGGTGGCGTCCAACCTCCACCCCGGGTCCAGGACCACGCCGTGGATCCCGGCGTCCGCAAACAGGCCGCGCACGTAACCGGGCCAGTCGGAGCTGGCTTGGCCCCGTGCCTCGCCCACCTCCTCCACCTCGCAGCCCAGGTACCTCGCCAGCCGGACCGAGAGGATTTCGTGGCTGAGCCGGGAAGGGCTGCTAAGGGCCCTCTCGGCCCGCTCGTCCGCGGTCTCCGCCAGCTGGACGTTGATCGACGAGAGGTCCAGAGGCCCTCCCGCCTCCGACACCGGGTGCCCGTGGCTGTCGATCATCTGGCGCCTCCCCAGACCGGGCCGGCGGCCATCAGCTGGGCTCCCGGAAAACCGGGGGCTCGTACTCCACCTTGAGCCCCGAGGCGACCGCGTTGGATCCGTTGAAGAAGTCGACCACCGCCATAAGCTCCAGGAGGTCGGCGTCGTCGAAGCCCAGCTGGCGCAGGGCGTCGGTGTGGCTGGAGAGGCAGTAGGAGCAGTTGTTGGTGGCCGAAACGGCCACCGCGATGATCTCCTTGGTGCGCCGGTCCAGCCGACCCTCGGACATCACCGCCTTGAGCTTGTTCCAGGTGGCGGCCAGGTACTCCGGCTGGTGGGCCAGCGCCTTCCAGTAGTTGGGCACCCGGGCGAGGTTGCGCGAGGACATGATCTCCTCGTAGACCTCCTTCACCAGGCCCGTCGCCTCCGCCTCGTCGATCAGCTTCACCATCGCCACCTCAGTCCCTCCCCGCGCCGGCCGTCTCCGGTGCTCCCACCGGGGTCAGCCACTCCTGCCACTCATCGGTCTCTCCGCGCACCACCTTGAGGTAGGCGTCCTGCAGCTCCCTGGTCACCGGCCCCAGCCCACCCCCGCCAATGGTCCGGCCGTCCACCTCGGTGACCGGCGCGATCTGCACACCGGTCCCGGCCAGGAAGGCCTCATCCGCGGCCAGCAGCTCGCTGCGGTCCACCCGGCGCACCTCGACCTGCAGACCCCGCTCGCGGGCCAGCGCCAGGACGCAGTCCCTGGTGATGCCCACCAGCACGTCGTCGGTGGCCTGGGGGGTGACCAGGACACCCTGCTCGACCAGGAAGAGGTTGGAGGAGGACGCCTCCGACACGTGCCCGTCCCCGGTCAGCATGATCGCCTCGTCGAAGCCGCGGGCTCGGGCCTCGTCCGAGGCAAGGGCGGCGTTGAGGTAGGCGCCGGTGGGCTTGGCCCGGCTGGGGATGGAGTTGTCGTCGATCCGCCGCCAGGCCGAGATCATCACGCGCAGGCCGGAGCGGATGTCCAGGTAGTCGCCGAAGGGCAGGGTGTAGATACAGAGGTCGCTGCTGATGCCGGATAGGGTCACCTTGATGGTGGCTCCCGACTTGTACAGGATGGGCCGGACGTAGACGTCCTCCCGGTATTCGTTGCGGGCCAAGAGGTCAACCACGATCTCGCCCACTCGCTCCACGGTGAGCCCTGGGGGGGGCTCCAGGTGCAGGATGTGCGCGGAGCGCAGCAGCCGCTCGGCGTGCTCTTGCAGGCGCACCACGTTGAGCCGCTCTTGGCGCGGGCTCCAGTAGGCCCGGATCCCCTCGAAGCAGCCGGTCCCGTAGTTGAAGGCGTGGGTGGTTATCGGCACCTTCGCCTCCGCCTGGGCAACGAAGCGACCCTCGAAGTACACGATCTCGCCAGGCGCTGTCATACGTACCTCCCCATGCCTCCGGAGACGTCTATGGACGCCCCGCTGATGTAGCTGGCCCGCGAGCTGGCCAGGAACGCGACCAGCCCGGCCACCTCGCCCGGCTCGCCGAACCTGCCCAGGGGCACCTCCGGCTCCGCGACGCCGGCCAGGAACTGCTCGAGACCCAGCTCCGGCGCCCTGAGGCGGTGGATGTTCTCCCACTGCGGGGTGCGCACGAAGCCGATGTTGACGCTGTTCACCCGGATCCCCTCCCGCCCCAGCTCCATCGCCAGCGCCTTGCTCAGGGCCAGGCAGGCCGCCCGGTCCACGGTGGTGGCGAAGAAGGCGGGGTCGGGCTGGCGCCCGTAGATGGCGTTGATGTTGATGATCGTTCCCGCTCCGCCGCGGCGTAGGTGGGGGAGGGCGGCCCGGCTGCAGCGGACCTGGGAGAAGAGCTTGACCTCAAGGTCGGCCTGGAAGTCCTGGTCCCTTAGGGTGGCGAAGGTTCCCGGGTGGGCGCGGCCGGCGTTGTTCACCAGGATGTCCAGGCCGCCGAGCTGCCCCGCCGCCGTCTCCACCAGCTCCTCCACTTCGGCGGCCTGGGTCACGTCGGCGACCCGGGCGACGACGGGCGCTCCCAGCTTCTCCAGCTCCCTCGCGGCGGAGCTGAGCTCCTCGGCATGGCGGGCGCAGACCGCCACCGCCGCCCCCTCCCTCAGCAGCTCCTCGGCAATGGCGTACCCGATCCCCTTCGACCCCCCGGTCACCAGCGCCCGCCGCCCCTGGAGGCCGAGCTCCAACCCCTAGCCCGCCGCCTGACGGGCGGCGTCCGCCAGGTCGAGGAGCGCCTGCCGCGGGGGGTTGAAAACGTCGTACTCCAGGCAGGCGACCGCGTGGGTGCGGGCGGCATGGGGGACGTTGGCCGGAATCACCGCCACCTGGCCCGGCTGAAGAGTGCGGGTCTCCCCATCGAGCTCGAACTCCAGCTCACCCTCGATCACCAGGGTGATCTGCTCCTCGTCGTGCACGTGCCGGGGCGCCTCGGTGTGGGGCTGGAAGCGTACCGCCATGAGCATGGTCCGCTCGCCCAGCAGATAGCGGAACTCCAACCCGGGTACGAATTGGACAGGGTCTCCGCCACGGGCCAAATCCTCGAAGCGTCCCGGGGCGGTGGGCGGGCGCCCCGACCCCGCCTGGCTGAAGTACTGGTCGGCAAGGCTCACTTTGGTTCTCCCCGGCTCCTCCGCGCGCCGAGCCCCTCGAGGACTCGAGCACAACATGGAAGGCCAGATTATACCAGTACCCGCTATGATGTAAGGGTGAGGACCGAGCGCTGGACCGCCAAGTGATGGCGGCTGCGGAGAAACACCTTACCAATGGCAACCGGGGCGTGGAGCCCCCGCCGCCCGCCAGTGCCGACGCCGTCGACCTCGCCATCCTGGTCAACCTGCTCACGGATGCGCGCGGCTCGGTGCGCCAGATCGCCAAGCAGGTCGGCATGTCCGCCCCGGCGGTCGCCGAGCGGATCGCCCGGCTGGAGCGCTCCGGGGTCATCCAGGGTTACCGGGCGATAGTGGACTGGGGACGGCTGGGGTTCGGGGTGACCGCCTTCGTGGCGGTGACCGGGGTTCAGGGATGGGAGCAGCGCGAGACGGTGGCCGCTCTGAGCGCCCTGCCCGAGGTGGAGCGCGTGGAGATAGTGACCGGCTCCTCCGACCTCCTGGTCCGCCTTCGGGTGCGGGACCAGCAGCATCTGCGCGAGTGCCTCTTCGACCGGGTCTGGAAGGTCCCCGGGGTGCATCGCACCGAAACCCTCCTTTCGCTCACCGATCACCCCCCCAAGGCGTTCGACCTGGAGCTGGCCCAACAGCTGCTGGCGGCCCGCCAGGCCGAGTCGACCTCTGGACGGGCGGGCGCCGGCGGCAGAAGGCGTGGAGGTTGAACTGAATGTGTGAGCTGCTGCTGGTGGCCTGGCCGGAGCCGACGCCCTTCGAGGCATCCCTGCCTTGGGTGGAGAGCCTGGAGCGGTTCGGCCTGGGAGGGTATGGGTGGGGTGTGGCCTGGAGGGAGGAGGGCGAGGTCCGCACCTACCGCCACCCCAGCTCACTCGCCCAGGATCCCGCGGGCAGGGAGCAGACCGCCGCGGCGCGTTCCACTCACTTCATGGTCCATCTCCGCCGCCCGTCCAACCTCTCCCAGATCTCCCTCGCCGACACCCAGCCGTTCCGGACCGAGGAGGGCGGGTTCGCCTTCGCCCACAACGGGCGGCTGGATGGGGCCGAGGAGGAGCGCCAGAACTTCGCCGGGCTGCTTGAGGGCCGGGCGGACAGCGAGGTTGGTTTCCGGCTGCTCCAGCGGCTGCTCCAGAGCGGCTGGCCGGCCGACGCGGCCCTCCTCGAGGTGCACCGCCGGCTCGGCGGGACCGCCAACTTCGGCTATCTTCCCGCCCGCGGGCCCGCCCTGGCCTACGCCGGCTCCACCATGAACTCCATGTGGAGGTTCGAGGTCGCGGGGGCCCAACTGGCCGCCACCGCGCTCCACTCCGGGGACCAGGCGGTATTCGAGCTCTGCTTCGCCGGTGCGGGGAACCAGCGGCTCATCCCCGTGGGCACCACGGTAGAGGTGGGGGAGCACGAGGTGGCCACGTCCGGATCGCGGAGTGCGGGCTGAGCTTGCACCAGCAGGAGAGATGAGAAGGAGGGTGCGATGACGACCATCCCCAGCCAGGATCTGGCGATGGGCAAGGTGGGCTTCGTGGCCGAGCACGGGCTCTACGACGAGGCCAAGGGTGCCGCCGCCGAGCGGGCGGAGGCGCAGGTTTCGGACCAGGGGATCCGCACCGTCCGGGCGATGTGGGCCGACCAGCACGGGGCGCTCCGGGGCAAGTTCATCTCCTCCCGGGACTTCGTTCTGGCCATGCGCAACGGCATGGACTTCTCCGGCGCCTTGCTGAGCATGGACACGGCCAACCACGTCTTCCCGCCCCTGTTCGTGGAGGGGGGCGGGCTGGGGATCCCCGAGTTGACCGGCTTCCCCGACGTCGTGCTGGTCCCCGACCCCACGACCTTCCGTGTCCTCCCCTGGGCTGACTCCACCGGCTGGGTCCTCTGCGACATGTACTTCGGCAACGGCAAGGAGGTCCCCCTGTCCACCCGGCTGGTGATGCGCCATCAGCTGCAGGCCGCAGCCGACATGGGCTTTGAGTACGTCAGCGGGCTGGAGGTGGAGTTCTACATCACCCGCCGGGAGTGGACTAGGATCGCCCCCGATCAGACCGGGTGGCCCCCGGTGGCGCCTCCGGTGAGCATGGTGGCCCAGGGGTACCAGTACCTCTCCGAGATCCGCCTCGCCCAGCTGGACGAGATCCTCAACCCTCTCCGGGACCACCTGGAGGCGATCGGGCTACCGCTGCGCAGCATCGAGGACGAGTGGGGGCCGGGTCAGACCGAGATCACCTTCGACCCCATGCCCGGACTGGGCTCCGCCGACGCCATGATCCTGATGCGCTCGGCGATCAAGCAGGTCTGCCACCAGATGGGCTACCACGCCACCTTCATGTGCCGTCCGCTGCTTCCCAACGTCTCATCCAGCGGGTGGCACCTGCACGAGTCGCTGCGGAACCTCAAGGGGGGGAAGAACGCCTTCCAGGGAGGGGCGAAGGAGGTGCTGTCCGCGGTGGGGAGGCAGTTCGCCGCCGGGATCCTGGAGCACGCGGTGCCCATGACCGTCTTCTCCACCCCCACCATCAACGGGTTCAAGCGCTTCCGCCCCTACTCGTTCGCCCCCGACCGGGTGGCCTGGGCGCTGGAGAACCGGGGCGCCATGCTCCGGGTCCAGGGCCAGCCCGGCGACCCTGGAGCCCATCTGGAGAACCGCTTGGGGGAGCCAGCCGCCAATCCCTACCTCTACATGGCGGCCAACATCGCCGCCGGCCTGGACGGCATCCGCCGCCAGCTCGAGCCGCCTCCCATGGTCTCGTCCGACCCATATGCCGCCGAGGCCACACCGCTCCCCGGCTCCCTATGGGAGGCGGTGGACGCCCTCGACCGGGACGCCTTCTTCCGTGAGAAGCTGGGGCGGGAGATCGTCGACTTCGTGATCATGATGAAGCGGGCCGAGGTGGCTCGGTTCCTCTCCACGGTGACCGACTGGGAGCAGAATGAGTACTTCGAGTTCTTCTGAGCGGGGGATGAGGTCCGGTAAGGGCGGCGTGGGGAAGCCGGTGCAGCACCTGGTCCTGTTCCGCCTTCCCACCACTCCGGGCCCGGAGGTGGAGGCCGAGATGCGCCGGCAGATCGCCCCCTGGGCCGGGGTGATCCCCGGGCTTCGGCGGCTGCGCTTCGGCGCCGACACCGGGGGGCGGGCGCAGGGGTATCAGTTTGCCCTGCTGACCGAGTTTGACGACCAGGCGGCCATGGACGCCTACGTCACCCACCCACTGCACGCCTCCTTCCTGCAGTGGGTGGTCGAGCGCCACTTCGAGGTGATGCGCTTCGACTATCCGCTGGACGAGGCCACCAGCCTTTTGGAGAGCTGACCCGCCCCCCGGTTGACGCCCGAGCCGCCTCCCGGGTATGGTCCCGTCCCACGTGCGCTTCTCGCCGCTTCCCATGAGGTAACCGAGATGAGCGAGGTCACTCCACCCGGTGACGGCGGATACGGCGGGGCCCCGGGCGGCGCCGGTGCCTTTCCGCCGCCTGCTGGGGGCGGCGGGGAGCCGCCCGCCGTGGCGGCGGCCGAGCTGGCCGGCTTTGGGGTGCGCCTCGCCGGGCTCTTCATCGACTTGCTCATCTTCTTCGTGGTCCAGCTGATCCTCGGCGCTCTCTTCACCACCACCACCACCGAGGTGGTCGGCGGGGTGACCATCACCGTGCGCACCGGCTCGTCAGTTCCCACGCTCATAATCCTCCTCTTGGAGCTCGCCTACTTCAGCTGGTTCTGGACCACCCGGGGGGCGAGCCTGGGACAGCAGATGGTGGGGATCCGGGTCGTGGACTCTGTGACCTTTGGCCCGCTCAAGCCCTCCCAGGCGGTGGTCCGCTACATCGGCTACCTCATCTCCGGCATCCCCCTGCTGCTGGGATTCCTCTGGGCGGCCTTTGACCCCAAGAAGCAGGGCTGGATGGACAAGCTGGCCGGCACCCAGGTGGTCCGCTCCCGCTGAGGGGCGACCGTCCCGTCTAGGTCTCCAGCTCCGCAGTACGCTCGGACCCGGGAGCGGCCACGTCCCACCAGAGTGTGGCCATCTGGTCGGCGTCGCCGGAAGCCCGGTGCTCCGCCAGCGCGGCGGCCAGCTCCGGCTCCAAAGAGGGATCCAGACAGAGCCGCCGCCTGAGCCAGGCGACCTCCTCCGGGCCCGGGCCGGCCAGCTCCGACTCCTCCCTCTGCCAACGCACTATCTCCACCCGCCGCCCCAGGGCCTCTTCTATCACTGCCGCGGCGTCGGCGGCGGTGGGGCTCTCCGGGCGGGTCAGCCCCCAGAACCGCTGCCAGAGCCAGTTGAGGGATGCCTGCGGGTGGCGCCAGGTAAGCTCCAGGACCACCCGCCGCCGGGAACGGGCGCCGAGGGCGAGGACGAACTCGTCCAGGGCCGGGACGTTGTAGGCCACGTTGGCGCAGACGACCACGTCCGCCGGAGGCACCGCGGACGCGGACTGGGGCCAGACTCCCCGCACCTCCCGCAGCCGCACCCGGCCGCTGGCCAGTTCGGACATTCGCGCCAGCATCTCCTGGCTCTGGTCCACGGCCACGATGAGACCCGCCCTGCTCGCCAGAGGCAGGCTGGCCGCGCCGCCCCCGGCGCCAACGTCCAGGACAGTGCCTCCGGGGGGAAGCGCCTCCAGCGCCCTCTGGTGGGTCGGGGAGAGGGCTGACCCCAGCGCCCTCTCGGCGCGGGCGGCGAAGGCCTGGGGTGGCAGGTCCCAGGGGGATTCCCCGGCCTGGGCCAGGATCTCCTCGGGGATGGCCCAGGCAGCCAGTGCCCGGGCCCACTCCTCCTGCGCTGTCACCGGGTCATTGTCCGCTCTCC
>JAJYWQ010000024.1 GCA_021791415.1 bacterium | reverse complement strand
CGAAGACAACCACGCCAACGTCTTCGTGAGCCTTTGGGTGAACGACTGGAGCACCGCCAGCCTGGAGGGGGTGACCGTCTTCACCCCGCACTCCTGGGACACCGCCTTCGCCCAGGCGATCGACCAGTCCATGGGCAAGACCATCGCGCCATACGGGATGGGCAACCGGGGGATCCAGCCGCTGCCCCAGCTGTGGGTGCATGCCACCATGCCCACCGTGACCATCGAGTCCGGGTTCATGAGCAACCAGAAGGACTCTGAGCTGCTCGCCGAGCCCGGCTTCCGGCAGCAGCTGGCCCAGGGGATCTACAACGGGATCATCGCCTTCGCCCCCCAGATCAAGACCATTCACGCCCAGCAGCTCGCCTATCAGGCGGCCCTGGCGCGGCAGGCGGCATCCCGCCTGAAGGCGGCCAGGCAGGGGACTGTCGTGACGACCGTGAGGGGCTGGGCGCTGGTGGCGGGCATGACCGCGATCCTGCTCTTCCTCGCCCTCTACCGTGACAGCCTGGGGCGGGCCGAGCGCTGGGCCTACCGCAGGGTGCGCCGGGAGGTGGCCTCCCGGCTCTCAGACGCTCTCGCGGCCAGCCCGCGCAGCGCACGCAGCGTTCCGGCCGGCCGACGCCGGCCCGTGGCATCCCATCGCCAGGAGCGCCGCCCGCAGCGCCGGCAGGGCAGGGGGGCGGAGAGATGGCGGGTTCCGGGGGCGGCGACCCACCCCAGCCGGGTGGTGGAGATGGTGCATCCGGACGAGCCCCTGCGCCGCCGGCGGGAGCGAGGCTCGATCTACGACGACCTTCCCTTCTGAGGGCGATGCTGTCTCCCGCTCCAGCGGGCTGGGACCCGGGCTGAGGCGTACCATCCGGTTATGACCCATCTCCTGCGCCATCCCCTCTCCCTGGTCTTGGTGGTCCTGGTGGCCCTCTTCGTGATCTTCTTCGTGGTGCTGCCGGCGCTGTCGCTGATCATCCACGTGGTGATAGCTCTGGCCATCATCTGGACGGTGCTCTCCCTCTTCCGCTACCACCAGCACCACCGCCGGCAGGACCGGGCACCGCGTAAGAGCTAGGGCCGCCCGCCCGTACCGCCGCGGGCTAGCCCGCTGGCGTTTTAACGACAAGGTGACCGGCGCCCGTCAGGGCCGCCAAAGCGGCCTCGAGGCGGGGCGACGGGATCAGGACGTGATCGGTGTCGAAGGTCGAGAGCACGAAGACCGGGATGCCGGCGGCCGCGAGTGGACCGAGCAGCGCCAGCAGGACCCCGACGAGTTCGTGGGACAGCGTGCCCTCGACCGTGAGCATCCGCCAGGGGCCGCTGCGCCTGCCTCCGGCGGCGGTGAACTCCCAGGAGTGGACGATGGAGACCTCGTCCACGGTGCTGGTGACGCTGCTCCACCCGCCGGACCAAGCCCACGCTGGGATCTCCGCTCCCGGCTCCAGCCGGGTGATCGCCATCTCGATCGGGGAGAGGCGCAGTCTCCTCACCGGAGCGACACCAAGACACCGCCCGCTGGCGCGGGACGGTGAGCTCTCTCAGAGGCCGGGCCAGGAGTCTTCGAGGTGGAACTCGCTGGACGGTCGGCCGCAATCGGGGCAGGTGGATGGCGGGGTGAGCCCGCGCTGGGAGGCGCCACACCGGCCGCACACCCAGACGTGGTGGCAGAAGAACGAGACGAGGGCGGTGCGGGACAGCCTCCCGACCAACTTCCCGTGGCTGACCACCGGCAGGGTGCTGAGACGGCGGTTCAGGAGGAGGTCGGCGGCCTCGGTCAGCGGTCGCTCCTCGTCGAGGGTCTGGGCGGGCGTGGACATGCAGTCCTCGACGGTGTGCCCGCGGCGGCGGGTGAGCTCGCGCGGACCGAGCGTCCCCACCACCTCCATGTGCTCGTTCACCACCGGGGCTGTCACCAGGCGGCGCCGCCTCAGGGTGCTGACCGCCTCGGCCCGGGGCGCGTGGCTGGGGATGGACACCACGTCCCGGCTCATGACATCCCACACTCTCGGCAGCGCGGTCTCGGCGCCCATCCACATCCCTCCGACTCAACTGGGGGGAAGACCCCAGTCGGAGCCTAGTCTGGACCTATGGCAATCCCCAGCGCGAAATCACCCGGGTGTCGCCGGGTTGACCCCCGGGGCGGTGGTGAGCTGCAGCTGCGATCCCGCCGTTCTGAAGCCCAGCTCCCGGTACAGGCGTATGGCCGGTCCACCGGGATCCGCCACTATCACCAGCCGTCGCGCCAGGAACTGGGTCTCGGCGTGATGGGACGCCGCGATCAGGACGGCGCTGGCGAGCGCTTGGCCCCGGTGCTCCGGATGGGTCTGCACGTGCTGGAAGCGGGCGGTTCGGCCCCGCCCGCTGACGATCCCGCATCCGGAGACCAGCTTTCCCCCCCGGTAGGCACCGAAGAAGACGGCGCGTCCGGTGGCTTCCATCCGCCGAAAGTCTGCCTGCCGGGCCGCCTGGAACTCGGGGCTGCCGTCGCCCGACCAGCAGGCCGCCGTGAGCTCTTGCAGTTGCGCCCAGTCGTCCTCTCCGGCCAGCCGGCGCACCTCGGTGGCGGCCGGAGGGCGCCGGGGCGAGGAGAGCCGCTCCGCCAGCAGAACCCTGTCCACTGTCAGCTCCAATCCCGCTCGAATCAGGGGTTGGAGGCGGCTTGCGCCGCGCTCCGACCCACGGTCCCACCCGATCGCGACATGCTGGGCGCCCGGGAAGGCCCTAGCGAAGGTCTGGAGCCACCGGGATGCGTCCTCCACCGGGGCCGTGCCCGCAAGGAGGACGAAGTTGCCCCAGTAGAAATGGGGGTTGCCGGGAGCGCGAGCCACCAGGTGGTCCCCGCCGTCCTCCAGCTCACCACCGGCCAGGCGCAGGGCCATTAGGTCGGTGCGGAAGGCGAGTGAGCGGACGCGCACCGCCGCCACGGTACCACTGGCGGGCCGGGCGGTCGCCCAGCCAATCCTCAGGATGACCCGCTAGGCTGGCGCGAGCCATCGCGGGCGGGGCGGATGGGGGCTGGCGCGACACCTCGGCAGGCCCCACCCCTCTGCCCCAAGCCAGAGAAACTTCGCCCGGCGACGCCCAGACTCGCTCCAACGAGGACGGGTGGCAGCTGGGGACCGGTCCAGGAGTCAGATGAGTCGCCTCCCTTCAGCGCTCCGCGGCCCCTCGCGACCTCAACGGCTTGTGGCCTCGGTGGGCGCCCTGGGGGCTCTGGCGCTCAGCGCCGCGGGGTGCGCCACCCATCCGGTCAAGGATTCCCGGCCTTCGCCGCCGGCTCCCTCCCCATCCGCCGCGGCCCTGCAGCTTCCTGCGGCAGAGTCGGGGCTGCTGCCCTGGTCGCTTCCCAACCCCATCAGTCGCGAGGTTGTCCTGCCAGGGCCGGGAGCCGGCCGGCTGACCATCCTGGGTGGCCTGGAGTCTGGTGGTGGCTCGGCCTCTGGCGTCTTCACCCTGAACACCTCCAACGGCGCCCTCACTGGCTCCGGGGCCCTCTTGGGTCCCCTCCATGATGCCGCCGGCGTGGTCCTGGCGGGACAGCCGCTGGTCTTCGGTGGAGGCGTGGTGGCCAGCTCTGCCACGGTGCAGCGGCTGCCCGCCGCGCTTGGGGCCGCGGTCCAGGCGGGCACGCTCCCCCAGGCCCGCTCCGATTCGGCGGCGGTGGCGATAGGGGGGACGGCCTACGTGATCGGGGGCTATGACGGGAGCTCCTTCGATTCCGCCGTCCTCGCCACCACAGACGGAGCGAACTTCCGGACGGTTGCCCAGCTCCCGGTCCCGGTCCGCTACCCCGCCGTCGCCGCGCTGGGCGGCCTCATCTACGTCTTCGGCGGGCAGACCGCGGACGGAGAGCCCACCGCCGCCGTTCAGCAGATCGACCCCGCCACGGGGGCCGCCCGCGTTGTGGGCTCCCTTCCCGAGCCGCTCACCGGGGCCAGCGCCGCCACCCTCGCAGGCACCTTGTACGTGGCCGGGGGTGAGACCTCGTCGGTGGGGGGGACAGCCCCCAACGGCGCCATCTGGGCCTTCGACCCCCAGTCCGACCGGCTCCTCGTGGCCGGGAAGCTCCGGGTACCGGTGTCTCACGCCGCCATCGCGGTTCTGGGCCAGCGGGCTTGGTTGGTGGGCGGGGAGAGCGCCCAGGGCCCGGTGTCAGCGGTCCAGATGCTCATCCCCAACACGGGGTTCGGGATGGCCGGGGAGGCCGGCGCGGGCTCGCCGTACTTCGGTGGCAACCTGCTGATCGCCGACGCCGGCGCCAACCGGATCCTGTTGCTCAACCCCGAGGGACAGGTCATCTGGACCTACCCCAACCCGTCCGCCCCTCCCCCGCCCGGGGGTTTCTTCTATCCCGACGACGCCTTCTTCGCCAACCACGGCACCAGCATCATCATCAACATGGAGAGCTATCAGGAGATCGTCAAGATCGCCTATCCATCAGGCAAGGTCCTCTGGACCTACGGCCACCCCGGGGTGGCCGGCAGTGCACCCGGGTACCTCAACACCCCTGACGACGCCTACCAGCTGAAGTCCGGGCAGGTCTCGGTGGCCGACATCGCCAACTGCCGAGTCCTGATCATCAACCTCAACGGGTCGATCGCCAGCCAGATCGGGACCACCAGGTCCTGCGTGCACGCTCCGCCCACTCACCTGGGATCCCCCAATGGCGACACCCCGCTTCCCAACGGCAATCTCCTGATCTCCGAGATCAACGGGGGATGGGTGAGTGAGTACACCACCAGCGGCCATCTGGTGTGGACTGCCAGGCTCAACCTGACCTACCCCTCGGATCCCCAGCAGGTCGGACCAGACACCTACCTGATCGCCGGATACACCAACCCCGGGGTGATCCTGGAGTTCAACAGCCAGGGGCAGACGCTGTACCGCTACGAGGTGAGGTCGGGGCCGGGCGCCCTGAACCATCCTTCACTGGTCGAGCTACTTCCCAGCGGCGTCTTCATGCTCAATGACGATCACAACGACCGCATGATCGCCATCGACCCGGCCACCGGGGCGTCCGTCTGGCAGTACGGGGTCAAGGGAGTGCCCGGCACCGCGCCGGGGTATCTGGTGGAGCCGGATGGATTCGACGTCCTGATGCCCGGCGGGGTTACCCCTACCCACCCCGGCACCGGCTGAGGCCCACTGCCGGAGCGGCTCTGCCGCCGTTTCGCCCGCTGCGCGGCGGGCTCCTGGGTGGCCGCCTCCCCCTCAGCCTCGCGCTGTCACCGGGGCCAAGTGGACCCGCTTACCCGGTGCCGGTTTTGACATCCCGGCCAGCCGGCGCCGGGTCCCCTACCGTATGGCAGATGCGGCTCCAGCAACTCCGGATGAAAGTCGAAACGGCCCGGCGTCCGGCACACGCCTGGCAGCCCCGCCCTGCGGCGCTGGATCGCAGGGAGTGGGGGGTGAGACGCTGCCGCCTCCCACCCACCACCCGGTTCAGCCGTCAGCGGACTGGGGCGACTGGCTTGAGTCCCCACCGGAGCTGTTCTGGTCGGGGCTGCTCCCTGAGCTCTCCGGGCTAGCCGTGGCCTCCGGAGTCTGCTGGGCCTCGGGGGTTTGCTGGGCGTCCGGAGTGTCCCTGGGCTCGGGAGTCTGGCTCGGTTGGGGGGTCTCGGGCGAGGTGGGGGAGGGGCCCGTCAAGGTGCCCAGGGGCGTGGGGCTGGACTCGCCAGGGTGGGCGGCGAGGACAGAGTCATTGCTGGCACGCACCGAGAGGGAGTAGGTGGCGCCGTTGGGCGCCTGGACCACGACGTCGTAGACCGGGACACCGTGCTCTGTGTCCGCCTCGGTCCGCAAGACCTTTGCCGTCCCGGCGCCCGGGTAGTTCTGACTGACATATGTGAGCGCTGCCTGGTCGGCCGCCGCAACGGGGCTGGTCGCCGCCACCAGGCTGACCCGGGTGGGGACGGGACTGGCCGTTCCGCCCCGGGTGGCGGCCCAGACCCCCCCTGCCACCGCCACCGCTCCGACCGCGACACCTGCCACTGCTGTTCTCATCGTCGATCTCCTCCAAGGGGCGCTCCGTGCGCTTCTTGAAGGATTCACCCCGGTGATGAGCTGGTCGTGGGAGGAACATTAGATTCCCTTCAGTTCCCCTGACCGGGGACCGGGAGCAGCCGGTAGCCGGCTCCGCGGACGGTGTGGATCAGCGGTGCCAGCCCGTCTCGATTCAGCTTGCGGCGCAGGTAGCTCACGTAGACATCGACCACATTGCTGCCCGGGTCGAAGTCGTACTCCCACACCCGGTTGAGAATCTGGGTGCGCGACAGCACCTGATTGGGGTGGCGCATGAAAAGCTCCAGGAGCGCCCACTCCCGGTGGGCCAGCTCGATGCGGCGGTCCGCCCGGAAGGCCACCTTGGAGAGCAGGTCCAGCCGAAGGTCCCCCACCTCCAGCTCGGTGGAAACGGTCTGCTCCCTGGTCCGCAGCACCGCCCGCACCCTCGCCAGGAGTTCGTCAAAGGAGAAGGGCTTGGTAACGTAGTCGGTAGCCCCGGCGTCCAGCCCCGCGACCTTGCTGGCGACGTCGTCGCGGGCGGTGAGGATGATCACCGGGAGCCCGGGCCTCCTGGCCCTCCAGAGGCGGAGGACCTCGAGTCCGTCACGGTCGGGCAGGCCAAGGTCGAGGAGCGCTAGGTCCAGGTCCTCGCCGCTGGCGTCCACGATCCCCAGGGCGGTGCGGGCGTCCTCGGCTCTGGTCACCGCGTATCCCTCCGCCTGCAGGCCCTTGGCAAGAAAGGCGGCGATTCGAGAGTCGTCCTCGACCAGCAGGATCATTCCACCTCCTCCTCGTCCGAGACCCCGGTCCAGAGACAGGCCGGTGGCAGCACGAGGGCGACGGAGGTCCCGCGTCCCGGGGCGCTGCTCAACTCCACGTGACCGCCGTGGCCCTCGACCACGGCCTTGACGATCGCCAGTCCCAGACCGGCCCCCCGCTGGCCGCGATCGCGCCCGCGGCGGAAGCGGTCGAACACCGCCTCCCGGAGCTCGCTGTCGATGCCCGAGCCGGTGTCGGTCACGGAGAGGCGCACCCCTGGCCCGCAGCTCGCGCCGAGGGTGATGGTGTCTCCCTCCACCGTGGCCTTGACCGAGTTGTCCAACAGGTTGAGCAGGGCGCCGCGGAGCTTGGCTGGATCGACCACGACCACCGCGTCCGGCACCGGGTCCAGCACCCAGTTCCGCGGGGCCAGAACCCGGGATGCGGTCGAGAGGTCGGCCATGAAGGATCTGAGGTCCACCAGCTCACGCTGGATGAAATCGGGCTCCAGGGAGTGTCCCAAAAGGAGCAGCTGGTCGACCATCGCGCTCATCTGGTCCAGCTCCTCCACCACCACGGCGGTCGTCTCCGCCACCTCACCGGGGTCGCGAGCACCGCCCCGCCGGAGCACCTCCAGGTGTCCCTTGGCGACGGTGAGCGGCGTCCTCAGCTGGTGGGAGACATCCGAGAGCAGGGCCCGCTGAGCGGCCACGGTCGCCGAGATCCGGCCCAGCAGCTCGTCGAATGCCGCCGCCATCCGGCCCACCTCGTCGTCCGCGCCCCGGTAGCCAACGCGCCGGGTCAGGTCGCCCGAACTGGCCTCCACCGCCGTCTGGGTGAGGGCCCCCACGGTGCGTAGCACCCGCCTGAGGATAAGGTAGGCGCTGAGCAGCGCGACCACCAGCGCCACGGCTGCCTCCGCCGCGGCCAACAGAGCTACCTGGCCGGTCTCACTCTGGAGGCGGCTCAGGCTGCCGGCGGCGATGACCACTCCCTGAACCTTCCCTCCTTCCACGATCGGGCTGGCCAGGGCCAGGTAGGGCGTCGAGCCCACTGAGAGGTTCAGGGTCCTGGTGCTCCGGGGCGGGTTCAGGAGGGACTCGCGGATGATGGGGGACTTGGTCATGGCCGCCGCCGCTCCGCTTCCCAGCACCGGCTGGTGGGTGACCGCGACCAGCATCACCTCGCCCGGCGGAAGGGGGTGGGTGAGGAGGTAGTCGCGGCTGAAGGTCTCGAGGCCCTGCCCGGGGGGGCGGGTGCCGAAGGAGGCGGCATAGCCGCTCAGCTCGTCCCCCAGGTCCGCCAGGACGGTGTTCTGGTAGTGGGCCGAGAAGTCCCGGACCACCTGCAGTAGGACTACGCCCAAGACCAGGGCCAGCACGAAGGCGTGGAGCAGGAGCAGGCGAGCCGCCGTGCCCAGCCTGGGCCCGCGACTCATGACGGCTCGCCCCGCCTCCGCGGCCCCCGCCACTCCCAGCGCGCCCCGTCCCCGGCGGGCCTCAGCCGTCGCTGCCAGAGCAGGAGTCTCCTCCGGGACAGCCGCCGTTGCCGTCCGTCGACTCCGGAGTGGGCACTGTGACCACTGGAGCCGGGGGGGTGACGGTCTCCACTGGCTCACCCGCGACGGAGACGCTGGTGCGGGGAGATGGAGTCGCCGAGGGGCTGCTCGAGCCGAGCCGCACCGAGAGTGGGACGCTGCTCGGGCGCACTGTCAGGTTGGGGCCCAGCAGGAGCGACACCGCCAGGGCGCATCCCACCACCAAGGCCAGCCAGGCGGCCCTCGGGATGTGCGACGGCGACGGGATCCGCGGCAACTGTCAGATACCTCCGGACTCGACGGTGGGGCCCTTCCATGAGCCGATGATTAGGTGAACATTAAGCGCATCTCATGTTCACCCCGGGAGGGAGCAGTGGCCTGGGTGTGCGTGCCCCTGCCCGTGCCAGCGCCTTTGGGGAAGGCCCCGAGCGGCGGCCACGCATCCGCCGAAACGTTTGGAAGCTGCCAGCCCAAGTGGGCAGTACTTTTGTTTCAGTGGCTCATGAACGGTCCAGGACGGGTGGGCAGAGACCGCTGGGGCTGAGCTTGACGATGGCGATGATGGTCTCGACGGAGCGGACGCCGTAGCTGCTGCGGCTGAGCATGCGGATCTTCTGGGTGATGCTCTCGGTCACGGCAGTGGAGGCCGGGAAGCGAAATGCCGCTTCGATGCCGGGGCGGTAGGCGGTGATGGTGCTGGCCGGCGAGACGACGGGTCGGAGGCGGGAGCGCTGTGCCCAAGTGAGCTAGCGCCCGGGCTCCTTGAGGGCCCGGTGCCGGTCCATGGGGAACACCATACGAATGGATTCTTCGCGGAGGTCGGCCCGGGGCTGCTGGAGTGGCTCACCGCGGCCACCGCCCGGGCGCGAGCCGGCGCCGGGACCGGGACCGCGGTCTGTCTC
>JAJYWQ010000007.1 GCA_021791415.1 bacterium | reverse complement strand
CTCCTGGAGCAGAAACCGCTTGGCGGCGATGCAGCTCTGGCCGCCGTTCTGAAACCTCGCCCGCACCCCCACCTCGGCGGCCTGGTCCAGGTCGGCGTCCGCCAGCACCAGGAAGAAGTCGGATCCGCCCAGCTCCAGGACGGCCTTCTTCAACTCCCGTCCGGCGACCTCGGCCACCCGGCTCCCGGCGCTATCGCTGCCTGTGAGGGTCACCGCCCGCACCCTCCGGTCGGCGATCAACCCGGGGACCGGCTCGGTCCCGCACACCAGCGCCGCCAGCGACCCCTCGGGGAAGCCGGCCCGGGCCACCAGCTCCTCCAGGGCGAGGGCGCAGCCGAAGGTGGTGGGGGCGTGCTTCAGAAGGCCGGTGTTGCCGGCCATGAGCGCCGGGGCCAGAAAGCGGATCACCTGCCAGAGGGGGTAGTTCCAGGGCATGATCGCCAGCACCACCCCGAGCGGCCGAAAGGCCACCAGGCTGCGGGGGGAGTCGGAAGGGGCCTCTTGGACCTTGAGGAACCGCCCGGCCTCGTGGGCGAAGTACTCGCAGGAGGTGGCGCACTTGTCCACCTCGGCCTCGGCCTCGGCGATCGGCTTGCCCATCTCCCCGGTCACGAGCCGGGAGAGGCTCTCCCGTTCCCGCCGCAGCAGCTGGGCCAGCCCCAGCATGCGCTCCGACCTCCACGCCAGCTGCTCCGAGGAGATCCGCTCGAAGGCCGCCTGCGCCTTCGCGAGCTTGGCCTCGATCTCCTGTGGCGGCATCTCCGGGAACTCGGCCACCACCTCCTCGGTCGCCGGGTTGACCGAGCTGAAGACTCGCTGCGCTGTCGTCGCCATGCCAAGACCCCCTGAAGCCGCGCCCTAGGGAAGGGCGTACCTGATGGACGAGTTTGCCAGATCGCGGCGCAGCCGACCCCTCTCGGCGAGCAGCTGGAGGTGGAGCTCGGACTCGAACACGGCCAGCATCTGGTTGAAGGGGTCGAGGTCCTGGAAGCGGCGCCGGCGCCGCGTCCAGGGCAGCCGATCGGCCACCTCCCGGGCATTCTGGGCGCCGGCCTCGACCAGCTGGTAGCACTCCTCGAGGCGCAGCCGGTGGTGCTCCAGCAGCTCCCCGACCCGTCCCCTGAGGTCCGAGAACACCGGACCGTGGGCCGGCAGCACCAGTCGGCAGGAGAGGTCGATGACCCTCTCCAGGGAGTCGAGGAAGTCTGCCAGAGGCGAGCCTGGCAGGTGGAGCTCGACCCCGATCGAGGGGGTGATCTGGGGGAGGACGTGGTCACCGGCGAAGAGCAGCTGGTTGGCGCGGTCGTGGAGGCACAGGTGACCCCTGGTGTGTCCCGGGGTGGCGACCACCTCCAGCTCCCGTTCACCAAGGAGGAGCGCCTCGCCGCCCTCCAGGTACAGGTCCGGGTCCGCCGGGGGACGGCGCTCCGGGGAGCCGGCCGCCTCCAGCCGACGGGCGACGTCCCCGGCGGCCAGCTGCCCCAGCCTGGTCACGGTCCTCTGCCGGGCCTCGCCGGGGCGATCCCGGAAGGCGATCAGCGAGTCGCGCTCCCTTCTCCCCAGCAGAACCGGGGCCCCGGAGCGCTGGCGCACCCGCCCCGCCAGGCCGTAGTGATCGTCGTGGACATGGGTGGCGAAGACCCAGCGAACCCGGTGGAGGCCGGATCCCAGCTGGCGCAACGCCTCCTCCAGCCGCTCCCAGCTCTCCCTGCGGTTCCAGCCGCAGTCCACCAAAAGGAAGCTCCCCGAGTCCCGGACCAGGTAGGCGTTCACCGCCCGCAAGGC
Organism: bacterium; assembly: GCA_021791415.1. Classification (GTDB taxonomy): domain Bacteria; phylum Chloroflexota; class Dormibacteria; order Aeolococcales; family Bog-877; genus JAJYXT01. The sequence goes on along the minus strand of JAJYWQ010000007.1, from coordinate 43,416 downwards.
GTCCCCCGGGAGGGGCAGGGGGACGCGCCAGACCCCGTCGGACACCTCATCAAGGGTCGGCCGCTCCCAGGCGTGGCGGTCCTCCTCGGTCAACTGACCCCCGGCTGGGCCTCGGGCGGACCCGGGGCCGCGCTGGAGGTGGAGATCACCTCCATGACGTCGGCCACCTCGACGGGGCGCCGGCAGCGCACCTGCAGGTGGCAGAGGAGCTGGGACTGGTCGGAGACCTGGAGCTGCACCGGTCGCAGTTGTACCGACTCCCGGGGGCTCAGATTGAGGGCTTTGGAGATGGCCAGCGAGAGCTCGGCGAGGCGGGCCCGGGCGGGAAGCTGAACCTCAATGTCCAGCTGGAGCGGGAGGTTGGTGACCGTGAGCGCCGCCATAAGGACCCCGCTGTTGGGAATCCGCACCAGACGCCCACCCAGGTCCACCGAGGTGTACACCACCCCCACGTGGGTGACCACCCCCTGGTACTCGATCCCGCCGAAGAGGTAGGTGCGGATGTGGACGAAGTTCCCCACCACGAAGGGCCGGGCCAGGAGCAGGACGATCCCGGCGAAGACGCTGCCGAGGGAGGTCTGGGCCGCCACCCCAACCACCACCCCGACCACCGCACCGGCGGCCAGCAGACCGGTGAGGTTGATCTGCAGTGCCGACAGCACCCCCAGGATCAGGATGAGGTAGAGGCACCAGGTCACGACCGGCCTCCAGGCGTACAGGGAGCTCCCCTGGAGGTGGGCGAAGACCCGGGATGTGAAGGCCCGGATGGCCACCCCCCCGAGGACCACGGCCAGGACGAAGATCCCCAGCTGGATGGCCAGGGCCTCGTCCTTGGGAGCCAGGCCGAGAAGCTGGGGACGGGCGGCCAGGAGGAGAGCCAGGGCGGCCGTCGCGGTGGCCGCCGTGAGCCAGCCTCGAGGGCGGGGCGGGGGGGAGGGACGGGTCCTGGTGCTCAGCACCGGCCCATCCTGCCAGAGCGCGCCCGACCAGCGCTCAGATCAGCCCTCGGCAGTCAGGGTGGGGTCGAGGTTCAGCCCGGTGCGGCCCCGGAACGCGGCCAGCACCCCGGCGGCTGCAGCGATGGCGGCGAGGAAGAAGGCGGACGCCACCAGTCCCTGGGTCACCGCGTGAGCCGAGGTGTTGTGTCCCGCCCCCGCCCCCACGAAGAGCCCGTAGACCAGCCCGGTGAGGGCCACTCCCATCGACGTCCCGGTGCCCCTCGTCATGTTCAGGATCCCGCTGGCCATCCCCGAGTGCTCCCGGGGAGCAGAGCCCATGATGGCGGCGTTGTTGGGCGGGGTGAACATCCCCAGCCCGATCCCGGCCACAGCCAGTTCCACCAGGAGCAGCCCACCGGTCTCCGGATGGACCCCCAGCCCCACCATGGCCAGCGCCAGCACCGCCATCCCCCCCACGGTGAGAGGCTGGGCCCCGATCCGGTCCGCCAGCGCCCCCGCGATGGGGGCGGTGATCCCCAGGAACACCGGCAGCACCACCAGCTCCAGCCCGGCGGAGGCGGGGTTCAGGTGCCCGGCATCCTTCAAGTAGAAGGGCAGGACGAACAGGGCGCCGAAGAGCGCCAGGTAGGAGAGCAGACCGGAGGAGATCCCGGCCGAGAAGGGGACCACCTTGAACATCGAGAGCTGCATCATGGGAGCTCGGCAGTGCAGCTCCCGGCGGATGAACACCGTTCCGAAGATCAAGGTGGCGGCCACGAAGCCCAGGATCTCCGGCGAGAGCCAGCCCGTCTCGTTTCCGAAGGAGAGGGCCAGCATGAGGGCGGTGATGGCGGCCACGAAGCTGCCGATCCCCAACCAGTCCATCGGCTGGCGCTCGGCAAGGTGACGGCTCCGGGGGAGGAGGAACCACCCCAGCCCCATTCCCAGCAGCCCAGCCGGCACGTTGACGAAGAAGATCAGCCGCCAGCCCCCCAGGACCAGCAGAAGCCCCCCCACCGCTGGCCCCAGGGAGAGGCCCAGCGCCTGGGCGGCACCCTGGACCCCGATGCCCTTGCCCAGCTTGTCCGGGGGCATGGCCTGGACAATGAGGGCCACGCTGTTGGCCTGGAGCATCGCCGCCCCAAAGCCCTGGAGGACCCGGAAGACATCCAGGAAGGTGAGGCTGGGGGCCAGCCCGCAGAGGGCGGTGCCGACAATGAAGATGGCGAACCCGTAGATGTAGAGGAGCTTGCGGCCCACCATGTCGGCGAACCGCCCCACGGCCGTCACCATCGCCACCAGCACCAGCAGGTAGGCGAGGGAGACCCACTCCACCGACCCTAGGGAGGCGTTGAAGTCGGCCTTCAGCCGGGGGAGCGCCAGCACCACGATGCTGGCGTCCAGCTGGCCCATGAAGGCGCCCACGCAGACCGTGCCCACCACCAGCCAGTGGCTGTTGGGGTTTCGGGCCACTGACGCCGGCCGCCGGGGCTCCACCAGGAGGCGCCGCCATCCGTGGGGCGCTGGCTCCGGTCTGGACATCGATCCCATCCCTCGAATATAGCCAGCGGCCGCGTACGGAAGCGGCCCCCGGGAAACGAGGGGCCCGCCCGGGTGCTCCCGGGCGGGCCCTGGACCGCCTCCTAGGTGGCGGCCGTCGATCCGCTGTAGGTCAGCCTCCCGTCTGCGGGTCGGGGGCGGCGGCCGGTCCTCCCTGGGGGGGCATGTAGCCGCCGGGCTGGGCGATGGGGCCCTCGCCCACCACACCGGTGCCGCTGAGGACGATGGCGGCGATCTCCTCGGTCTCGTACCCGCTGTGGACCGCCCAGCCGTAGGCGAGCAGGCCGACCATGATCACCAACAGGATGTCAGCCGGGAAGGGGATCCCGATGGCCTTGGGGGCGCCCACGAATCCCAGGAAGGTCACCCCGTAGGAGCCGTAGTAGGAGATCCCGAACATAGCCAGGAGGAAGAAGATCAGCCACCAGCTGCTGCTCACCGCCTTGCGCCCCTCCTCGTTGGAGAGGTACCACAGGGTGCCGGTGAAGCCCGCTATCAGCACGATGGTGGTGAAGTAGAAGATCCCGAAGGCGGGGTGGGGGATGGCGGCGGGAGCGGCGGTCAGGGCGTAGTTGCCCCAGCGCTGGACGATGATCCAGAGCACCAGGAAGACCAGTCCCAGGATGCCTCCCGCCCCGGCGCTGATCCAGCCTTTCATGGGGGCGTAGAACCAGGTGAAGAGGGGCAGGGCCACGAAGACCGCGGCGAAGACGATGGCCAGGGTCTCGAAGTCAGCCCAGTAGACGATCAGGACCGCGCCCAGGAAGCCCACCGGGGCCAGGATCTCCGCCCCCCAGAGGCGGAACGGCCGGGTGAGCGAGCCGGCGGTGCGGCGCAGGATGGGCAGCCCGATGCCGCCCATGATGTAGGTGAGCACGGTGGCCGAGGTGATGATGCCCACCAGGGTGTACCAGCTGGGCAGCGGCAGGAAGAAGAGGCAGCCGACCACGGTGGAGGCCACCAGGGCCAGCCAGGGGATCTTGGTCGAGGCAAGGACGTTCTGGAACTGCTTGGGCAGGTAGCCCACCACCGACAGTCCGTACACCGTCCGGGCCGAGGTGCCGAGGTAGATGTAGCCGGTGCCGGTGGGGGAGATGAAGGCGTCGATGAGCAGGATGGTGGCGAAGCCGCCCAGGAGGGCGGTGCCCGAGCCCTTCAGAAGGACGTAGAAGGGGGCGTCGGCGGCGGCGCTGCCGGCGGCCTTAAGTCCGGCCCAGTCACCGATGTGGACGTGGAAGAAGCCCCAGTTGATGCCGCCGGTGAAGGCCACCTGGAGCAAAACGTAGATGACCATCCCGGCGAGGACGGAGAGGATCGTGGCCGTGGGCACGTCCCGCTGGGGGTTCTTGGCCTCACCGCCAAAGTCCAGCGCCTGCCGGAAGCCGAGGTAGGAGAAGACGATTCCGGTCGAGGCGACCGCTCCCAGGACCGGCTGGGCGCCGAGCGGGAAGAAGCCGCCGTAGCCCGCGAAGTTCTTGGTGTGCAGGTCCAGGATCAGCAGCAGGATGATGGTCAGGCCGGGGATCACGAACTTCCAGCCGGTGACGAAGGAGTTGAACTGGCTGAGGAAGCGGATCCCGGCGTAGTTGATGATGAAGAACAGGATCATCAGCAGGACCCCGAAGAGGATCCCCGAGGGCCAGGTCAGCTCGGAGCTGGAGTTGACGATCCCGTGGATGTAGGAGCTGGCATAGGTCACGACCGCCTCGGCCTCGATGGCGGGCACCGAGACCGCCGACAGGAGGTATGTCCAGCCCAGGATGAAGCCGGTGTAGCCGCCGTGGGTCAGGTGCGGGTAGCGCACGATCGCTCCGCTGCGGGGTAGCATCCCCGACACCTCGGCGTAGTTGAGGGCAACGAAGAGGACCAGCACGCCACCCACGATCCAGGAGACGATCGCGCCCGGCCCGGCCACGGAGGCCGAGGCGATGGCCGCGAACAGCCACCCGGAGCCGATGATCCCTCCCATGGAGAGGAAGAAGAGCTGCCAGACCGACATGGTCCGGGCCAGCTTGCGATCCGAAGCGTCGTAGTCGGGTTTCGCCGCCGTGGCCATCTTTGGGCACCTCCCTACAAGTCACTCACCGGGGAGGAGTCCCTAGGACACCGGCCCCTCCCCATTCCCTGTTGCCCGCAAGATTAGGGACTGGAGGGCGCTTTGGGAAGGGGCTTGACAAATTCCCCCGATTCTGGTTCGCCCAGAGGGGGAGGTATATTGCCCTGGCAGATGGAAGAGCTCAGCCTCCAGCCGGATTCCCAACCTGACTTCGAGCAGTTGGCGGCTGGGCTGCGGGCGGACTCCCGCGATCTCTCGACCTTCCTGGAGGTCATGGCCGACAAGTTCACAGGAGCGCTTCCCGGGCGGGTGAAGGTCGAGTACCAGGGGGGGATGCTGCGCCGCAACAAGCAGGTGCGCCGGATCCTGATCCAGCTGGGCGAGGACCGCTTCGAAGTGGCCCGGGAGCAGGGTGGGGTGCTGGCCCGCCGGGTCCGGGTGGTGCGGGGGATCGCTCTCAAGACCGAGGAGCTGGCGGTGGACTCGTGGCTGGCCGAGCTCAGCCGGGCGCTGGTTCGGGAGGGCCAAGCCACCTCCGAGGGACGGACCGCTCTAGAGCGGCTTCTCAGCTGACCATGCGATTCTTCCGCGGCGGCCAGCCCGGACCCTCCTCTGAGGAGCAGCAGAGGGCCGAGCGCAGCCGCCAGATGGTGGAGGCGGGCGGGATCCCCCTGGAGGCCGAGGAGCGCATCGCCCGCCAGCGAGAGCCGGGGGCGGCCTTCACCTCCGACCTCTCGGTCGACGAGCTGGCGGCGCTGCGGCAGCTTGGCTACCGCCCGCTGGCGCTGGTGATGGGCAGCTCGATGTACCAGATCGGCTGGGTCCAGGGGGGATTCTCCCGCCTCGGGGGGCTGGGGATGGGCTGGGCGGCCCCCGAGCCCGAGGAGAACCTCCCCCTCACCCGGGCGCTCACCGAGGCCCGTCACCTGGCCCTGGGCCGGCTGATGCGCGAGGCCGAGGGGCTGGGAGCCGAGGGGGTGGTGGGCGTGCGCCTTCTGGTCCGCAGCTGGGAGTGGGCCCAGGGGATGGCGGAGTTCACAGTCCTCGGCACCGCGGTCCGGCGCGAGGGAGGGGCCCCCCCGGCCCGGCCCTTCACCTCGACGCTCAGCGGGCAGGACCTGGCCAAGCTGGCCGCCACCGGGCAGCGGCCCCTGGGGGTGGCGCTGGGGGCCAGCGCCTGGACCGCGATGGCCTTCTTCGGGGGCCTCATGGGCGGGATGGCGGCCTGGTCCAACCAGGAGGTGTCCAGCTTCTCCCGGGCGCTGCACCTGGCCCAGCACCAGAGCCGGGCCCGGATGGCGGCGGAGGCCTCCGCGCTGGGGGGCCAGGGGGTGGTCGGCGTGGAGCTGGAGTCCCGGGTCCTGGAGTACCGGACCGGCTCCGAGCAGGTCCAGGGACGGATCGTGCAGTGGGTGGCGCTGGGCACCGTGGTGACGGAGGGCGAACGCGCCGCGACGGCGCCCGCCCCGCGCCTGGTGGTCCCGTTGAGTTGATGGAGGAGATGCCTTGAGCGAGCAGCAGCCCTTGATCCCCGAGGACGCCGTCAACCGGCTCAAGGAGATGCGTGGCACCGAGGGCCACCGCAAGCTCTTCACCAGCGACCTCTCGATCTCCGAGTTCCTGCTGGTGAAGGAGGCCGGGTTCGAGCCGGTGGGGCTGGTGGTGGGCAGCTCCATCTACCACATCGGCCTGCAGATGGCCAACTATGGGCAGAACCAGGAGCTCCAGGTGCTCAGCCAGGCGATGTACCAGGCCCGGGAGCTGGCGATGAGCCGCATGGAGGAGGAGGCCGACGTCCTCGGAGCGGACGGGATCGTGGGTGTCCGGCTGGACATCAACCGGTACGAGTGGGGCCAGGGGCTGGCCGAGTTCATGGCGGTGGGGACCGCGGTGCGCAGCGCGCAGGGGACCATGCGCACTCCCCAGGGCAAGCCGTTCACCTCGGACCTCTCCGGTCAGGACTTCTGGACGCTGCTCCAGGCCGGCTACGCCCCCCTGGCCCTGGTCATGGGGTCCTGTGTCTACCACGTGGCCCACCAGGGGCTGGGCCAGTGGATGCGCCGCGTGGGGCAGAACCAGGAGATGCCCAACTTCACCCAGGCCCTCTACGACGCCCGGGAGCTGGCCATGGAGCGGATGCAGCGGGAGGCCGAGGAGGTGGCCGCTGAGGGGATAGTGGGTGCCCAGATCAAGGAGAACAACCACGGTTGGGGCAGCCACGTGATCGAGTTCTTCGCGGTGGGGACCGCGGTCAAGCCCACCCGGGAGGATCACCGCATCGCGGCGCCCCAGATGGTGCTCTCCCTGGATCAATAGGGTGGCGGGGGAGGGGGAGGCCGGGCTGGCCCTGCTCTACGACGAGATCTTCCTCGACCACGAGAGCCCGGGCCACCCCGAGTCCCCGGACCGGCTTCGCGCCATCGTGGCGGGGCTGCGCGCGGAGCCGCTCATACCTCCCGGGAGCTGGCGCTCCGCCCGCCGGGCGGACCCTGAAGACCTGCTGCTGGTGCACCTGCCCCGCCACGTCGACCGGATCCAGGCCCTCTCCCTCGAGGGGGGCGGCTGGATCGACCCCGACACCTACTGCACGCCCTTCTCCTTCGACATCGCCCTGGACGCCGTGGGTGCGTCCCTGGTGGCGGCCGAGCTGGCCTGCGCCCCCGACCCGACCCCCTCCCTGGCGCTGGTGCGCCCCCCCGGGCACCACGCCACCCCGGACCGGGCCATGGGCTTCTGCCTCTTCAACAACCTGGCCCTGGCAGCCAGGCACGCCAAGAGACGGCTGGGGGTGGAGCGGGTGGCCATCCTCGATCTGGACGTCCACCACGGGAACGGCACCCAGGAGGTGTTCTGGGAGGACCCGGAGGTGCTGTACACCTCTCTCCACCAGTGGCCCCTCTACCCAGGCACCGGCGCAGCCTCGGAGCGTGGTGGCGGAGAGGGCTTCGGCGCCAACATCAACGTCCCGCTGCGTGCCGGCACCGAGGGCCCGATCTGGCTCGCGGAGCTGGAGTCCCAGGTCCTCCCGGCGGTCCGCCGCCATCGCCCGGAGCTGATCCTGGTCAGCCTGGGCTTCGACGCCCTGCGGGGGGACCCCCTCGCCGGCCTCAGGCTCCGCTGGTCCGCTTTCGGCCTGGCCATGGCCCGGGTGGCCGAGGTGGCGGCCGAGAGCTGCCCCGGCCGGGTCGCCGCCTTCCTGGAGGGTGGGTACGACCTCCAGGAGATGCCCATCGCCGCCGTCTCCTGCGCCCTCGCCCTGTCCGGCCTGGAGCCGGTCCCGAGTCAGGAGCGTGCCTCGGTCTGACCTCTCAACGGTCGGCCGCACTTCCGATGAGCCGGGGCAGCGCCTGGGAGGCTCCGATCCGGACCACGGCTGCCGCCCTCCGGTCAAGACGGGTGGGCTCCAGGTTGACGATCACCAGGGGGGCTCTGTGGCGCAGGGCCAGGAGGGGGAGGGTGGCTGCAGGCTGGACCTCGAGCCGCGTTCCCACCGCCAGGAAGAGATCGCAGTCCTGGGCCGCCTCCTCGGCCCGTCGGACAGCCTCGGCCTCCAGGGGCTGGCCGAAGGAGATTGCCGCCGACTTGAGAATCCCACCACAGGCGGGGCAGGCCGGGTCCGACTCCCCATGCCGCACCCGCTCCAGCACCTCCTCCATCCGGCCCTCCCGGCCACAGCGCAGGCAGCGGTAGCCTCGTAGGTGGCCGTGGATCTCGACCAGGAGGTCGGGCCTGATCCCGGCGGCCAGGTGCAGACCGTCCACGTTCTGGGTGATGAGGGCGTGCAGCCGGCCCTGCCGCTGGAGCTCCACCAGGGCCAGGTGCCCCCGGTTGGGCCGGGGCAACGGCCCCCGGTGGGAGGCCCTCCGTCGCCAGGTCTCGGCCCGGACGGCCGGGCTGGAGAGGTAGTGCTGGAGGGTGGCCTGGCTGGCGGCGGCAGGATCCTTGGTCCAGATCCCTTGGGGACCGCGGAAGTCGGGGATGCCGGAGTCCGTGGAGATCCCGGCTCCGGTCAGGACGCAGACCCGGTGCGCTGCAGCGAGCAATTCCACAGCTCGCTCCAGCTGAGGGCGCGCGCCTTCCGGAGCGGCAGTTTCCAGGAGGGGGTCCGGGCTCAGCGGGCACGCACCTCGATCATCCCCTCGGCCCCCAGGCGAGCCTCGTAGGTGGGGATGGGGGTCGTGGCCGGCCCCCAGAGCACCCGCCCCGTGCGGAGTTCGAACTTCGAGCCATGCCAGGGGCAGGTCACGACCTCCCCCTCCAGCCGGCCCTCGGAGAGGGGGCCGCCGGCGTGGGGGCAGACGTTGCCCGCGGCGCAGACCTGGCCGCCAATCCTGGTGAGGACGACCTTCGCCTCCCCGACCTGGCAGCTGGTCAGGCGACCCTCTTGGACCTCGGACTCACTGACGGCTGGGGTCCAGTCGGATGGACCTTCGGTGAAAGCGTTGCGGTTGACCTGGGTCCCTTGCCGGAAGACCAACTCCCCCCCAAAATAGGCCGCTCCCAGGGCCATCCCCAGCCCCAGCCGGCCCAGCGGACGGCCGGCACGGCGCCTCCCGGAGGCTCGCAGAGCCACCGCCCCGGTGAGCATGGTCAGCGCGGAGAGGTTGAGGATGCCGTGGAGCGCCCCCATCCGGCGCTCGTGGCCGTAGCTGTCCTGCCAGTCCGCGATCCCCGAGGCGGCCGCGGCGATGCCGGCGGCGCAGCCTGCCGCCATGAGCATGTCGGCCGCCCTCTCCTCCCCGGCGAGGTCGAGCAGAGCCGCGCCGGTCCAGGCCCCGATGGGGATGTCGGTGAGGGCGGGGTGCAGTGGGTGACCGAGCCAGGGGCCATTGAGGAGGTTCTTCCCAGAGGCCGCCGGCGCACCGCCACGCCTGAGCCCGGCTGCCACCAGGCGCTGGCCCAGGTCGGCCAGGGGATCAAGGAACTGCATGGCTCTCACCCAGCCGTCGGGATCCAAGTTCTTCACGGCTCACCTCCTGAACCCGGTCCGAGCCCTCCCCGGGGACCCACAATAACCCCAATGGTCGTCCTGATCCTGGAGGCCGAGCCGGAGTACGCGGCCGTGGCCGCCCACCTGGTGGGCCAACTCCCCAGCGTCACCTCGCGCGTGGCCGGCTCGCTGGAGGCGCTGGAGCTGGCCCTGCGCGAGGAGGCGCCCGCCGCCATCCTGGCAGATCTCGGGCTCCTCCAGGGGCTGCGCGGGGTGGAGGCGGTCAGGGCGATGTCCACCTCGCCCCTGGTGGTCCTGGGCGAGACTCAGCAGGCTCCCTCGCTGTTGGAGGCGGGCGCCGACTACGTCCTGCCCAAGCCGTACCCGCCGGCGCTCCTCACGGCCACCCTCCGGGCGGTTCTCCGCCGGCGGCAGGTGGAGCGGCGCTCCGCCGGCCGGGTGGTCGAGGTGGGCCCGCTCATCGTCGAGCCCGCCCGGCGCAGCGCCCGGATTGAGGGCCGGCGCCACCTCCTGAGCCCGCGTGAGGCCGACCTTTTGGAATACCTGGCGCTCAACGCCGGGACCGTGCTCTCCCGGCAGCAGATCATCGAGGGGGCGTGGGGCGGCGATCCGCGCGCCACCCCGGCCGCGGTGACCATGTGCGTCCACCGCCTCCGCCGCAAGCTGGAGGCCGACCCCGAGCACCCGCGACTGCTGCGCTCCAGCCGCGGTGGCGGCTACCTCCTGCAGCCTTCACCCCAGGGCGCGCGGTGACCGGCGAGGGGAGGACCGTCCTGGTCACCGGGGCCTCGGGCTTCGTCGGTAGGTGGGTGGCGGCCGCGCTGGGGCTGGCCGGCTATCAGCCACGCCTCCTGATGCGGTCGACGGCACGGGTCCCGCCTCAGTTGGCAGGGATGCAGGTGGCCACGGGTGACATCACCGCCCCCGCGACCCTGCCTCCGGCGCTGGAGGGATGCTGGGGGGTGGTGCACTGCGCCGCGGACTACCGCCTGGCGCTCGGCCCCGGCGATCTGCGCCGCATGCTGGAGGTCAACGTCGGGGGGACCGCCACCCTGCTCCAGGCGGCCGCCGGTGCCGGAGTTACGCGGTTGGTCCACTGCAGCACCGTCGGCACCCTGCACTTCAGCCGGGCAGGTGAGGTCCGCTCCGAGCTGGACCTGGCCCGGGACGCCTCGGAGCTGCCCGGCGCCTACAAGCGCAGCAAGTGGGCCGCCCAGAAGCTGGCCGAGGGCTTCTCGGGGAAGATGCAGGTCATGGTGGTCCAGCCGAGCACCCCGGTGGGGGCGGGTGACAGCCGGCCGACCCCCACCGGGGCCATCATCCGGGACTTCCTGGCTGGCAGGATCCCGGCCGCCACCGACACGGGCCTGAACCTCGTCGACGTCCGGGCTGTGGGTGCCGGGCACGTGCTGGCCCTGGAGAGGGGCGAGCCCGGGCGGAGCTACATCCTGGGTGATCAGAACTGGAGCATGAGCCGGCTACTCACCGAGCTGGCTCGATTGGCCGGGCGCCCCGCTCCCCGGTTCCGGATCCCGATCTGGGTGGGCTTTGCCGCGGCGGCCATCAGCGAGGGGTCGGCGGCGGTCCGCCGCCGGGCCCCGGGGATCCCCCTCACCGCGGTCCGGATGGCGGCCAGGCCGATGTACGTGACCGCGGAGCGGGCGCGCTCCGAGCTCGGCTGGACGCCCGGCGACCTGGGTGAGGCGCTCCGCCAGGCGGTCGCCGAGCTGGCCCCGCGCCGGGGCCCCTGAGCTGCCCGCCTTCGTCCCCGCCCTGGCCGGACGGTGGTACGCCGTCCTCCCCTGGCTGCTCACGGCTGCGGTACTGGTGCGCACCTTCGGCTGGCGCCGGGCCCTGCCACTTTTGGCCGGAGGGTATGTGATCGCCTGGCTGGCGGAGTGGGGGTCCACAGCCGGTCCGGGCGTTCCCTTCGGGGTCTACCACTACCGCCCGTCCGGCCTGCGCTCCGACCTGCGGGTCCTGGGAGTGCCGCTCTTCGACAGCCTCAGCTTCACCTGGCTGGCCGTCGCGGCTTTCACCGCTCTCGGCAGGCTGGGCTCAAGGGGGTTGACCCGGGTGGCGCTGACGGGGATGGCCCTGGTCGCCATCGACCTGGTGGTGGACCCGGTGGCCCTCCGGGGTGGCCGCTGGTGGCTGGGTTCGATCTACACCTATCCGCCGGGGAGCGGGGTCTGGTACGGGGTGAGCCTCCTGAACTATGTCGGCTGGCTGGCAGTCGGGGTGGCGGTCGCCCTGTGGATCCGCCTCTGCCTCGGGGATTACCCGGGGTCACTACGGCTCCCGCTCACCCTGAGCGCCCTCCTCCTGCTCGGTGTGATGCTCCAGAGCGCGGTGCTGGCGGCCCTGCTGGGGGTGGGGCCGAGCGCGCTGGCGGCGCTGGCCGTCCTCCTCCTCACCGGGCTTCTGGCCCGGCGCGGCGCCTGGCCGGCCCCGCGACCCCCGGGACTGCTGGTGGCCTGTGCGCTGGACGCCGAGGCCGCCGCCTGCCGTCGGGCCCTCGGCGGAGCGTGGGAGCGCGACCCGGCTCGCGGCCTGGTGCGCTGGCGGCGCAGGGGCGGCGGGGTGGAGGTGTGGGCCACCGGGACCGGCCCGGACCGGGCCCGGGCCGCCGGCGCCCTGGCTCCGCCCGGGGCCCGGGTCGTGGTGGCGGGGGTGGCGGGCGCCCTGGATGACTCCTGGGCGAGGGGGACGGTGGCGGTGGCGTCCCGCTTGGTCAACGTCGGCACCCGGCCGGCGGGCCTCGATCCCACCATCACCGCGGAGCTTGGCGCCCTCTCCCAGGCCCGCCCCGCGACCGTCGCCTCGGTGGGCGCCGTGGCGGACGACCCCGGCGAGCGCGCCCGGCTCCGCTCCCTGGGCGCCGACCTCGTGGAGATGGAGACGGCCGGCTGGGCCTCGGTGCGCGGCCTTGCCGTGGGGGGCCTGCGCGTGGTGCTGGACCGGCCCTCAGAGCCCCTGGGAGCGTTTGCCGGCCTGGTCGCCGAGGGCCACCGCGGGGCCTCTGCGCTGCGCGTCCTGTCGCTGATGGCCCGGCGACCGGGGGCCGTCGCCTCCCTGGTCCTCCTGGGCGGCAGGCAGCGGAGAGCGCTGGAGCAGCTGGGCACCGCGGTGGCCCAGGTGGTCCCGCTGCTGCTCGGGGACACGGGTGAGAGGGACTGGGGGGGCCGGCTGGTGGCGGGCCCCGACCGCTGACCGCCTTGGCCCCCCGGGGCCCGGGCGCGTCAGCTGCCGGGGCCGGGAGCGCTCAGGCCAGTAGGTGCTGAGCCGCCGCCCTTCCGCTGCGCACGGCGCCCTCCATCGTCGCCGGCCATCCGGTGCGGGTCCAGCTGCCGGCCAGGGCCACCCCGGGGATGGCCCCGCCGGGGCCCGGGCGCAGGGCCGCCGATCCGGGCTCGGGCCAGAAGGTGGCGTGGGCCTCGCGCGTCACCCGGCTGTGGACCAGTCGGGCCCGGGCCGCGGGCGGGAACGTCGTCTGACACAGCTGCCAGACGTCCGCGGCGAGCCGGCCCTCGGGGACTGCGACCTCAGCCTCGGCTGCGGAGATGGAGATGGCCGCGTGCCAGCTCCCGTCCAGCGGCTGGTCGTCCAGCCGGGAGCGGTCGAAGGCCCACTGGAGCGGGCTCCTGGGGACGAGGGTGACGGCGCCTGGCAGGAAGGGTCGGTCTGTGAAGAGATGCACGTTCACGATCGGGGAATCGGGGATGCCGGCCGCCTGCTCCAGTTCCCTGGAGGACCGTCCGCCCGCGAGGAGCAGGCGGTGGGCCGACCTGGCCGGCACCGCCAGCACCGCCAGGTCGAAGGCCTCGTCGTCGCCGGAGCTGTGGGTCACGCGGAGCTGAGAGCCAGGCCCTGCGCCGACCGAGAGGACGCGCGAGTCCAACCGGAGGCCCACTCCGGCTGTCTCCAGCGCCCGGCGTGCCGGGAGGTCCAGCCAGCGGGTGAGGTCGGTCCCGGGGACGCGCAGCGCCCCCGCGCGCGCTGAGCTGAGGAGCCCCTCCCGGACCACGAAGGCGGCCAGCTCGGCGCTGCACCGGTCCAGAGGGGCGTTGCAGGCCGCCACCAGGAAGGGCTCCCAGAGCTGGGAGATCAGCTGCTCCGGCTGGCCCAGGCCCCTCAGCCATCCCAGGGCGGGCAGGGCATCGAGCCCGCTCGAACCCTCCCGCAGGGCGGCGGCCACCCGGGAGACGTGCAGGGTCGATCCCCCCGGCAAGTTGGGCCAGCGGCCGAGCACCGGCAGGAGGTGGAACGGGGCGGGCAGCGGCGCTGCCGAGAGCCGGCGCGGACGGGGGTGCCCCGGGTCCACCACCGTGAGCTCCAGGCGGTGCTGGCGGAGGGCCGGCTCGACGCCAAGGCGGCCCAGCAGCGCCTCCAGCTCGGTGCAGCACCCGAGATAGACGTGCTGCCCGGTGTCCACCCGGCCGGCCACGGGGTCCGGAACTGAGCGGCAGAGCCCGCCGAGCTGGCCGGAGCGCTCGAGGAGGGCCACCTGGACGCCGGCGGCCGCCAGATCCAGCGCCGCCGCGATCCCAGCCAGCCCGCCCCCGACCACCGCCGCCCGCATCGGCGCGTCAGGGCCTGAGGGTGGCGCTCGCCCAGGCGGCCAGGGCCAGCCCCACCTTGTGGCCGGAGCTGAGCCGGACCCGCCGGCTTTGCACGTCGTACCCATCCCGCTCGATCCGGTCCAGCAGCGCCTGGTAGAGGGCGGCCAGCGCCGCCGGGCAGCCGCGGGCGTCCCGCTCCACCAGGGGCACCAGCCGCAGGCCGAGCCGGAAGCGCTCCCGGGCCAGCCCCGCCTCGTGGGCCATGAGCTCGTGGTAGCGGGCGGCATTCGAGCCCCTTCCCCCCACCAGGAGGTCCTCCTCGGACAGCTGGAAGCGGTCCATCGCCTCGTCGGGCAGGTAGCGTCGTCCGGCGGCCAGGTCCTCCCCCAGGTCGCGGAGGATGTTGGTCCGCTGCATCGCCTCCCCCAGGGCGACGGCCAGGCTCTCCACCTGGGGGTCCTGGTAGCGAAAGATCCGGGCGCTGAGCAGCCCGACCACCCCGGCCACCCCATAGCAGTAGTCGGCCAGCTCCCCCTCCGTGCGGATGCTCAGCGGCCGGCAGTCGGCGGCGCAGCCGTCGATCACCCGGTGCAGGTGCTGGGGGGAGAGGGAGAACCGCTCCGCCGTGTCCACCAGGATGAGCCAGCCCGAGTCCGGCGGGTCCCCCGCCAGGCTGCGCTCCAGGGTGCGGCGATAGGAGCCGAGCCGCCGGAGCCGCAGCCCGGCGTCCTGAGGGGCGTCGGCGATGTCGTCCGCGCCCCGACAGAAGCGGTAGAGGGCGTGCAGCCCCTGGCGCTTCTCGGCGGGCAGGAGCCGGAAGGCGTAGTAGAAGTTGCCCGCCGCCGCCCGCACCTCCCGGGCGCAGCGCCGGTACCCCAGCACCAGCTGGGTCGAGGCGGCGCTCAAGCGGTCCCGGAGCTGCCGGGTCGGAGCGCGGCCAGGGATCCCAGGAGGGCCCGGCGGCGGGAGCCTCGGGGCAGCCTGGCCTTGCGCTCGAACACCAGGTCCCCGGCCGCCAGCACCCCGTCCGAGGCCTCCAGGCCGCTCAGGATGAACGTGGCCATCTCCAGCCGCATGAGGCCTGGCGTGCTCGCCGACAGCGGCCAGCCCTGGCGCAAGAGGCTCCGGGCCCGACCCACGGCGTGGGCCAGGGCCGCCCGCATGCCCGGCGTCGGGCGACCCCGCCACCAGTCGGCCTCGTCCACCCCGTGCTGCGCCAGCACCTCGGTGGGGAGATACCGCCGCCCTCGCTCCCGGTCCGCGGCCACGTCCTGCCACATGTTGACCAGCTGCAACCCCGTGCAGATGGAGTCGGAGAGGGAGATCCGCTCGGGGTCACGGATCCCCTCCAGGGCCAGCACCAGCTCGCCCACCGGGTTGGCGGAGAGGTCGCAGTAGCGGTCCAGCTCCTCCCAGGTCGAGTAGGTGAGCACCTCCTGGTCCTGCTGGTTGGCGGAGATCAGCCGCGAGAACGGATCCCGGGGCAGGTTGAAGCGCTGGATCACCGGGCGCAGCCGCACGAAGACGGGGTGCCCGGGCTCCCCCGTGTAGCAGGCCTCCAGCTCCTCCCGACAGCGGTCGAGCTGCCCCACGGGGTCCCCCAGCCGCTCGTCCCCGATGTCGTCCACCAGCCGGCAGAAGCCGTAGATGGCGGCCCTGGCGTCCCGCCGGGAGGGGCGGAGCAGCCAGGCCGCGATGGGGAAGTTCTCGCGCCGTCGGGCCTCTGCCAGCCGGGTCCGGGAGTACTCCGGGAGCATGGCCCGGCTCACCAGCTGGATCCCAGCTCCCTGCCGGGGGCCGCGAAGCGGGCGAGAGCCATCACCGGGAAGACGGTGGCGTACAGGCGGTAGCGCAGGTAGAAGGCGCGGGGGAATCCGGTGCCGGTGAAGTAGGGGTCCTCCCAACCCCCCTCAGGGAGCTGGGTCTCCGCGAGGCTCCCTGCCGCGGCTGCGGCAGCCGCCTGGAGCCGGGCCCCCCTGTCCAGCTCCCCGGAGCCCCGGGCCGCCGCCAGCAGCGCCATGAGCGCCCAGGCGGTCTGGGAGGGGGTGGCCTCTCCCCGGCCGATGTGCTCCGGCTCATGGTAGGAGAGCACCGACTCTCCGAAGGACCCGTCTTGGCGTTGATGCTCGACCACCCACTGGCCCAGCCGCAGGAGCCGCTCCCGGTCCACCGGGTCCCCGCTGACCGCCAGCGCCGGCGCCACCGCGGCCGCGCCGTACACGTAGTTCACCCCCCACCGGCCGTAGTAGGCGCCGGATCCCTCCTCGGAGCGGCGCAACCAGGCGAGCGCTCGGAGCCGGGCCGGCTCCAGGTCGTCGCCCCCGCAGCGCACCAGGGCCTCGACCACGTGGGCGGTGACGTCGGGGCTGGGCGGGTCCAGCACCTCTCCGAAGTCCGAGGTGGGCAGGTGCTCAACCCAGCTGCGCCGGTTGTCCACGTCGAAGGCCCCGAAGCCACCGTCCTCACCCTGCATGGCGAGCAGCCAGCGGATGGCCCGCTCCATGGCCGCGCCCACCTCGCCGGGCTCGTGCCGCCGATGCCCGGCCGCCGTCAGGGCGCAGAGCACCACCGCGGTGTCGTCGGTGTCGGGGTACTGGTCGTTGTAGAGCTCGAAGGGCCAGCCGCCCGGGGTGACCCCGGGGCGCCTCACCGCCCAGTCGCCCGGACGCCGCACCTCCCGCCCGAGGAGCCACTCCACCCCCCGGCGGATGGCGGGGTGATCCGGGGGCAGGCCGGCATCCGCGAGCGCCCAGACCGCCAGTGCCGTGTCCCAGACCGGCGAGATGCAGGCCTGCAGCCGGAAGCCGTTCTCGTCCTCGATGCCGAAGCTCTCCAGCGCCGCCAGCCCCGAGCGCACCGCGGGGTGGTCCAGCCCCAGGCCGCGGGCACGGAGCGCCATCAGCCCGTACACCCACGGGGGCTGGATGCCCGCCCAGGAGCCGTCCGCCTCCTGGTGGTCCAGGACCCACCTCTCGGCCCTGTCCAGGGCCAGCCGGCGGGTCGGTGTCCATGGCAGTCGCTCGTAGTGGCGTGCCAGCCTCTCCGCCACCCGCCATCCCCAGGTCCCCGCCGCCCGGCCCCGGACACCTCTCGGCAGCTCCTCAGGGCTGGGCTCGGAGAGGGGGAACACGGTCTCCTGGGTGCGCAGGATGCTGAGGGGGACGGTGGTGGCTCTGGCCCAGGAGGCCAGGTCGTAGATGCTGCCCGGGAACCGGCCGGGGAGCAGCACCCACTCGGGCGGCACCGCGGGCAGCTCCCGCCACGGCCAGAGCCCACCCAACGCCAACCAGAGGCGGGTGAACATCCGGGTGGCCTCCACCCCGCCGTGCGCCGCCACGAAGTGCCTGGCGGCCTCCACCTGAGGGTGGCTCGGGGGCAGCCCGGCCGCCCGCAGTGCGACCATCACCTCCGTGGTGACGCTCACATCGCCCTCCAGCCCCGGGGCGATCGGGTAGCCGCCGTCCTCTCCCTGCTCCCCGAGGAGGTGACGAACGGCAGCGGCCTCTCTCGCGGGGTCCACCACCTCCAGGTAGTGGCACAGGAGCACGTACTCCGCGGTGATGGAGGCGTTGCTCTCGAGCTCCCCCATCCAGTGGCCGTCTGGATGCTGGCGCCGCAAAAGGCTTTCCACAGCTCGTGCCAGGACAACTCTGGCGTCCCCCCGAGCGGCGTCCGGGCTGGGCGGCAGGGCCACCTCCAGGGTCAAGAAGCTCTCTCCCCCAGCCAGCGGCAGAGTATCTCCATCTCCCCCGCCACCTCCTCCTGCAAAGGCAGCCGGGCGGCGGCGTTGATGGCCTTCTCGGTCCAGGTAGTGGTGAGGCCCTGGCAGCGGTCGGCCACGCCGCCCTGGCGCAGCAGAGCAACCGCCGCCGGCAGGTCGTTCGGGCCCAGGCCGGGGGGCTCCAGCCAGCTCCTGGCCGCGCTCCCCAGGGCGCCGTTGCCGCCCAGCGCCAGAAGCAGCGGAAGTCCCTGCTTCCCGCGCACCAGGTCGTTGCCCACCGGCTTGCCGGTCACCACCTCGTCGCCGAACACCCCGAGGGCGTCGTCCCGCAGCTGGAAGGCTATCCCCAGCGTGCGGCCGAAGGCCTCGCAGGCCGACACCGTGTCCGGCCCGGCGCCGGCGGCGATCGCCCCCAACGCGGTGGCCGCTCCCATGAGCGCCCCCGTCTTGAGCTCCACCATCCGCATATAGGCGGAGAGCCCCTGGAACGGGGCACCGGTGCCGGAGATGTCCGCCTGCTGCCCCGCCACCATCTCCATGGTGGCCCGGCCCAGCTCGGCGGCGGCCCTCTGGGCCACGTCAGCGTCCAGCTCCCTGGCCGCCAGCAGCTGGAAGGCCAGGGTCAGCAGGGCGTCCCCGGTGTTGAGGGCGGTGGGCATCCCGTACCGAACCCAGAGCGCCGGCTGTCCCCGCCGGGCGCGGTCCTCGTCGACGATGTCGTCATGGGCCAGGGAGAAGTCGTGGACCAGCTGGACAGCGGTGGCCAGGTGGGATGCCACCCGCCGGTCCGCCCCCAGCCCCTCCCCGATCAGCATGGTGAGGGTGGGTCGGAGCGCCTTGCCGGGCCGGGCGCCCTCATCCAGGCCCAGGTGGTAGCGCCCGGGGCCGGCGACCTCAGCCGGCAGGAGGGAGCAGGCGCGCTCCAGACCCGACGTAACCCTCTCCTGGTACCGGCCCAGAACGTCCTGGGCCGCCCGGGCCAGATCCTCGGTCACCGCCGCTGGGCGCGCCTCCAGCGTGGCCGGCTCCTCAGAGGGCACGGCAGGCGGCCTCCACCTCGTCCACCACCCAGGGGGGCGTGGACGTCCCGGAGGTGACCCCAACTCGCTGCCCTGGGCCGAACCACTCCGGGCTGATCTCGGCGGCGCTCTCCACGAGGTGGGTCGGCCGGACTTCAGAGCAGGTCTCGGCCAAAGCCCGCGTGTTGGCCGATCCTCGTCCCCCGACCACCACCACCACGTCCACCTGGTCGAGCAGCGAGCGGAGCGCCTCCCGCTGTCGCTGGGTCACCACCGGGCAGGTGGTGTCGCGAACCTCCACCTCCCCGGTGCGTCCGGCCACGACCTCGGCAATCTCCCGGAACCGGGACTGCGGGAAGGTGCTCTGCGAGACCACGCCGCGGCGCGCCTTCCAGGGCAGCCGCTCCGCCTCCTCCGGACTCGCTACCACCTCGACCTCCGCCCCCTGGGAGGCGGCCCATCCCACCACCCCCCGGACCTCACTGTGCTCCGAGTGTCCCACGACGACCACGGTGCCCGCCGTCTGGCCCAGGTCCTCGGCGTGGTGCTGCACCCGGCGCACCAGCGGGCAGGTGGTGTCCACCACCCTGAGCCCCCGGCGGTCGGCCTCGGCGAACAGCTCAGGTGGGGCGCCGTGGGCGGTAACGACCACGCTCGGGCCCGGGGCCTCCGGCAGGGCGCCGGCCTCGCGCAGCCCGCGAGCCTCCAGCTCCTCCAGGGCCCGGGCGTTGTGCACCACCTGCCCGAGAGCCAGCACCTCGCCGCCCTCATCCACCGTCCGGCGCGTGAGCTCGAGCGCATCCCGCACTCCAAAGCAGAACCCGGTGTGCCGCGGGCGGATCACCTCCACCGACAAGCCCATACCTCTCCCCGATCGCTTAAAGACCCTAAAGGATCCCGATGGTCAAGTTACCCCGCCAGGATCGCGCTGGTTGTGATCTTAGTCAAGAGTGAGCTCACCTATTCGTTATGGAACGCGGCGGCCTTGCCCAGCCAAAGGTACCCTGGAGGGATGCTGGCGCTCACCTTCGACCCCCGGCCCCGTAACCTCCTGCTCGGCGGGGTCGCCTCCCGGGTGCGCCCCGAGTGGGCGCTACTGGCGGGAGGGCCGCTGGGGCTGCGCGAGGTGCCCGAGCCCGCTCGGCCACGCCCGGAGTGGGCCCTGCTGGAGCCGCTCTCCACCGGGGTCTGCGGCTCGGACGTCAAGGAGGCCCTGCTCCAGGCGAGCTCAGACAACCCCCTCAGCGGGTTGATCTCCTTCCCCCACGTTCCCGGACACGAGATCCTCGCCCGGGTCCTGGAGCCGCCGGCGCCCGCCGATTTCGAGGGCGGACAGCTGGTCGCGGTGGACCCCTGGCTCGGCTGCCGGGCCCGCGCCCTGGACCGGCTGTGCCCCGCCTGCGAGCGCGGCTTCCTCCCGCACTGCCGCTGGGTGCGCAGCGGTGGCCCCTGGGGGTCGGGGTACGGAATGCATCTGGGCAACGTTCGGGGTCTTCCCGGGGGCTTCGCCCCCCGCATCACGGCGCACGCGTCCCAGCTCCACCCGTTGCCCCCGGCCATGCCCGCGGAGCTGGCGGTCCTGGCCGACCCGGTGGCCGTCGCCCTGCACGCCCTGGACCGGGTGGAGGGCGAGCCGGAGATGGTCCTGGTCCTGGGGGCGGGGACCATCGGGCTGAGCCTGGCCCTCGGAGCCCGCCGTCGTTGGCCCAGGGCTCAGCTGCTGGTGACCTGCGCCTGGGAACACCAGCGGAAGCTGGTCGAGAGCCTGCCCGGTCTCCCGCTGCCCCCGGCGCCGGCCGCGGTCCTGCAGCGCCTGGCCGAGGTCACCGGGGCGGGGATGGTGCGCCCGTGGAGAGGGGGGCAGTGGGCCTTGGACTCCGGTCCGGACCTGGTGCTGGATTCGATCGGGACTCCCGCAACCGTGGAGCTGGCCCTACGCGCGGTCCGCCCCCGGGGACAGCTGGTCACCGTCGGGGTGGCCCGGCCGGGCCGGGCCGAGACCACCCTCGCCTACTTCAAGGAGGTGCGCCAGGTGGGCTCCAACGGATACGGGATGACCCCGGCCGGGCACCAGCTGGACCTGGCGCTGGCCCTCCTGGAGGTGGAGCGGGAGCGGGTCGCGGAGTGGATAACCCACCGGTTCCCCCTGCACCGGTGGCGGGACGCCTTCCACGCCGCGGCACGGCCGGACCGCAGTGGCGCGCTGAAGGTGGTGATCTCCCAGGAGCGCGCCGCCCGGCCCGGAGCCTGACCGGAGCGGCCCTCGCTTCGGCCCCCGGCCTGGGCCGGCGGCCGAGGACGGCACTTCCGCCACCCGCCTCAGGTTTCGCGGCCCGGGGCCCCGGGCAGACTCAGAGTCGGGCGCCGGCTAGGCCGGCTGGCCCCACCACTGAACGGAGATCTGCAAATTGAGTGAGCCCAAGTCGGTGGAGGGGCAGGATCCCCTCCCGAGCGCCCCCGGGGTGGAGACCCTGCCCCTGGTTCCGCTTCGTGACAACGTCGTCCTGCCGCACCAGTTGGCCCCCCTGGGGGCCGGACGGGAGCGGTCGGTGGCCAGCCTGGAGGCGGCCGTGGCCGCCGAGGGCAAGGTGGTCCTGGCGGTCCAGCGGGAGAGCGAGCAGGACGAGGTGGGCCTTCAGGACCTCTACCCGATCGCCACGGTCTCCCAGATCGGCGCCTTCCGCCGGGGCGCGGCGGGGGCCCAGGTGCTGGTCGAGGGTCAGCGCCGGGTGCGCCTCCTCGCCGTGGAGGTCGGGGAGCAGTGGCTGGCCACGGTGGAGGCGGTCTCCGAGGTGGACCCCACCGGCACCGAGATCGAGGCCCTGTCCGGCACCGTCCGGCAGCTGTTCCAGGACTACGTCGCCGCCGGGGCCCAGGTGCCGCCGGAGCTGGCGGTGGCCGTGGCTCGGGCCAAGGAGCCAGGCAAGGTGGCCGACCTGGCCGGGACCGCCCCCGACCTGGAGGCCAAGGACCGGATAGCCCTGCTCCAGGAGCCGGACGTGGAGAGGCGGTTGCGGGGCCTGGTGCCCCTCCTGGCCCGCCAGGTGGAGGTCGCCCAGCTGCGCAACAAGATCCAGCAGGACGTGGCCCAGACCATCAACCAGGGGCAGCGCGAGGCCATCCTGCGCGAGCAGCTGAAGGCCATTCGCAAGGAGCTGTCCGAGCTCGGAGGCGACTCCGGCCAGGAGGAGGATCTGCGCGAGAAGATCCTGGCCGCGGGGATGCCGGAGTCGGTCCAGAAGCGCGCCCTGAAGGAGCTGGACCGCATGGAGGCCACCCCGAGCGCCTCTCCCGAGGTGGGGATGCTGCGCAACTACCTCGATTGGCTGGTCGACCTGCCCTGGCAGGACCCGGACCAGGAGCGCCTGGACATCGAGGGCGCCGCCCGGATCCTGGATGAGGATCACTACGGGCTGCCCAAGGTCAAGGAGCGGATCCTGGAGTGGATGGCGGTCCGCCAGCGGGTGCTGGAGCGTCGCCGCACCCTCGGGGAGGGGGAGGCGCCCCCACCGCTGCAGACCCCCATCCTCTGCTTCGTGGGGCCGCCCGGGGTGGGCAAGACCTCGCTGGGGCGGAGCATCGCCCGGGCGCTGGGGCGCAAGCTCGTGCGCATCTCGCTGGGAGGCATCCGCGACGAGGCCGAGATCCGCGGCCACCGGCGCACCTACATCGGCGCCCTCCCGGGCCGGGTCATCCAGGCCATGAAGCAGGCCGGCACCAAGAATGCCGTGATGATGCTGGATGAGATCGACAAGGTGGGGCTGGACTTCCGCGGCGACCCCGCGGCCGCCCTCCTCGAGGTCCTCGACCCGGAGCAGAACCGGGAGTTCTCCGACCACTACCTGGAGGTGCCCTACGACCTCTCCCAGGTCCTCTTCATCACCACCGCCAACGTGATCGACACCATCTCCCCTCCCCTCCGCGACCGGATGGAGATCATCGCCATCAACGGCTACACCGAGGAGGAGAAGCTGGAGATCGCCAAGCAGCACCTGGTGCCGCGCCAGCTGCAGCAGCACGCCCTCGCCCCGGAGGAGGTCTCGATCTCGGACGGGGCGCTGCGGGTGATCATCCGCAACTACACCCACGAGGCCGGGGTCCGCGGGCTGGAGCGCCAGGTGGCCCAGGTGATGCGCAAGATCCCCCGCCAGCTCGTGGAGCACCCCGAGCTCACCTCGGTGGCGGTGGGGGAGGAGCAGCTGGTGGACTACGTCGGTCCCATCCGGTTCGACTCCGTGGAGGCGGAGCCGGAGGACAAGGTCGGCCTGGCGACCGGGGTGGTGGTCTCCGAAGTGGGCGGCGACCTGGTCACGGTGGAGGCGCTGGCGATCGAGGGCCGTCCCGAACTTCAGCTCACCGGGCAGATCGGGGACGTGATGCAGGAGTCGGCCCGGGCGGCGCTCTCCTGGGTCAGGGTCCACGGGTCCGAGTACGGTGTGCCCCAGGGCTTCTTCGACGATCACAGTGTCCACGTCCACGTGCCTGCCGGGGCCATCCCCAAGGACGGGCCGTCGGCCGGGGTCACCCTGGCCACCACCCTGGTGTCGGTGGCCAGCGACCGGCCGGTTCGCCACGACCTGGCCATGACCGGTGAGGTGACCCTGCGGGGCCGGATCCTCCCCATCGGGGGGGTCAAGGACAAGCTGCTGGCCGCCCACCGGGCCGGGATCAAGAGCTTTTTGCTCCCCGAGCGCAACCGCCGGGACCTGTACGAGATCGATCCCACGGCCCTCGAGGGGATGGAGGTGGTCTACGTCCGCTCCCTGGCCGAGGTCCTGGACCGGGCCCTCATGCCCCGGGTGGAGCGGCACCCCGCCCGCCGGCCGGTGGGCTTCGGCGCCGACACCGTGATCGGCCCGGCTCTGCCTGCCTGAGCGACCTCGGAGCCCGGCCGGCGGGAGCTGAGGCCCGCCGTCTCCCGGTCTCCGCCGGTCGGGTGGTCTGGCCCGTGGTCGTCCGGCCCAGCGGCGCCGCTGCGCCCGGCTCCCCGCCCGGCTCCCCGCCCGGCACCCGATCATCGCTCCTCGATCGGGGCCGGCTCCGGGAAACGCTCCCCCAGCCCTCGCCGCAGCCGGTCCACCACCTGGCGCGCCGCCCCCCAGACGAAGTCGCGCCCCTGGAGGTAGCCAGGCACCAGCAGGGACCCCCGGCTGGTGCGGCGCCGTCTGACCACATCCTTCACCGACGTGTGGGCCTGGAGCAGTGGCAGCCAGAACCAGCCGGACACCTCGGAGGGATCGGGCCGAGGGGAGAAGTCGCGCGTGAGCAGCCCCACCGCCGGGACCATGAGAAACCCCGAGTGGGTTATTACCACCGAGTCCAGGTAGCCCAGGAGGCGGACCGCATCCGGTGGCACGGCGAGCTCCTCCTCCGCCTCTCGGAGGGCCGCCCGCCAAAGCGTTCCGTCGGACTCGGTCAGGCTGCCACCGGGAAGCCCGACCTGCCCGGGGTGGGAGCGCAGCTGGTGACTGCGCCGCTCCAGGAGGAGGGGCAGCTCGGCCCGTCGCCCGTCGATGAGGGCCAGCACCCCGGCGGCCCGAAGGTTCAGCGGCCGGTCGGGCTCCTCAGCCAGTGGCCTGAGGGTCCTGGTGAGCCGCTCCAGGGCGTTGGAAGCGGCACGGCTGCGAGCCCGGTCCTCAGCCAATCAGAGATAGAGCCGACCGGTCGCGAACAGCACCAAGAGGGCGGCGACGACCACCACCAGCAGGCCGAGCAGCACGATCCCCCCCGTCCGCCGTACGTGGGGGTGTATCTCCAGCTGCTCCATGGGGACCAGCGCCACGGTGCCAGACGCCGCCGGCTCGCCTCCGTGAGCCGGCCGCCAGGGGTGGCTGGGAGACCCGTCGGCCACAGGCGGCGGGAAAGGCGCCGGGAGGGGTGCAGCGGCGGCCGGCCTGCGCCCCGACACCGCGAGGCGCAGCTCCTGTGCCATCTCCACCGCCGAGCTGTGTCGGACGGCCGGGTCGGGGGCCAGGGCCCGGAGCAGCACGTCGTCCACCGCGGGGGGCAGCTGCGCCCGGATCCGGCTGGGGGGGGCGATGCCGCCCTCGGCGGCCGGCGCCTTGCCAACCAGCAGGTAGTAGGTGAGGGACGCGAGGCCGTAACGGTCCGCGGCCGGGCTGGGATCGGTACGCCCCTCGGGCGGGCGGAACCCCCGGGTGGCGTCCAGCCAGGCGGCTTGGGGGTTGACCCGGGTCACGACGGTGCGTATCCCCATGCCCACCAGCACCGCTGTTCCTCCCTGGCCCACCGCCACCGTGGCCGGCTGGACATCACCGTGGACCAGCCCGCGGCGATGCAGCTCGTCCAGCGCCCGGGCCAAGGTCCCGACCGTGGCCAGCACACCAGGTGCCCGGCCCTGCTGCAGAAGGCTCACCAGAAAGCCCCCCGGGACATCCTCGTTCACGAGGAAGGTCAGCGGGGCGGGGAGTTCCTGCCCGCCGATCTCCAGCGTCTGGGCCACCCCGGAGAGCCCTCGCGCCCGCGGGTCCCCGGCCAGCCTCTGCAGCGCCTCCTGAAAACCGAGCGCCCCGCTGTACGGTTCGCCGAAGATCCACAGGAGGGCCGCTCCGCCGCCATCCAGAGAGTCCCCGCGGTGAACCGAGGCGTACGGGAGCAGCTGGAGGCGGCCCCTGAGTCGGTACCGTCCGACGGTGGTCCCGGTGAGCTGATCCACCTGCAATTCGCCCTCATCTTATGGCGGCCGGAGCGGAGCGCATCCGGATATGCTCAGGCCCAGCCGATGACCCCACGCCCCCCCAGCCCCCAGGGGCTCCGATGAACCGCGAACAGCTCCTCCGGCTGCCGCCGGTGCCCAGAGCGAGGGTCTGCGGCTGCGGCGCCCGGGTCGGGCGGAGCCATCTGGAGTACCTCGGCGGGGGGCGCTCGCTGCCGGTCTACGTGTGTTCCGGCTGTGGGCTGGGATACCGCGGGGATGGGGCGGCAGCACCCGCCGCGCCCCCCCATCGCAGCCGCAAGCCCCTTCCCGAGGGCGGCTCCCCGGAGAACCCGGTGCTGGATCCGGAGATCGCCAGGCTCATCCTGGGCAGAAAGGAGGGCGCCTAGGCGGGCACCTCCGGCAGGTGCCTTAAGAACCACCGCCCCGCCAGCTCGGCCACCTCTGGGCTGTCCACGTCCACGCTCATCCCGTGACCGCTGCGGGGGAAGAGCCGCAGCTCGCGGATCGGACTGCTCACCCCGCCCAGGATGCGGTCCGCGTTGGCCGGGCCGACCACCCCATCCCGCCCTCCGTGGAGCACCAGCAGTGGCTGCCAGATCGCCCGCAGCTCGCCCTCGACCCGCCGTCCCAGGCGGACCAGCTCGAGGATGGCCCGGGTCGGGCGGCGCCGGTAGCTGTGGAGCAGCTGGGCCCGTTCGGGCAGGTAGAGGTCCACCTTCCCGGAGGGCCTGTCCCAGCGGACGAGCGGATGGAGGGCGGGGAGCAGGCGAAGCCGCCAGTCGGAGAGCCGGAGCATGGCCGCCTGGGTTGCCACCGCCAGCACTTCGGGTCGGGTTGCCGCCAGGTGGAGGGCGATGGTCCCGCCCATCGACTGACCCGCGACGCCGACCGTGCGGCAACGGGCCAGGAGCTCGTCCAGCCCCTGGTTGGCGGATCGGATCCAATCGTCGGCGCGGGTCCGGGCCATCTCCTCAGGGGAGGTCCCGTGGCCCGCCAGCAGGGGAGCGTGGGCCAGGATGCCGTGCCCCGCTAGCCACTCGCCGAGCCGGATCAGCTCGACCGGGGTGCCGGCGAACCCGTGGAGCAGGAGCACCCCCCGCGGGCCGTCCCCCAGCCAGAACGGACGGCCCGCCCACTCCGGGATCTCAGCGTCGTCCTTCCACCCCGCCACCAGCTCAGGTTAGTCGCTGGACCGGCCCTGCCAGGTCGACCGTACACTCCCTGGAATGGCTGCCACCGAGGAGATCGCCCGAGAACTGCCCCCGCTGCTGGAGCGGCTGGTGCGGCGGGAGGAGGTGGGGGAGGAGAGCGCGCGCTGGCTCGGCGACCGGATGATGGAGGGCGCCCTGTCCGGCGCCCAGATGGGGGCGGTGCTGGCTCTGCTGCGGTCCAAGGGCGAGACGGTCGCTGAGCTGGCGGGGCTGGTCGCCTCGATGCGGGACCACAGCCTCAAGGTGGAGCTGGACAGGGCGGCCCTGGACACCTGCGGGACGGGCGGGGACGGGCTGGGCACGTTCAACATCTCCACGGTGGCAGCCCTCGTGGTGGCGGGCGCCGGGGTGGCGGTGGCCAAGCACGGCAACCGGGCGGCCAGCGGTCGCTGTGGCAGTGCGGACGTCCTGGAGGCGCTGGGGGTGAGGATCGACCTGCCGCCGGAGGGGGTGGCGGCCTGCGTCCGGGATGCCGGGGTGGGCTTCATGTTCGCGCCCCGGTATCACCCGGCGATGCGCCACGTGGCCGCACCGCGGGCCGAGCTGGGGATCCGCACCGTGTTCAACATCCTGGGGCCGCTCTCCAACCCGGCCCAGGTGCCATTCCAGTCCCTGGGGGTCGCCAACTCCGCGCTGGCGGCCAAGATGGCCGGGGTTCTCGCCCACCTGGGTGGTGAGCGGGCCCTGGTCTTCGCCGGACCCTCGGGAATGGACGAGCTGGGCCTGGACGGTCCCTCCGCCTTGTGGAGGGTCGAGGCGGGCCGGGTGGCCCAGGAGACCATTGACCCGGGCGAGCTGGGGCTGGCCCCGGCCGCCCCGGCGCAGCTGGCCGGCGGTGGCCCGGAGGTCAACGCCGCACTGGCGCTCTCGGTCCTCGGGGGGGAGCCCGGCCCGAGGGCGGATGTCGTCGCCCTCAATGCCGCCGCCGGGCTGGTCTCCGCCGGCAGGGCGGGGGACCTTGCCGAGGGGCTCTCCCTCGCCCGGGAGAGCCTAGCTTCAGGTGCCGGGCTGGATGCTCTG
The DNA here is from genome assembly GCA_021791415.1 of bacterium. Taxonomy (GTDB): domain Bacteria; phylum Chloroflexota; class Dormibacteria; order Aeolococcales; family Bog-877; genus JAJYXT01. Next base: position 15,699 of record JAJYWQ010000007.1, on the reverse strand, counting down.
GAGCGGCTTCGCCGTGTCTCCCAGGAGTGGCGGGGATGATCGCGACCGGGAGCGCCCCGGCGCGGCTGGGCCCGCGGCTACGCCATCTCCTGGAGCTCTGCCCGGAGGAATATCCGGCGGCGGACGTGGGAAGTGGTCATGGCCGGCTGGCGCTGGAGCTGGCGCGCCGTCGGCCGGGCGCCACTGTGTACGCGACAGAGGCCAGCCCCGGTCCCGCCCGGGAGCTGCGCAGGCTGCTCGGGCCGGGCTCCCCGGTCGTGGTGCTGGAGGGGCCGGGGCTGGAGCCTCTCCAGGGCCTCGGTTGCCGTGGCGCCGTTATCGCCGGCATGGGTGGGCACACGATCCGGGAGATCCTCCAGGCGAGTTGCGCCCTGGCCCGGGGGTTGGACTGGCTCTGCCTGCAACCGATGCAGGACTGGGACCCGCTCTGGACCTGGGTGTCGGGCAGCGGGTGGTGGGCGCCTCAGAGCACCAGCTGCTGGGAGCGCTCCCGCATCTACCGGACCCTGCTGCTGCGCCCGGGGTGAGCGACTCCCAGCGGCTCTTCGACCTGCAGGAGCTGGACCACCGGCTGGAGGTGCTGCGCGCCGAGCGGGCCGTCGCGGACAGGCGCGCTGCTGACGACCCCGAGGAGAGGGCCCTGAGCCGCCGGGTCCAGGAGCTCCGGGCGTCCCTCAGCCAGCTGGCCTCCAGGCTGCGCCAGGAGGAGCTGGAGGTGGAGGAGCTGCGCGAGCGGGCGGCCAGCCACGAGCGCGCCATCTACGGTGGCAGCGTGCGCCACCCGGCGGAGCTGCAACGCTACCAGCACGAGATCCGGATGTTGAGGGAGCGGATCGCCGCCGCCGAGGAGCGGGAACTCGCGGCGATGGAGGAGCAGGAGCGGCTGGAGACCGACCTCCGGTCCGCGGAGGCCAGGGCCGGGGCCCGCTCCGCTGAGCTGGAGCGCCTTCGCGCGGAGGACACCGGGCGGCGCCCCGGGCTGGAGGACGAGCTGCGCGAGGCCGAGGCCGAGCGGGCCGAGCTGGCGGCGCAGCTCGGCCCCGCCGCCCTGCGCCTCTACGCCTCCACGGCGCCGCGGCGCACCCCGGCGGTGGTGCGCATCGAGGGTGGGGTGTGCTCCGGCTGCCGCCTTCCCGTCGCCCCCCGGGTCATGGAGGAGGCACGCGCCGGCCTTCTCGTCACGTGCGAGAACTGCGAGCGGATCCTGCTCCCGTGACCGCCTCGGTGCGGCGGTGGGTGGACGCCTACAGCGACGGGGCCTGCAGCGGCAACCCCGGCCCTGGAGGTTGGGCCTTTCTGCTGCAGTGGGAGGATGGCGCGGAGGAGGGCTCGGGCGGCGAGCGGGACACCACCAACAACCGCATGGAGCTGGTGGCGGCGAGGGAGGCCATGGCCGCCTTCCTGGCCCGCCGGGCCCAGGACCAGGGGCTGCGGCTCCACGTGGACTCCCAGAACGTCATCGGGTGGCTGGTGGGGGGCTGGAAGCGCAACGCCAACCGCGACCTCTATCCCACCATCGACAGGCTGCTGGCGGAGCTGGACGGGGCGGTCAAGCTGGTCCACGTTCGCGGCCACGCCGACAGTGAGGGCAACAACCGGGTCGACCGGCTGGCAGTGGAGGCAAGCCGGAGGATCCAGGCTTAGCGGGCTTCCCCACCTCCCCGGGATCCCGGTCCGGGCCTGGGGCGGCGGCACCCTGGCCCGGTTCCCTCCGAGTGTTTCCCGGCGGCCGACGGTAGTGCCTTCGCGCCCTCCTGGAGCCAGGCTCGTGCCCGGGGGCCCCAAGGTGGCCGCCCACGGCATTTTCTTTCCGATCCCGGCTTACAATCCACCCGTGGAAGCCTTGATCCGGCCGGTGGGGCCGCCCGAGGTCCGCGCTTCGGACCAGGACCGCGAGGCGGTGGTGGAGGAGTTGCGCCGCCACCATTCGGATGGGCGCCTGGCGACAGACGAGCTGGAGGAGCGGGTCGGCAAGGCCTACCAGGCCAAGACCATGGGTGAGCTGTCCCAGGTGGTCCGCGACCTCCCCGCCCCGCCCCCGCCCCCTCCCAAGGGGCTGCAGCGGCTGCGCCCCTACATGGTGTACGGCGGGGGTGCCGTGATCCTCGGAGGCTTGGCCGTAGGAGGTGTCCTGGGCGGGGTGTCGGGACATGAGTTCGCCTTCCCCCTGCCGCTCATCTGGGTCGGCTTCATCTTCATGAGGGGCCGGCACGGCCACGGCCGATACGGATCGCGCTGGGGAGGCGGGCCGGGACCCCAGGGCCCCGGGGGGGGCGTGGCCCTCTGATCGTCCCCGGCTGGTGACTACCTTCCACATCCGCCCGTAGGGCTCGGGTGCCCCCGCAGGCCCGGTTTAACCTTCCCTCATCACTCGATTGACCCGGGGGTATCGAGCCGCGCCCTGCGCTCAAGCCGCGCTCACCCTGGGAGTGGGACTCCATAGAACATCGAAGCGATCCTGGGCGAGGGCGTGCCCTGACGCCCTGGTCCCCGGTCCACGCAGTGGCGGACGGGAGAGGCGTAGTCGTTCCGGTGGAAGTCACGGTCCAGAGACTGGCCACCACGGCGGTACCCGAGGATCCGCTCGGTGCAGCTCGCTCCGCTGCCGCCCGGGGGCGAGCGGCCGGCCTGGTGCGCCTGCCTTTCAAACGCCCTGCCGCGAGCCCTTGCCAACCGGCGGACGCGAGGGCCCCCACCCCCTGCTTCAACCGGCCGAAGACCTCCCAGACGGCGGAGTCGATGTGGATCCCGGAAGTGCTATAGCCCCGGCCCCGATCCCCCCAGGCTGGACGCAGCAACTCCCGCCCCACTGCTTCCTGCTGTCGGACTTGGCCGACGGTGAAGCGGGGCTGGAAGTTGGCCGAGTCTCGAACGCCAGAGCCGGATGGCCCACTACATCCCGGGTGGCCCGGCCTGGAGCCAGTTGGTGCCATCGATGCTGTCACCGCCAGCCAGCATCGCGTGGATGAGCTACATCACCCAGAGTTCGACGTTGGCTCTCACCGGGCCATCACGCAGGTAGAGGCACGCCTCCGCCCCAGGTGCTGAGCCAAAGTGGCCGGGGGGAAACGGTGGCATCCGCGGTGGGGAGCGTCGAACCCTACCCTGAGCTGGTCCTGGGTGCGGGCTGCTGGGAGCATCGAACAGGTGCTCCTTGGTCTGGGGCGATTGGCGCGTTAACATCCCACTATCCCAAAATAGGCCCACTTTTCAGTGTCCGACCTGCGAGGGGCACCGTACCGGGCCGGCGCGTCCCGGCTTAATATGGCCTTTACTTCTAGATAACCCGGCCATAATCTCGGGCTACCTACCATCGGGGACGTGCTGACGAGAGCCGTCGGGTCGATCGGCGTGGGATCCCAGGTGGGCGCGGCAAGCGTCCCGGGCGGCGTGGCCGTTCGAGATCTGCACGTGTTGTACAGGGCGAATGAGCTCCTGCACGGAGTGAGCTCAACTTTTCGCCCCAACGCGGTGTCCGCCATAGTAGGTCCCACCGGATGCGGGAAGACCACATTGCTGCGCTCCATCAATCGGATGCACGACAGCACGCCAGGGATGCGTGTTACCGGATCCGTGACCGTCGGGGGCGAGGACGTGTACGGCCGCGGTGTGGTGGTGCGTGGGTTGCGGCGCAAAGTTGGGATGCTCTTCCAGCGGGCCAACCCCTTCCCCCAGAGCATCGCGGACAACGTGTCGCTGGCTCCGCTGGCTCATGGCACTGTCAGTCGTCACGGGGTGTCCGCGCTCGTCGAGGAGCACCTCAGGTTGGTCGGCCTCTGGGACGCGGTCAAGGACCGCCTTGATAGGTCGCCGTTCCATCTCTCCGGGGGTCAGCAGCAGTTGCTCTGCCTGGCGCGCACGTTGGCGCTGTCACCGGAGGTGCTCCTCCTCGACGAGCCCACCTCCGCGCTCGACCCCGACACCACCGAACACATCGAGGGCCTGATCAAGCAGCTCTCCGCGCGCGTCACCGTTCTGGTCGTCACCCACAACCTCGCCCAGGCCAACCGGATCGCAGACGACGTGCTTTTTCTGATGGCCGGGTCGGTAGTCGAGTTCGCCCCGGCGCAAACCTTCTTTCAGAACCCGGCCGACGAGCGGAGCCGGGCCTATGTCAGCGGTCGTATCGGGTGAGTCCGGCCAAATAGCCCTCACCCGCGTTCAGAGTTCATCCAACTAAGGGGAGGTCCCATGACCATTCGACGACCCACGATCCTCGCCGCGGCGCTCCTGGCCGGAGGGGTGGCCCTGGCAGCCTGCGGCTCCACCCCCGCCTCGCACAGCGGGGGCCACGCCAAGACCACGACGGCTACCCTCACCTGCAAGACCTCGGCGGTCGCCAACAGCGGGGCCGCCAACGCCCCCAGCGGCACTCCCGCCCCAACCTCCGCCCCTCCGATCCAGACGGCGAGCCCCACCTCCTCGGTGACCCTCCACGAAGACGGGTCCTCGCTGATCTATCCCTACTTGCTGGCCCTGGCGCCCGAACTTCCCAGCGCGTACCCGAAGATCACCCTCAGCCCGGCCTCGGGTGGGTCCGGTAAGGGGCAGACTGACGCCATCGCCGGCAACGTGCAGATGGGGGGCTCTGATGCGTTTCTCAGCTCCTCGCAGTTCTCCTCAAACCCCGGCCTCATGAACATCCCCATCGCGGTCTCCGCCCAGGCCGTCAACTACAACGTTCCTGGGCTGGTCCTGCCCAGCGGGCAGACCGGGCTGCACCTGAGTGGATGCATTCTCGCCAACATCTACATGGGCAAGATCACCAACTGGGACGACCCCAGCATCGCCGCCCTCAACCCCGGAGCAAAGCTGCCGAGCCTGCCGATCGTACCCATCCACCGCGTAGATGCCTCTGGCGACACCTTCATCTTCACCTCGTTCCTCTCCGACACCAACAGCGCCTGGGCTAGCGGGCCGAGCTTCGGAACTCTGGTGAGTTGGCCGACGGCGAGCCAGATCAGCGCGAACGGCAACCCGGCCATGGTTCAGGCGTGCGGGGCCAACCCCGGCTGTGTCGCCTACATCGGAGTGAGCGTGGAGGCGCAGGCGTCGAGCGCCGGCCTCGGGGAGGCCTTGCTACAAAACCAATCCGGCAACTTCGTCCTCCCCACCGGCACCAACATGGCATCGTCCGTAAGCGCGGGGGCGGGCAAGATTCCCGCCGACCTGGCCGTGTCGCTCATCTATCAGAAGGGCGCGGACTCGTACCCGATCGTCAACTTCGAATACCTTGTTGTGAAGAAGACCCAGCCGTCAGCGGACACGGCCACCGCGATCAAGGACTTCTTCTCATGGGCGCTCTCGCCAACGGGGGGCGCGACCCCTGCCAATCTTGGCACCGTCGGCTTCATCGCCCTGCCCAGCAGCGCGTTGCCTGGAGTCGACGCTGAGGTGAACAGCATCACTGGCTAGCTGAGCAGATCCGCTCGACGGAGTCAGTGGAACCCACGGAATGATCCTGTTGAGGCGCCGGGCCGAAGGACGGACCCCAGGCCCGGCGCCAGCCCCCCGGGCGGCGCGGCATGAGCGCGACACCACCATCGGCGAGGCGGTAACGCGAGCGGTGACAGCGGTCTTCGGCAGCGTTCCCACCGCGCTCCTGATCTTCATCCTGGCCGTCATGGTGGTTACCGCGGTGCCGGCCATCCTCTTCACCGGTACCGGCTTCTTTGGCACCTACTTCAGCCCCGGCAACTACTACCTGGCGCCCACCGTCCACAACGGGATCTCCGCCTCCCATGGGGCCGTCTTCGGATTCCTCCCGGAGATGCTGGGCACGCTGGTCACGTCGGCGATCGCCCTCGGCCTGGCGGTGCCGATCTCGGTGGGGGGCGTCTTGACACTCACCGAGTGGGTGCCACGGTGGGCACAGGGCGGCGTCGGGCTCCTCCTTGAGCTGCTCGCCGGTGTGCCCAGCGTAGTCTTCGGCCTCTGGGGAGTGCTGACCTTCGGACCTTTCATGCTGCGCACCGTCTCCCCTGCCCTAACCGGCATCATTGGCGGGTTTCCATGGTTGTTCCCCTGGCTCCCGCAGGGCGCTGCCTGGGTCCTACTGGGAGCGGCACTCATCGCTTTCATCGGCATCCGTGCCTCGGTGCACGGCCGGCTGCGGCGGCGAGCGCGGTGGCTGAGCGTCATTGTCCTATTCATCACTCTGTGGGGCGCGGTCGCCCCGTGGTTCACCGGGGAGGTCAACACCGCGGGAGGCGTCCTCACCGCGTCACTGGTGCTGGCCCTGATGGTCGTGCCCATCATCGCCGCCACCACCCGGGAGCTGGTGCGCCACGTCCCGGTGCTCGCCAAAGAGGGCTCGCTCGCGCTGGGCATGACCAAGCACGAGACCGCGCGAGTGGTGACCCTCCCGTACATCTCAACCGGCGTCCTGGCCACTGCGCTCCTCGGATGGGGCCGTGCTATCGGCGAGACCATCGCGATGTTCTTCATCATCGGCAACATCTTCACCGGGATACCCGTGAACATCTACCACAGCGGCGCGACGCTCTCCTCGCTGATCGCGGGCACCCTGGATGGCGTTCTACAGGCCAAGACCGACGTCAGTGCCCTGTTCGCCGCTGGCCTCTTCCTGCTGGTAATCAGTCTGCTCAGCAACCTCGGAGGCCGTCTGATCATCCGCCGCGTCGCCGGCGATCGGGCGCTCCCGGTGGGCCGCGGTGTCTAGCCTCAGAGCCCCCACGCCCAAGGGCGGCCTGGCGCGCTTCGGCGATGGGCTCGACAGTGCCCGGAGGTCGCCGCTGCTCCGCCGACTGCGCAGCGCTATCTTCTGGGCGCTGTGCGGGGCGGCACTGCTGGCGATCATCCTGCCCCTGCTGGACATGATCGTGACCCTGATCCAGCAGGCTGCGCCGCTGCTGAATCTCAATCTCCTCACCCACGGCAGCGCCATCGATCCAGCCCATCTGAACGCCCCGATCGGGGTGGAGAACGGAATCCTCGGCTCGCTTCTCCTTGGCCTCGGCGTGCTGATCGTCGCCGGAATCATCGGGGTACTCGCGGGTCTGTACATCGTGGAGTTCGCCCCGCCGCGTCCCCGGGCGGTGATGCGCTTTTTCTCCGAGGTTCTGTCCGGCGTGCCCTCGATTGTCGTTGGGTTGGTCGCCTACACCGTGCTGGTTAACGGTCCACTCCAGTGGCACTACTCGCTGGTCGCGGCGGTGATTTCCCTCTCGGTGATCACCATCCCCTACATCGTCAAGAACACCGAGGTGGCATTCGACCAGGCGCCCCGCAGCCTGCGTGAGGGGGCGGCGGCGCTGGGACTCTCGCGGCTAACCACTGCACGCAAGATTTTGCTCCCCACCGCGCTGCCCGGGATCGTCGGAGGCCTCATCCTGGCTCAAGCCATCGCCATGGGTGAAACCGCCCCCCTGCTCTTCTCTGCCAACTGGACCGACGCCAACCCGGTGATCAAGCTGACCAATAACCCCGAGCCGTACCTCACCGGGGTCACCTACAACACCCTGATTCTCCCCTACGTCCAGGCCCACGAGCTCGCAGCCGCAGCCGCCCTGGTCACGGTGCTGATCATCTTGCTCCTTCTGGTGATGGGTCGGGCTGCCACCGCTCGCTCCAAAAGGATGACCGAGCGCATGGACCTGTAGCCAGCACGGGTTGACTTTCAGCCAGGGCTGGTGCTGCCCTGGTCGTCGCGGTGAGGAAGGCAGCTCCCGTGCTCTTCACGCCGGGAGTCGGAGACCAAGACCCATCGCGCTCGCTGCTCCATCAGGTCATCGGTCACGGGACCCACGTGATGCACGTCAGCGCCACCGTCCGCACCCGGCTGGAACACGAGCCGGCGCGCTTTCGGGCCCAGCTGCCCACCTGAGGCGCCCCCTGCAGGGACGGCTCCCCACCGCCGGCGCCGCCGGCCGCTCGGGGCTACCATGGAGGCGGGTGGCGGGCAGGTGGCCGCGGCCGGCGCTCCCGGTCGAGGAAAGTCCGAGCTCCCAAGAGCAGGGCGCCGGGTAACACCCGGCGAGGGAAACCTCAGGGAGAGTGCCACAGAAAGACACGGCCGGCGGGGTTCCCGCCGGCAAAGGTGAAATGGTGGGGTAAGAGCCCACCGGCAGCCGGGTGACCGGCTGGCCAGGTAAACCCCGCCCGGAGCAAGACCCAGCAGAGCCTCGGTGCATGCACCGCCGGGCTGCTCGTCCGGCACGGCTCGGGTGGGTCGCTGGAGGCGGCGGGAGACCGCCGTCCTAGATGGATGGCCATCGCCCCTCGGGGGGAGCCCCGCCGCGCGGGAGGCCCGAGGGGGCACAGAACTCGGCTTATCGCCCGCCCAACCCGCTCCCCGCAGGGGGGCCCGGCCCCCCTGCGCCACCCATCTCCATCGATGCCAGGGTGGAGGTGGGTGTGAATCACCACCACTCTTGAATTCAGGGCGCGACCTTGGCACCGTACTACAGTTCGCTTGACCGGCCCAAGTTGAGCTGATACAGTTCCGACCAACGCGGAAGTTGGTGGGGAGAAGTGGTGAATCGTGATCAAGGGCAGTCCGACCAGCGGAACCCCCGCTGAGGTGTGGGGATGCCCTTCTACGGCTCCTACCAGCACTCGCTGGACGAGAAGGGACGGGTGGCGGTCCCGGCGCGCTTCCGGGACAACCTCCTGGGCGGGGTGGTCACTCGTGGCCCGGACTTCGCCCTCGTGATGTACCCGCCGACCTACTGGCAGCGCCTCACCGAGCAGCGCGCCTACAGCGACCTCGCCGATCCCGACTACCGGCAGTACCTCTTCCACCTCTTCGGTCAGAGCCAGCAGATCAACTGGGACGCCCAGGGGCGGATCCTGCTCAGCCCCCAGCTGCGAGAGCATGCCGAGCTGCGCCGGGACGTGGTGTTCGTGGGCATGAACGAGGTGGTGGAGGTGTTCAGCCAGGAGCACTTCGACCAGCGCGCCCAGCGTCTCGACCCCGCGGTCTGGGAGCGCGTGCGGGCCCGGGCGGCCGAGGTGGCGGGGACGGGGGCGGCGAGCTCCTCCGGGCAGGAGTCGCCCGCATGAGCGTCATGCTGGCGACGATGGGCACAAGGCGTCTCACCCCTCCCGCCCGCGTGCGGGTCACTCCAACTCGAACGGGCCACCTGCCGGTGATGCTGCCCGAGCTTTTGGCGGCCCTCGACCCGCGACCCGGCGAGGTGGTGCTGGACGCCACCCTGGGTGCCGGGGGCACCGCCGAGGCCTTTCTCCAACGCGTCCTCCCAGGCGGCCGGGTCCTGGCATTTGATCGGGATCCGGCCGCTGTAGGGCGGGCCCGGGAGCGGTTCGCCGCCCACCGGGAGGCCTTCGAGGCCATCGTCGGCCGATTCTCCGAGGCCGCCGAGGTGCTGGAGGGAAGGGGGCTGCGGCCGGACGTGGTGGTGATGGACCTGGGGATCTCCTCGCTGCAGCTGGACGACCCCGGTCGTGGCTTCTCCTTCCAGCAGGAGGGGCCGCTGGACATGCGCATGGATCCGGCCGCCAACAGCCCGACCGCCGCGGACCTGCTGGCCACGTTGTCCGAGGAGGAGCTGGCGGACGCCCTCTTCCGGCTGGCCGGCGAGGTGCACTCGCGGCGGATCGCCCGGTCCGTCGTCCAGCGTCGCCGGCTGGGACGGATCACCACCACCACAGAGCTCGCGGAGATCTGCCGAGCGGCCTACCCCCGGCGGGGACGGCCCCTTCGGATCCATCCCGCCACCAAGACTTTTCTGGCCCTCAGGATCGCCGTCAACGACGAGCTGGCGGAGATCGAGAAGGGCATCACTTCCCTGGTTCAACTACTTCGGCCCGGTGGGCGTATTGGGGTCATCTCCTTCCACTCCAGTGAGGACTACCTTGCCAAGCGTTCTCTCCACGTCCTTGCTCAGAACTGTGTTTGTCCTCCCCAAAGGCCCGTCTGCACCTGCGCCCACCGGGCCACCCTCTCGCTCCTCAACCGCAAGGTCGTGAAGCCCTCGGCGGCCGAGGTCCTGCTCAACCCCCGGGCCCGGTCGGCCCGGTTGAGGGCGGGATTGCGCCTTCCCGATCCCAGCCCCTGAGAGCGGCCTGCGCCGCCCCCGTCCCAGCTCTCCGTCCCACTTCAAGAGGCAGTCGCAGCAGCCATGACCAGCATCGCCGCTCCAGGTTTCCGCTTCCTTCCCTTCGACGAAGAGGAGGAGGCCGCCGCCCCCTCCCGCCGCAGCCGCCTCAGGGCACGCGCGGGCACCGGGTGGGCGCTGCTGGTGGCGCTGGCCATGGTGGCGGTCTCCGCCACCGCCTACATCTCCCAGACGGCCCGGGGCACGGCCCTCACCTACCAGGTCGCCTCGCTCCAGGCCCAGAAGGCCCAGCTGGCCAACACCAGCAGCATCCTCTCCCAGCAGATCGCGCAGCTCGAGAGCGCCGGCGCCCTGAACCAGGCAGCTGCCCACCTCGGCTACCAGACGGCCGGGGGCTGGCAGGTTCTCACCCCTCCTAAAGGACCCGACCCCCTCCTCCCGGTGCTGCTCGCTCTGAAGGGCGCCTGACAAGGTGGCGGGCAGGACTGCCAGCCCGCGCCGGCCGGCGGCTCCGAGGCGCCGGCGCCCCGCCGACCTCGACCGTCACCAAGGAGCGACCCCGGACCCCGGACGGCGGCTGGGCTGGCTCCTGATCATCACGGTGGTGGCGGTGATGGGGCTGGGCGGGCGGCTCATCCTGCTGCAGATCAGCCAGGGCTCCCAGCTGGCGGCCGCCGCCGTGGCCCAGCAGGTGTCCCAGGTCACGATCCCCGCGGTCCGGGGGGAGATCCTGGACGACCAGGGCCAGGTGCTGGCCGGCAACGTGGCCGTCTACGACATCTACGCCGCCCCCAACCAGATCCTCGCCGGGCAGCGCAACGCCGAGGCGGCGCGGCTGGCCGCCGTGCTCCAGCTCCCGGTCTCCCAGATCCTGACCCAGCTCGATCGCCCCCTGGACTTCGTCTACCTGGCCAAGGGGGAGCCGCTGGCGGTGGAGCAGAGGCTGCAGGCGCTGAACCTCACGGGCGTGGGGGCGATCCAGGGGGAGCAGGCCACCTACGGCCCGGGGGCCCTGCCCAACACCAGCCTGGCCGCCAACGTGGTGGGCTTCGTCAACGCCAACGGGGTGGGGCAGTACGGGCTGGAGGGCTACTACAACTCGGTGCTGGCGGGAAAGCCGGGCTCGGAGTCCGCGGTCACCGACCTTCAGGGAAACCCCGTGGTCCTCGGCTCCAGCCCCAAGACCGCGGCCGTTCCCGGGCGCAACCTCCTGACCAGCATCGACGCCCCGATCCAGGCCGCGGTCGAGAAGGACCTGGCCGCGGAGGTCCAGAAGGTCAACGCCAGCTCCGGGACCATGATCGTGATGAACGTCCACACCGGGGGGATCGTGGCCTGGGCCGACTACCCCTCCTACAACGCCAACACCTACAGCCAGGTGTCGGAGAAGCTCTTCAAGGACGCCGGTGTCGCCGACCTCTACGAGCCGGGGTCGGTGGGCAAGCTGATCACCTTCGCCGGGGCCCTCCAGCGCAACGCCATCACCCCCAACGAGACCTTCGACGAGACCGGCCAGGTCACCGTCCAGGGCCAGACCATCCGCGACTGGGACCTGAGGGCCCATGGGGTGATCACCATGACCTGGGTGCTGGAGGACTCGCTCAACGTGGGCGCGGTCCACATCGAGCAGATCGAGGGCTCGCAGCCGTTCTACCAGAACATGCAGGCCTTCGGGATCGGCCATCCCACCGGCATCGACCTGGCCGGCGAGTCCAACCAGCCGCTGCCCCCCTACTCCCAGACCCAGCCCCTGCAGTTCGCCACCTACAGCTTCGGCCAGGGGTACGTCACCACCCCGATCCAGATGCTGGCGGCGGTGAACACCATCGCCAACGGCGGGGTGTGGGTCCAGCCCCACGTGGTCAGCGAGATAGTGGGGGGGAACCAGCCCCCCACGGTCATCAAGCCCAAGACCCGCCGGGTGATCAGCTCCGCCACGGCGCAGACCCTCACCCAGATGATGGTTGGGGTGGTGGACGCCCCCGGGGCGTCCGGCTTCGAGGCCCGCATCTGGCCTGCCTGGAAGGGGCAGATCGCCGGCAAGACGGGCACCGCCTCGGTCTCCGACGGCCATGGCAGCTACGGGCCCAACACCATCGACTCCTTCGTGGAGTTCTTCCCCGCCAGCAACCCTCAGTTCTCGATGATCTGCATCATCCGCTACCCCCAGGTGCCGGCCCCCCTGCGCGAGGGCGCCTACGACGCCGCGCCCACGTCCAAGCTGATCACCGAGGCGCTCATCTCCCGCTTCCACCTCCAACCATAAGATGGCCAGGGTGACACAGCTGGCGGCGGCGGGCGCCCTGGTGGGGGGACTGGTGCTCTACCCGCCCGCCATCGTCGGTCTGAGGCGCCTGGGGGTCCTCCAGCGGGAGCGCCAGGACGGCCCCACCTCCCACCTCCGCAAGGCCGGCACCCCCACCGCCGGTGGGGTCGTCTTCTGCGCCGTGCTGGCGGTGGCCTGGCTCCTCGGCTTGCGGGGTGCGGCCGGAGGGGTGGTGGTGGGCGCCGGCGTGCTGGGCATGGCCGTAGGGCTCTTCGACGACCTCACCAAGGTGCGCAGCGGTGAGGGGATCCGCGTGGTGCCCAAGTTCCTCCTTCTCGCGGTCTGCGCTGGGGTGCTGGGAGTCGGTTTGGCGCTGACAGGGGCCCAGTCGCAGCTGATCCCGGTGGCGGGCTGGCGGGACCTTGGGCTCTTCGGCATCGCCCTGGCCGCGCTGGCGGTGCTGGCCACCTCCAACGCCGTCAACCTGACAGACGGGGTGGACGGGCTGGCCGCGGGCACCGCCGTGCCCGGCTTCCTCGCCCTCGGGCTGGCGGCACAGCTCCAGGGGCGGCCGGAGCTGGCGGGAACCTGCTGGTCGGTGGCCGCCGTGCTGCTGGCCTTCCTGGTGTTCAACCGGCCCCGGGCCAAGATCTTCATGGGCGACGCCGGCTCTTTGGCCCTGGGACTGATGCTGGCGGTGGCCGCGGCCGAGGTCGGGCTGCTGATCCTCCTGCCCCTGATCGCCGCCGTATTCCTGGTGGAGACCGGATCGGTGATCCTGCAGGTCGGCTACTTCCGGCTGACCGGCGGCCGCCGCCTCTTCCGGATGAGCCCGCTGCACCACCACCTGGAGATGGGAGGCCTGGGGGAGTGGGCGGTGGACCTCCGTCTCTGGGCGGCGTCCTGGGTGGCCGGGGGACTGGCCCTGCTCTGGGCACTGGCGACCGGGCTTTCGGGGCGTCCGGGGTGAGCGCCAGGGTCGAGCGGTGGATCCCGGTCGCCCACGCCCGTGCGGCCAGCCGAAGGCGAGGATGGCTGGGCCGGATGCCCAACCTGGACCTCGGCCTCACCCTGGTGACCGCGGCGCTGTGCGCCCTCGGGCTGATCATGGTCTTCGTCGCCAGTGCGCCTTCCGCGTACGCCGACTACGGCAACCCCGCCTTCTTCTTCGAACGGCAGGCGCTCTGGCTGGCGCTGGGGGTGGGGGGCCTGATCTTCTGCTACAAGCTTGACTACCACGAGTGGCGCCGGCTGGCTCCCTACCTCACCGCCGTGTCGATGCTCCTCCTGGTGGCGGTCCTGGTGCCCCACATAGGCAAGGAGGTCCAGGGCGCGAGACGCTGGATCGGCGCTGGTCCGATCCAGATCCAGCCCAGCGTCATCGCCCAGTTCATGGTGCTGATCAGCGGAGCGGTCTGGCTCGACCGCCGGCGCCGCCAGATCGGAAGCCTGAGCCAGGGCGTCCGGCCGTACGCCCTCCGGGTGGGGGCCGTGGGGGCGCTGATCATCCTGGAGAAGGACCTGGGCTCAACCCTGGTGGTGGGCGTCCTCGCCCTCGGCCTTCTGGTCCTGGCCGGGGCCCGTCTGCGCCACCTGCTCGCTGCCGGCGTCCTGGGGCTCGGGCTGGGGGGCCTTTTGATCCTTGCCGAACCCTACCGGGTGGCCCGCCTGCTCGCCTACCTGCACCCCTTTGCCCACGCCGAGAGCTCCGGCTACCAGGCGGTCCAGGCGCTCTACGCGCTCGGCGCCGGCGGAATCTTCGGGACCGGCTTCTCCAGCCCGGTGCCCCCGGCTCAGTGGCTCCCCGAGTCCCAGAACGATTTCATCTTTGCGGTCATCGGTCAGGACCTGGGGCTGCTGGGAACCCTTCTGGTCCTGCTCCTCTTCGGGCTCTTCTGCTGGAGGGGCCTGAAGATCGCCCGGAGTGCCCCCGACCGTCTGGGGATGCTGCTCGCGGGCGGGGTCACCATCTGGATCGTGGGGCAGGCGCTGATCAACGTCGGCGGGGTGACCGACACGATCCCCTCGACCGGGGTGCCCCTGACCTTCATAAGCTACGGCGGGTCGTCGCTGGCGCTCTCGCTGGCGGCCACCGGCATATTGCTGAACATCTCGGCCCGGCGCCGCCGAGCGGGGGAGGCCAATGCGCGTTCTGATCACCGGCGGCGGGACCGGTGGCCACTGCACTCCGGCGATGGCGGTGGCCGAGGCGCTGCGGTCGATTGACCCCTCCCTGGAGCTACGCTATGTGGGCCGCAGCGGGGGCCCCGAGTCGGTCCTGGTCCCCAGGGCCGGGCTGGAGTTCTCCGGGCTGTCGCTGGGGAGCATGGGCTCCTCGCCCCTCACCGCCACCCCCCGTCTGCTGACCCGCCTGCCCCTCGCCTACCGGCAGGCGGGCCGTGAGGTCTCCAGCTTCCGGCCCCAGGCGGTGCTGGGGACCGGGGGCTACGTCTGCGTCCCGGTGGTGCTGGCCGCCCGCCGGCGCCGGCTTCCCGTGGTCCTGCTGGAGCAGAACCGGTTGCCCGGGCGGGCGATCAACCGTCTCGCACCCCTGGCCAGCAAGATCGCGGTGTCCTTCGCCGACACGGCGGAGCACCTGCCCCCCGGGCGGTCGGTGTTCACCGGCAACCCGGTCCGGGCCGCCTTCCAGCGGCCGAGCTTGGAGCTTCCCGCCCGCCCCGCGGTGCTGGTGATGGGTGGGTCTCAGGGCGCCCGCCACCTGAACCAGGCGCTGGTCGCGGCGCTGCCGGACCTCCTGCGCCGGTTGCCGGAGCTGGAGGTCACCCACCTGACCGGCCAGCGCGAGGAGGCGCGGGTGGCGGCCGAGGCCCGCGCCCTGGGGCTGGACCGGGATCCGCGCTACCGGCCGCTGCCGTTCTCCGACCAGGTGGCGGAGCTGGCTGGGTCGTCCCGGCTCGTGGTGATGCGGGCGGGTGGTAGCTCGCTTGCCGAGATGGCCTGTCTGGGCCGCCCACTGGTGCTGGTGCCCTACCCCCACGCCGGGAACCACCAGCTGGCCAACGCCGAGGCCTTCGCGACCGCCGGGGCCGCGCTGCTGCTGGAGGACTCCGAGCTGAGCCCAAAGCGGCTGGCGCAGTCCATGCTCACGGTCCTCACCGAGGAGGGGCGGGCCGAGCAGATGGCCCGAGCCAGCCTCGACCTGGCCCGCCCGGGGGCCGCCCTGGAGGTGGCGCGACTCATCCTCTCCACGGCCGCCGGCGCGTGACCCGCCTCGAGATCCCAGGGTGGCCGGAGCCTCCAGCCCACCTCCACTTCCTCGGCATCTGCGGCTACGCCGTCTCCGGGCTGGCCCTGGCCCTGGCCGGTCTGGGGTACCGGGTCAGCGGGTCGGACGAGGATCCCTATCCCCCGACCACCGACCTCCTGAAGGCG
>JAJYWQ010000072.1 GCA_021791415.1 bacterium | reverse complement strand
CCCTTTGCCGTCAATGATGCCGTCAAGCCCAGACGACCGACCCCAAAAATCGGACTCCGGAGGCCATTTTGATCTCGATCTGCTGGAGGCGACTCCGGGAATCGAACCCGGGATCGCGGTTTTGCAGACCGCTGCCTTACCACTTGGCTAAGTCGCCCAGACCCGAATTCATTGTACCCGGCGGGGCACGGCTCGCCCTCGACCTCGGGCCGACGCGCCTACACTCCGCCGATGGGAGAGAGGCGCTGCCCCAGTATCCCCCGCCCCTGGCGTGGGCTAAGGTCCTGGAGCATCGGCGTGGTCCTGGCCCTGGCCCTGACCGGTTGCGGCGGAGGCGGACTCAGTCATCCCCGGCCCCGTGCTTCAGCTTCGCCCACCGGTGCCCCTTCGCCGCCTCCCTCACCGCTGATCAGCCCTCTGGTCACCGCCAGCTGGCCGGTGTACCACCAGAACCCGGAGCGAACCGGGGTTTCGGGGAACACACCCGCCCCGACTTCCCTCACTCTGGGATGGCGGACCAGGCTGGACGGGGCCGTGTACGGGCAGCCACTGGTGGTCGCGGGCGAGATCCTGGCGGCAACAGAGAACGACACCGTGTACGCGCTGTCGGCCGCCGCCGGAACAGTCCTCTGGAGTACCCACCTGGGCACCGCGGTCGAGGGAGGACTTCCCTGCGGGGACATTCTGCCCCTGGGGATCACGAGCACCCTCGCCTATGACCCGCTGACCCAGACGGTGTTCGCGGTGGCCGAGGTCGCCGGGTTCCGCCACGTGCTTTACGCCCTGGACCCCTTCAGCGGGACGGTCCGCTGGTCGCGGCGGGTTGACATCCAGGTACCATCCGAGGACCCTGCCGCGGTTCAGCAACGGCCCGCGCTGGCCGTGGCCAACGGCTACGTCTACATCGGGTTCGGCGGGCTGGACGGCGACTGCTCCCAGTACCGGGGGGCGGTGGAGGCCGTCCCCACAGGTGGCAACGGGGCCACGCTGACGTACGTCGTGCCCACCGCGCGCGAGGGCCGGTGTGGGCCACCGCGGGGCCAGTTGTTGAACCGGACGGCAACCTCCTCGTGGCGACCGGCAACGGAGCAGCCGTCGCCGGCGCCTGGGACCACACCGACTCGGTGCTCGAGCTGTCGCCCACCCTTGGCCTGGCCTCAGCCTTCGCCCCGTCGCGATGGGCCTACGACAACGCCCACGATCTGGACCTGGGTTCGGTCTCCCCCACCCTCCTGCCCAATGGGTACGTCTTCATCGCCGGCAAGAGTGGGGTGGGCTACGTCCTTCGCCAGTCGAACCTAGGTGGCGTGGGTGGCCAGGTGTCCAGTGGGAGCACCTGCCGAGGTCAGATGGCGTTCGGGGGGACAGCCGTCGCCCAGGATGTCGTCTACCTACCTTGTGCCAATGGCGTTCAAGCTCTCGCGGTGACGGCCGGCGGGAGATTCTCGGTCCTCTGGTCCACCGGCAGTGGGGCCAACGGGCCACCGGTACTCGGGGGAGGAGCGGTGTTCAGCCTGAACACCGGCACCGGGGTCCTCTTCGCCCTCTCACAGAGCTCGGGCCAGCAGCTGGCCCAGATCCCAATTGGCCCGGTGCCACACTTCACCAGCCCGACCCTCGTTGGTGCCGATGCCTACATCGGCACCGACTACGGTGTGGTGATGGTCCAGGGCGCCTGAGGGTCAGGCGCCGGCCGCCGCCAGCAGGGCACGGATCAGGTGGTGAGGATCCAGGGCGCCGCCCAGCTCACGGGCCGAGTGCATGGCGAGGACGGGGAGGCCCAGGTCGATCGTCTCCACCGCCAGGTGGGCGGCCAGGCTCGGTCCCACCGTGGACCCGCAGGGCACGTCACCCCGGCTGGAGTACCACTGCACGGGGACGTCCCTGTCCTGGCACGCGGCGATGAACCAGCCAGCGCCGGTTGAGGCGGTGGCGTAGCGCTGCTGTGAGCTCACCTTGATCGCCGGTCCTCCGTTGGGGAGGCAGAGGTGGGAGGGCTCGTACCGCTCCAGGTAGTTGGGGTTGGCGGCGTGGGCCACATCAAGCGAGAGCAGGCGGGAGAGGGAGAGGGACTGGAGATGGTCTGCCCTCCCGCCGCCCAGGCCCAGGGTGAGTCGCTCCAGGAGCTGGGGGAACGCCGCGCCATCCGCGCCTGTGGAGCTTAGGCTGCCGACCTCTTCGTGGTCGAAGAGCGCCACCACAAGCGGCCGCGCCGCGCCCCCGCCGGTGGCCATCTCGACGAGAGCGCGGATGGCGCAGTAGCAGGAAAGCAGGTTGTCGAGCCGTGCGGAGCTCACGAATTCCCGATCCGGGCCGGCCAGCACCGGCGGCTCAAGGGGCCACAGCACCGCGTCCAGGGCCAGGAGCTGCTCTCCCGAGACTCCCAGGCGGGCCGCCACCCTCGAGTGGATCTGCCCGGCTTCGCCCAGGCCCCAGATCGGCGTCAACTGGGTCTGGGGGTTGAGGACCACGCCTCGCTCGTTGACCCCGGGGTCGAGATGAACCGCCAGCTGCGGAACTCTGGCGACCGGATCCGCCCAGTTGAAGAGGCGTTCCTCCACAGCGCCGCCGGTCCTGACCGCCGCCCGACCGGCCAAGCCCAGGTCGCGGTCCAGCCACGAGTTGAGTAGAGGCCTGCCGTACACCTCGACCGCCAGCTGCCGGTACCCGGCGTGGCCGAGGTCAGGATGGGGGCGGAGGCGCAGCCCGGGGCTGTCGGTGTGCGCTGCGACGAGGGTCAGGCCATCACTGGGCTCGGTGTCGGGGGGCACGAGCCAGGCGAACAGACTGCCGCCGGAGATGAGGTAATGAGCGCCGCGAGGGTCTTCCCAGCCACCCTCCCCGATCTCCGTGAAGCCCGCCTCTGCCAGCTGCGCCGAGCCTAGGCGAGCTGCGTGGTAGGGGGTGGGGGCGGAGGCGAGGAAAGAGATCAGGCCAAGCGCCTCCTCCTCGGGTGATCCCAGGGCCACATTCCCATCTTCGCAGCTTCCCCCGGAGCCGGGCCCGACTGCCGACAATATCCGGATGGCAGAGGACCCGGCATCCGAGAGGTCGCCACAAGCGTCAGCGGGCCTCCGCGTGGAGGCGGCAGGCGCCGTCACCACCCTCACCCTCGACCGGCCGGAGAGGCTCAACACCCTAGACCGGGAGCTGTCCCTGGCCCTGATCTCCGCGGTCGAGGCGGTGGGCAGGGATTCCAGGTGCCGTTGCCTGGTGATCACCGGTGCCGGTCGGGCCTTCTGCGCCGGGCAGTACCTTGGCAGGGAGGGCGAGGAGGAGCTGCCTGAGGACATCGCCCAGCTGATCCGTGAGAGATACACGCCTCTGGTCCTCGGCCTCAGGAGACTCCGGATTCCCGTGCTGGCGGCGGTCAACGGGCTGGCCATCGGTGCTGGCCTCTCGCTCGCCCTCGCCGCCGATCTCCGGGTTTGCTCGGACTCGGCCTGGCTCAGCTGCGGTTTCGCCCAGATCGGCCTCGTCCCAGATTCGGGGGCGAGCTACTTCCTGGCCCGGCTCCTGGGCCCGGGCCGGGCCCTCCACCTGGCCCTTTCGGGGAGTCGCCTCACCGCCGAGGAGGCACTGGCGGAGGGCCTGGTGTCGGCCGTGTTCCCCGAGGCAACTTTCCGGGAGCGGACGGAGGAGCTGGCCCAGCACCTCGCCGAGGGCGCCACCGCCGCCATGGGGATGACCAAGCGCCTCATCTACGACGCGCTGGACTCGAGCCTCGAGGACCAGCTGGACCGGGAGGCCTGGTTCCAGCAGGAGGCGTCACAGACGCAGGACTTCCGGGAGGGTCTTGCCGCCTTCCGGGAGCACCGGCCTCCCCGCTTCACCGGAGGCTGAGCAGCTACCTCTGTGCCGGTGCCGGTGCCGGTCCCAGCCAGACCTGACGCTCAAACTCGGTCTTGAGAACCACAGTGGTCCTGGTCTGACGCACGCCCGGAAGCTCCCGGATCCAGTCGACCAGGTCCAGCAGGCCCTCGGTGTCCTGGGTACGCACCTTGAGGAAGAAGGACAGGTCCCCGGCGATGTCGTGGCACTCGTCGATCTCGCGGCGCTGCCGCAGCCGGCCGGCCAGTGTCCCCCCGGTCACATCCGCCTCCACCCCCACGAAGGCGGTCACCGGCCGGCCGAGCGCCACCGGGTCCAAATCCAAGGTCCACCCCCTGATCACCCCATCGCGCTGAAGCCGCCGGAGCCGCTCGTGGACCGATGAGGGAGCCAGTCCCGCCGAGCGCCCCACCTCGGCGAGGGTGGTCCTGGCATTGGCCTGGAGTGCGCGCAAGATCTTCGAATCGCTTTCGTCCAGGTCAGAGGCGAATGCCACTCTTTCGAAGTTTCTTCGCTCCATTTGCGGAGACCTCCTCAGTTTGGGTAGGTTCTGGTCATGCAATTGAATCAGATTTGGGGAGTGAGCTTTGGCCATCGAAGGATGGCCGTCGCTCGCCCGAGCCGTGCGCAGGCGGCCGCCGCCGCCCTGCTGCTGGTGGTCGCGCTGTGGGGAGCCAGCTTTGTGGTGGTGCGCGCCGCGGTGGGCGCCTACCCGGTGGTGGGCTTCCTCTTCCTGCGCATGCTCCTCGGTGGATTGGCGTTGATGGTGGTTGCCTACCTTCGGCCCAGCAGCCGGCCCCGCTGGGCGCTGGTTCCCCGGCGCAGCCTGCTCGGTGTGGGGACGGCACTCACCGTCGGCTACGTCACCCAAACCCTGGGGCTCGCCCTGGGGGCGCCGGCTGGCGTGGCCGCCACCCTGACCAGCCTGGTGGTGGTGCTGGCCCCGGCCTGGGAGTGGGCCATGACCGGCCGGGCCCCGGACAGGCGAGTGGTGGCGAGCTCGGTGCTGGCCATAGGGGGCACCATCCTGATCTGCCACGCGGCCCCGGCCAGCGGGGCCGGGACCGGTGACGCCATCCTCGGGGTCGGCCTGGAGATTGTCTCCGCGGCCGCCTTCGCCCTCCAGGTGGTGCTCGTGGGAAAGCTGGGGGAGACCCTTTCGGCGACGGCGCTCGGCGGTGCCCAGCTGCTGCTGGTGGCGGTGATGCTGCTGCCCGCCCTGCCGCTGGCCGGCGGGCTGCCCGCTCCCTCCGCGGGAGTCGCAGCCGCGGTGCTCTTCTCCGCCCTGGGCGCTTCAGCCTTCGGGTTTGCGGTCCAGGCAGCCGCTCAGAAGCACCTGACGACGGAGGCGGCCGCGGTGATCATGGCGACCGAGCCCGCCTTCGCGCTCGTGGCGGCGGCCCTATCCGGCGAGCAGCAGCTGGGAGTCGCCGCTGCCGGCGGTCTCGGTCTGCTGCTGCTGGGGGTCACGGCCCAGGGGAACGCGCCCCGAGCGCTGCTCGAGGCCATCGCCGAACGGGTGGGGACTCGGCTGCGCTGGCGCCACGCCTGACCCTGGACCTCTCTCCCTCCGGCGCTTCCCGGTCCTCACCCGGCAAACTGAGGACCATGACCGAGCGGCAACTCACCCTGATGGCGGTCCACGCGCACCCGGACGACGAGGTTCTCTCCACCGGAGGGGTCCTGCTCCGATACGCCCAAGAGGGATTGCGCACGGTATTGGTCACCTGCACCAATGGGGAGCTGGGCGACGCCCCGGCCGGCGTCAAGCCCGACGCCCCGGGCCACGACGAGCTCCAGGTGCGAGCGATCCGGCGTGAGGAGCTGCTGGAGTCGTGCCGCATCCTCCAGGTATCCCGGCTGGAGATGCTGGGCTACCTGGACTCAGGGATGGAGGGTTGGGCCCAGAACGGCCGTCCCGGGTCGCTGACCGGAGCACCCCTGGAGGAGGAGGTCGAACGGCTGGCGGCGCTGATCCGGGAGGAGCGTCCCCAGGTGCTGGTCACCTACGACGAGTCAGGTGGATACGGGCACCCCGACCACATCCGAACACACCAGCTGGCCGTGGCGGCCGCCGCCGCCACCGGCATCCCGGAGAAGGTCTACCACACAGCCATCCCCCGCTCGGCGGTGGCGGCGGCGGCCCGTCGAATGCGCGAGATGGGAGTGAGCATGGAGGCTTTCCAGGACGCCCTGGACCCCGAGGCGCCGCCCTTCGGAGTCGACGACGCCCTGCTGACCACCGTGGTCGATGTGTCAGGTCAGGTCGATGCCAAGCTGGCCGCGCTGAGGGCACACGCCAGCCAGGCCGACAACGGCTTTTTGCTGCGGTTCCCTGCCGAGCTGGTGCGAGAGTTCCTCTCCCGCGAGTACTTCGTCCGGGCCCAGGACCGGACCGGGGCCGGCCTGCCGGAGTCAGACCTCTTCGCCGGGCTCCGCTGAGAGCTACCGCAACGCTCCCGGACCGCCAAGCCAGGCGGTGGTCGGGGCGGGCGGACTCGAACCGCCGATCTCCTGCTCCCAAAGCAGGCACCCTACCACTGGGCCACGCCCCGCAGGCGAGATCATACCGGCGCCCGACCGGAGACGCCCCTCAGGGAGCGGCGGCTTCCAGGGCCTGGAGCAGCTGCCGGACCGCCCGCCCCCGATGGCTGTGGAAGTCCTTCTCCTCCGGGTTCAGCTCCGCCATGGTCCGGGTCTCGCCTGCCGGGACGAAGATGGGGTCGTAGCCGAAGCCGGCCCGGCCCCGCGGGACAGGGAGAAGTGACCCCTCCACCCTGGCCTCGGCCGTCAAGGTCCGCAGGGCTCCGTCGGCCGCCGGGACCGCCAGCGCCAGGGCGCACACGAAGGTCGCCTGCCGCTCGTCCTCAGGGAGTTCGGCCACCCGTCGCTGCAGCCCCTCGCGCAGCTGGTCCGCGGTGGCGCCCTCCCCCAGCCAGCGCGCGGTGCGCAGCCCCGGCCAGCCCCCCAGAGCCGAGACCTCAACGCCGCTGTCGTCGCCGAGCGCAGGCAGCCTGGTGGAGGTGGCGGCGGCCACCGCCTTCACCAGCGCATTGCCCAGGTAGGTCCCCTCATCCTCGTTCCAGCTCGTCGAGCTCCCCTCGGGTGCCTCGTCCAGGGAGAGCAGCCGCCAGCCAACGGGCTCGAGGAGACGGCGGAACTCTTCCACCTTGCCGGGGTTGCGGCTGGCCACCACCAAGTTCGCCAGCTTCACCTCAACCTTCCCCGGCGGCATCCCGCTGCGCCGCCAGGATCGCCCCCACCCCCACCTGCCCCAGGGCCAGCAGCCGAGGCAGCAGTCCGGGATCGAGGGCGGCACCCTCGGCGGTTCCCTGAACCTCGACGAGCTGAAGGTCGGAGGTCATGACCAGGTTCATGTCCGTGTCCGCCCGGCTGTCCTCTCGGTAGTCCAGGTCCAGGACCGGCTCCCCGTCGACCACCCCCACGCTCACCGCTGCCACCTGGCGCCGGACGGGATCCTGGGCCACCATGCCCGCAGCCCTCAGGCGACGGCAGGCCAGGAGGAGCGCCACCCAGCCAGCGGAGATGGCGGCGGTGCGGGTGCCGCCATCGGCCTGGAGGACGTCGCAGTCCACGATCACAGTCCTCTCCCCGAGCAGTCTCAGGTCCACCGCGGCGCGGAGGCTGCGCGCCACCAGGCGCTGGATCTCCTGCGAGCGGCCGTCCACCCGGTTGCGCTCCCTGGGTGTGCGTTCACGGGTGGCCCGGGGCAGCATGGCGTACTCCGCCGTCACCCAGCCTGACCTGGTCCCCCGGCGATGGGGCGGGACGCGTTCCTCGAGGGTGGCTGAGCAGAGCACCCGCGTCGAGCCGAGGGTGATGAGCGCCTCACCCTCCGCCCACCCCCCGAGAGCGGTCTGGATGGTAAGCGGCCGGAGCTGGTCGGGGAGGCGGCCGTCGTGGCGGGCCATCAGCGGTGCAGGAACCCGCGGATGAAGAGGATGCTCCCCTCGTAGAGGAGGATCAGGGCGACCGAGAGGAAGGTCGGGGTGAAGGGGTCGGCGCCTGGGGTGATCACCAGCGCCGCCAGGATGATTGCGAAGTAGGCCGCCTTCCTCCAGTGGGAGAGGCGCCGGCTGCTCAGAAGGCCCACGGCGGCGAGCAGGCTGAGGGCGACGGGCAGCTCGAAGGTGACCCCGAAGACCAGCACCACCAGGGAGAGGAAGGAGAGATAGGCGGAGAGGTCGGGAAGATAGATGGCGTTCCCGCCCAGGAAGGTGGCCAGGAACGAGAGGCCTATGGGAAGCACGAAGTAGGCGAACACCGCCCCCAAGGCGAAGAAGACCAGGGTCCCGAACACGAAGGGGAAGGCCAGCTGCCTCTCCCGCTCTCGTAGCCCGGGGGCAATGAACCGCCAGAGCTGCCAGACGATGACAGGGAGCGCCAGGATCACCCCCGCCACCGCCGCCACCTCGAAGGGGATGGCGAGCCCCTGGATGGGGCTGGTGACGACCACCTTCTGGCCGAACGGGGAGTGGGTGCGCAGCAGGGCCAGGTGGAGGGGGCGCTCCAGGATGGCGATCAGCGGCTGGTTGAAGGTGAAGGCCAGCGCGGTCGCCAGCCCCCAGGCGATCAGGGAGACGATGATGGCGCGGCGCAGCTCCTCCAGGTGCTCCACCAGGGTGAGCTGCCGGCTATCGTCCGGAATCGGTCCCCCGAGCGCCGGCCCGCCGCGCCAG
This sequence comes from bacterium, assembly GCA_021791415.1. Classification (GTDB taxonomy): domain Bacteria; phylum Chloroflexota; class Dormibacteria; order Aeolococcales; family Bog-877; genus JAJYXT01. The sequence continues at coordinate 37,227 of JAJYWQ010000072.1, read as the reverse complement.
CCGCTCAGCCGGCGCGCCGCCACCAGCTAGGACTCGCTCAGTTGGCCCGGTCGGTGGGCCCCGGAGCCGCTCCCACCGCAGGAGGGGGGCTGGACGGACCGTCCTGGGAGCCAGACTGGGGCGGGCTCGCGGCAGGATCCCCCAGGGCCGACTGGGAGGCATGGCGGAACTCGTTGATGGCCCGGCCTAGGGACTGACCCAACTCGGGCAGCCGCTTGGGGCCGAAGATGACCAGCGCCACCAACAGCACCAGCAGGATCAGCGGCCAGTGGTCTCCCAACTCGACTAGCTCCTATCAGGGAACTCCGGCGACGGCGCCCGGAGTATAGCACCGGCCGAAATTGGCCCCCTCCGGGCGGGCCCGGGTCAGACCGCTGCCGAGAGGGCCGCCGAGAACGCCTCCAGGAGACGATCCAGGTCCTGATCGGTGTGGGCCAGGGAGAGGAAGCCAGCCTCGAACTGCGAGGGCGGCCAGAACACACCCCGCTCCAGAAGGCCCCGGTGAACAGCGGAGAAGCGGGCCAGGTCGCTGGCACGGGCACAGGCGTAGTCTCGGACCGGCCCCTCCGAGAAGAAGAAGGTGAGCATCGACCCCACCCGGTTCACCCGCAGAGGCACGCCCAGCTTCCGGGCCGCGGCCGACATTCCCTCCTCCAGGCGGGCGCCCATCTCCTCCAGGCGCTGGTAGGGAAGCTGAGAGTCCAGCTGGCGCAGGGTGGCCAACCCCGCCGTCACGGCCAAGGGGTTGCCGCTCAGGGTCCCGGCTTGGTAGACGGGACCTGCCGGTGCCAGCTGGCCCATGAGGTCGGCTCGGCCGCCAAAGGCCCCCACCGGGAGGCCCCCCCCAATCACCTTGCCGAGACAGGTGAGGTCAGGGGATACTCCGTAGCGCTCCTGGGCCCCGCCGAGGGCCACCCGGAAGCCGGTCATGACCTCGTCGAGTATGAGCAGGGATCCGTGGCCACTGGTGAGCTCGCGCAGTCCCTCCAGGAACCCCGGCTCAGGAGGTACCACCCCCATGTTGCCGGCCACCGGCTCGACGATCACCCCCGCCACCCGCTCCCCCTCTCTGGAGAAGAGCTCGGCCACAGCTTCCAGGTCGTTGAAGGGGGCCACCAGGGTGTCGGCCACCGTTCCCGCCGGCACCCCAGGGGAGCCGGGGATGGCCAGTGTGGCCACACCTGACCCCGCGGCGGCGAGCAGTGAGTCGGCGTGGCCGTGGTAGCAGCCGTCGAACTTCAGAATCAGGTCACGGCGAGTCGCCGCCCGAGCCAGGCGCACGGCTCCCATCGCCGCCTCGGTGCCGCTGCTGGTGAGGCGGAGCATCTCCACCGCCGGCATGCGCCGGGCAACCTCCTCGGCGAGCTCCACCTCGAGCTCGGATGGCCCGCCCAACGCCTCCGCCCGGGTGAGCTGGCCCTGGAGCGCCTCCACGACCGCCCGATGGAGGTGGCCGAGGATGAGGGGCCCGTAGGCCAGGACCATGTCCAGATAGCGATTCCCGTCCAGATCCACCAGGTAGGGGCCACTCGCCGAGGCGAAGAAGGGAGGGGCACCCCCGACCCCGCGGAACGAGCGCACCGGACTGTTCACCCCCCCGGGCATCACCCGCTGGGCCCGCTCCATGGCCTGGATGGAGCGGGACAGCCGGAACCCCTCTGCGCTCAGGGAAGCTGCTCCCGGACGGTGATCTGCATCGGATCGCCCCGGTGGACCCGCTGGGCAACCTTGAGGCCGGAGACCACCTCCCCAAAGAGGTTGTAATCGGGGGGAAGGGTGAAGGGCGAAAGGGTGATGAAGAACTGGCTCCCGTTGGTGTTGGCTCCCGCGTTGGCCATGGCCACGGCCCCGGGCAGGTAGGCGCCCTTGCTGTAGAGGGGGGAGTTGACGGGCTCGCTGCGGAACTGGAACCCCGGCCCGCCTGTGAGGTTGTCGTGGGGGCTGCCACCCTGGATCACCGGACCGCCGGGCGCCGTGCGCGGGTCCCGGGCCCACTTGAGCCCGTCGAAGAAGTGGTTGCGCGCCAGGGTCACGAACACATTCACGGTGACCGGCGCCCAGCTGGGGACCAGGCAGACGACGATCTCCCCCTCGGGGACCGTGATCGTGGCCTCGTAGAGCCGGTGGACATCGATGGTCATCGGAGGAGCGGCGGGGTAGTGGCGCAGGTTCGCGGGCTGGCCAAGGGGATCCAGCGGAGGACCGAACTGGGCGTGCTGACAATCTGCTGGGGACACTGGGGTGACCTCCCTGTGGGCTCCGACATTGACGAAGAAGGCGGCCACGCCCAGGGCCACCACCACCACAGCGGCCATTGCCAGGGCCACGGGACGGTGGAGCCGGGGCGGCATCAGCCGTCCTCCCTGAGCCAGCGGCTTATCTCGCGAGCGAAGTAGGTCAGGACCACATCCGCGCCGGCCCGGCGCATCGACAGGTGCGACTCCATGACCGCCTGGCGGAGATCCAGCGCACCGGTGGCGGCCGCCGCGTGCAACATGGCGTACTCCCCGGAGACGGAGAAGCAAGCCAGCGGGGCGTCGAAGTGGTCGCGGGCCTCGCGGACCAGGTCCAGGTAGCTCAGGCCGGGCTTGACCATGAGGATGTCGGCCCCTTCGAGCAGATCCGACTCCAGCTCCCGCATCGCCTCCCGGCGGTTGGCGGGGTCCATCTGGTAGCCCCGCCGATCGCCGAACTGGGGTGCGCAGTCTGCGGCTTCGCGGAAGGGGCCGTAGAAGCAGGAGGCGAACTTGGCGGCGTAGGCCAGAATCAGCACGGAGGTCTGCCCTGCTGAGTCCAACGCCTCGCGGATCGCTCCGACCTGGCCGTCCATCATCCCCGAGGGGGCGATGACGTCCGCCCCGGCTGCCGCCTGGCTCAGGGCGATTCGCTGGTAGAGCTCGAGGGTGCGGTCGTTGTCCACATCTCCGCGGGCATCGAGGACGCCGCAGTGGCCGTGGACCGTGTATTCGTCCAGGCAGTCGTCCGCCACCAGCAACAGCCGGTCTCCGAACTCGGAGCGCAGCCGCCGGAGCGCCACCTGGACGATGCCCTGGTCGTCCCAGGCGGAGGACCCGACATCATCCTTGCGCCCGGGAACCCCGAACAGGACCAGCCCGGCCAGCCCCAGCCCGGCCGCCTCGGTGGCCAGGGACATGAGGCTGTCCACCGTCTCCTGGAAAACTCCCGGCATGGTGGAGATCGCTCTCCGTTCCGGGACTCCCTCCGCGACGAAGCAGGGAAGCAGCAGCTGGTCAGCCCTGAGGTGCGTCTCACGGACCAGCCGGCGCAGGGCGGGGGTGCGGCGAAGGCGGCGAGGGCGGTCGTCTGGAAAGGACATCTCAGCGGGTATTGTCGTCGACCGGGGTTGCCTCCATCGCGGCCACCAGGCCCGGCAGGGAGTGGACCCGTGCCACCACGTCTGGCCCGAGACCAAGTGACTCGGCCGTCTTGGCTGTCACCGGGCCGATGCAGGCAACGCGTGAGCCGGCGGGAAGTCCCCGACCCTGGGCCAGCTCGGCGTAGCCTCGCACGGTGCTGGAGCTGGTGAATGTTACCCAATCCGGGGGAGCGTCCAGAAGCAACTGGCGGAGCCGGGGGGCCGACTCCCGGTCGGCCGCAGCGCGGTAGAGCGCGACCTCGATCACGTTGGCGCCGGCGTCCTGCAGAACCCTGGGGAGCACTTCCCGCGCCCCTTCGGCCCTGGGGAGGAGAACACGGCGGCCACGGACGCCGAAGGCGACCATGGCTTCCGCCAGGGACTCCGCCAAGTACTCCTGAGGCAGGGGCCTGGGGGTCCAGCCCATCTTCCGGGCCGCGGCGGCGGTCCCCGGCCCGATGGCGAAGAGCTCGGTCGCCGAGCCGGCCGGGCGTTCGACCGCCAGGAGCCGCACCGCGTTGGCGCTGGTGAAGGCCACGATGTCGTAGCGACCTGCGCTCACCTCCGCGCGCAAGTCCTCCATCCCTGCCGGGCTCAGAAGTGGGGTGAGACTGATGACCGGGATGGCGATGGGCTCGGCGCCGGCCGCCATGAGCAGGGCCCTCAGGCCAACACCCTCTGGCTCCGGGCGGGTCACCAGCACCCGGGCTCCGCGAAGGCGGGTCACCCGGGGGCGCCCAGCCGTCTCGCCAGCTCGTCGAGGGCAAGCTGGGGTGTTAGGTCGGGCACGACAGCGGCCTTTCTCCGCAGGTTGACTCCGTCGGCCGAGAAGGCGGCCGACACCTGCCACCCTCCCGCCGGGACTGGCTCGGCCAGCACCCCCAGCGCCAGCTGGCAGCCTCCTCCCATCCGCCCCAGAAGACGGCGCTCTGCCTCCACGGCGAGTCGGGTGGGCAGGTGGTCAAGAGCTGCCAGCGCGTCGAGCCAGCCGCTGTCCGCTCGCGCCTCCACGGCGATCGCACCCTGGCCGGCGGCCGGGGTGCACTCGCTGTGGGGATCGAGAGGCTGCGCCTGCCCCAGCAGCCCGAGCCGGAGGAGGCCGGCTGCAGCGACCACTACCCCCTCCACCTCTCCCTGCTCGACCAGGCGGAGACGGGTCGGCACGTTCCCGCGGACGCTGCGAAAGGCGAGGTCGGCTCGCACCGCCCTCAGCTGGACGGTCCGGCGGGGCGAGGAGGTCCCGAGGCGGGAACCCGGCGCCAGCTCGAGCCAGGGGACGCCGGCTCTGGTGATCACGACGTCGCGGCAATCCGCGCGCTCCAGATAGGCCGGAACGGTGAGGCCCTTGGGGGTCGCGGTGGGCAGGTCCTTGGCGCTGTGCACGGCGGCGTCGATCGAGCCCGCGGCGAGCTCCTGTTGCAACCGGGAGGTGAACCAGCCATCCACCTGCGGATCGGTGAGGCTGGCCTCGGGGTTCAGGTCCCCGTCGCTGTGGACCACGCGCACCACGGCCTCGGGGGCAGAGGGAAGGCGGCGCAGGGCAGCCACCACCAGATTGGCCTGCACCAGGGCCAGCTGGCTGCCCCTGGTGCCCACGACGATCAAGGGGCTCCGCCGTCCTCCGTCGGCGACAGGTCGAAGACCTCCTCGACAATCCGCCGGCGCTCGGGATCGTCGGCGTTCTCCCGGAGGAAGGCTATGGGCGGGTGGATCAGCTTGGCAGCTATGGCCTGGGTGAGCCGCTCCAGCTGCTGGCGCTCCAGCTCTCCGAGCTGGGGCATCCTGGCCATGGCACGGCGCAACTCGCCCAGCCGGACCACTTCGGCGCGGTCCACCAACCTGGCGATGGTCGGGCCGGCCTCCCGGGCGGAGAGCTCCTCCGAGACGGCATCCACCGCCCGCCTCACAGCCTGCTCCGCCTGCGGCCGGTGCATCTCCCGCTCCTTCAGATTGGCGGCCACCTCCTCGCCGAGGTCGTCCAGATCGAGGAGCTCCACACCTTCAAGCTGCCCGGCCTCCGGTTCCACGTCGCGCGGGACGGCGAGATCGAGGATCAAAAGGCGGCCGCTCGGCCCGCGCAGCGCCGCCACGTCCGCGACGGTCACTACCCGGGCCTCACTGCTGGTGCTGCAGACGACGAGCGAAACCTGTCCTGCCAACTCCCCCAGCTGAGACAGTTCCACCAGCCGGGCGTCGACCGACTGGGCCAGGGCCTGGGCCCGCGGACCCCGCCGGGCCACCATGATGGGGGCGCAGCCGGCCCCGGCCAGAAGACGGGCGGCGGCCCCGCCGATGCTGCCGCCACCGACCATCAGGACCCCCAGCCCGGTCAGGTCCCCAAGGCGCCGACGGGCGGCCTCAACCGCCACCTGCCCATACCCCACCGCCTGCCTGGAGATACCCGTCGTGCTCCGCACCAGCTTGGCGGTCTCGATGGCCCGGCGCATCAAAAGGTCCAGGTCGCCGCTCAAGGTCCCCGCCTCGCGAGCCAGCCGATGGGCGCGCTTGAACTGGGAGAGAACCTGGGCCTCCCCCAGGATGGCGCTGTCCAGCCCGCTGGCCACGCGGAAGAGGTGCAGCATCGCCTCCGGACCGGCGCGGCTCATCACCAGGCCGGTCAGCTGGGCCCGGCCCTCCAGGTAGTGGAAGAAGCGCGCCGTGGCCCGCCTGGCCTCCGCGTCACTCCTGGTCTGGAGGTAGAACTCGGTGCGATTGCAGGTGCTGAGGCACGCCGCCCCCACCAGCCCCGAGTGTCCCACGAGGGCCCGCAGCGACTCGACCACCTGGCGTTCATCCAAATGGAGCCGCTCGCGTACCGGAAGGGGCGCCAGACGGTGGCTTATACCGGTGACGACGAATGGCAACCCGAGATCGAGTATAGACGGTGCCGCCCCCCAACAAGCAGGGATCAGAGGGCGATCGTCCCCTCGGCCTGGGAGGCGGCCTCCCGGTACGCCAGCTCCTCCCGGCGGATGAGGTCCGGATTGGTACCCCTCGCGGTGGCCAGGTCCAGGGCCAGCAGCTGGATCGCCATCGCGGCGCCCAGGGTGGCCGCCGCCCGCGGATCGAGGCCAGAGGTAGGTGGGATGCGCAGGGGCGGAGTGGACAGCAACTGGCCGGCGAAGCCCTCCGGCACGAAGGGCCCGGCGATCAGGATCGCCCTGGCTCCCACCAGCCGGGCCGCCGCCAGTGCCTGACGGGTGCGTTCCAATAGGCGAGGGCCGGCCCCAGGGTCGGCCAGCACCGCCACCACCCCGGAGGAGGAGTCCACGGCCGCCAGGTGGCCGTGGAGGAAGGTCTCCACCTGATGGCTGAGGGCCGGCAGCCGTGACCCCTCGGCGATCTTCAAGGCCAGCTCCCGAGCCGCCACGTAGTCGACGGCTCCGCCCAGGCAGGTCACGCTCGTGCTGTGGGCGAGAGCCGCTCCCGCCAACTCCGCCCCGGGCCCGAGTTCGGCCAGACAGCGGTGCAGGTACTCGCCGGTGGCCACCGGGTCGAGCCGCCGACCGGCGAGGTCGGAAGCCACGTCCACACCGACCAGGATCGGCGAGAGGTAGCCCACGGTGTGGCACCAGGAGCGGTCCACCGCCGGGGTCGCGGCCAGCTCTCGGACAGCTCTCCCCGCCGAGCTGGCGGGCGCAGCCGTGATCAGCGCGGTGTCGGCTCCCACCCCCCGGGCAGCCTCGATCGCCGCCACCGTGGCTGCGGTCTCACCCTCATGGGAGATGGCCACGCACAGACCGGGCCAAGGGTCGAGGGCTGCCTCCAGCGCCTGCCGCGGGTGCACCAGTGCCCGCCGACCGCTGGCGCTCCCGACCAGGTCGCAAAGGGCCATGGCGGCGTGCTCACTGGTGCCACAGCCGGTGACCGCGACCGGGCCGCCGCGGTCGAGGGTGGTGGCGATTAGGGGGGAGAGCCGGCGGCGACCCTCCCCTTCTGCCAAGATTTGAGATGCGAGCCGCGGCTCCGAGGCCACCATCTCGGCCATCACCCAGGGAGGGCCCTCACGCCACTCGGGGAATCCGACGGGCAAGGGGTCACGGTCGAGGCTCATCCAACCGCACCTCCAGATGGGGCCGCCGAGAGTCACGGCCAGAGTACCGCCTCGGCCTCGCCGCTGTAGGACCCCGGTTCCCTTGGCTAGGATGGAGTCCGTGCACGAGCCGACCCCCGCCGGAGCCTCCTCTGCGGGGGGGGAAGAAACCTCCACCGCTCCCGGGCTCCGGCCGGAGAGGGTTCGCTGGGGGAGAGAACGCGGACCCGGAGCGCCGGGGGATCGGCTGGCGCCCCGGCTGGGTCCGAGCAGCCCGGAGCTGGCCCCCTTCCACAACCCCATCCCGCTGTCGGAGCGGCGCGATGGCGACGTCGGCGTCAGCGCGCATCTGCCCGCTCTGGACATCCCCTTGGAGGAGGTGGATTTCGTGTCCCTCGACTGCGAGACCACCGGACACTTCCCGCACCGGATGGTGGAGCTGGGCGCGGTTCGGTTCCGGCTGGACGCGAGGCGTGAAGGCAACCATCAGCGACTTCTGCTCGAGAGCCTGGTGCACACCACCGACCACATCAACCCCTACGCGCGGCGGGTGCATGGCATCTCGCGCTCCATGCTCACCGGCGCCCCCCCGCTCCATCGAGTCGCGCTCACCTTCCACCGGTTCTCGCGGGGGGCGGTGCCGATCGAGCACAGCGCGGACGCGTTTGACACCCGGCTGGTGGCCAAGGCGCTGGATCGACCCCCGCCCCGGCTCCATCTCGACACGTCCAGGATGGCCGGGTTCCTCTTCGGCCTTCGCGACACCATCGGGCTCGAGCGCCTCTGCGAACGGCTGGCGGTGACCCATCGGCAGCCCCACTTCGCGCTTGCCGACGCGGAGGCTACCGCCGACTGCTTCGTGGAGCTGGTGAAGATCGGACAAAGGGAGCACGGCTGGCGAACCCTGGGCGACATCGTAGCCGTGGGCATGCCTCCCGAGCCCCGTCCTGTGGAAGCCCCGAAGTCCAGGCCACGGGCCGAGGGCGAAGCCGCGGCACCCGGGAGGAGGCGGCGCCACCGCGGTGGGCGCAGGCGCCGCCCGGCCACCTACACCACCGAAGGAAGCACCTGACCGCGGCGCTCACCTTCCTTGAGGGGCTGGCCGGCGCCCTCGTCGTACTCGCCGCCTGGGCCAGCATCGTGCGTGAGCTCGTGGTCCCCCGTGGAGGGTATGGATGGGTGGTGACCCTCGCCGCCCGATCCTCGCGCCGGCTCCTCACCGCAGTCGCCAGCCGGAGGGAGCGCTTCGAGGACAAGGACAGACTCCTGGCCCTGCAGGGGCCGGCCATCCTCATCGGAGGACTCGCCACCTGGCTCGGAGCTCTGCTCTTGGGATACGGGCTACTGCTGTCGGCGGCGACCGGAAACTCGCTGGGGGGCGGGCTCCGCCTTGCCGGGTCAGCCCTCTTCACCTTGGGATTCGCCACCAGCAATCATCCCGGCCCGCTGGTGCTGACCTTTCTGGCCGCTGCCAGCGGCCCCACGCTGATAGCTGTCCAGATCGCCTACCTCCCCACCATCTACGCCGCCTTCAACCGGCGCGAGACGCTGGTCACGCTGCTGCAGTTTCGGGCTGGGGCCCCCGCCTGGGGACCAGAGATATTGATCCGCCACCAGCTCATCGGCATCTCGGCAAGTCTGGGGGAGCTTTACAGGAGATGGGAGGAGTGGGCGGCTGACCTCGCCGAGAGCCACTCCACCTATCCGGTCCTCCTGACTCTCCGCTCCCCGCACCCCCTGCGATCGTGGATCGTGTCACTGCTGGCGGTGCTGGACTCCGCGGCCCTTTGCCTCAGCCTGTCCCCTGCGGCGGCTCCGGTCGAGGCCCGGGCCTGCCTCCGCATGGGTTACGCGGCCCTCCGGGCCGTCTGCGACACCATGAGGATCCCCTACGTGCCCGATCCTCGTCCCGACGACCCCATCCAGCTCACCCAGCTGGAGTTCCGGGCGGCCTGCGAGATGCTGGCGCAGGCGGGCTTCCATTCCGAACGCAGCTGGGAGGAGGCCTGGCCCCACTTCCACGGCTGGCGGGTCAACTACGAATCGACTGCCTACGCGCTGGCGGACCTCCTGGACGCCCCTCCGGGGCCTTGGAGCGGCCCACGGCGAAGTTTCCCCGGGCTGGTCATCCAGCCGAGGCGGCCCGCCGACCGCCGACCCGAGGCGCCGGAGGGGTGAGGGCGGGGGCCCCGGCCCCCGCCCCCAGGCTCAGCGGATGGCCCGGCGCCGCTCCCAGCGTCCGAGGCCAAGCAGGGTCAGCCCCAGGAGAACCAGCGCCACGGTGAGGCCGATCTCCACCCCCGCGCCGGTGCCGGGGGTGCCGGTCGAGGCGCCCAAGACCGCTCCTCCGGGCGATGCTGTGGTGACGGTCGAAGTGCCGTCCGCCTGGACAGATGTCCCGTCCGAATTGACCGTGACGGTAACGGTGTCGGTCAGCGATGTCCCGGCCGCGGGGGCGTAATTGGGGATCGTGAAGGAGCAAGTGGCCGAGCTGCCGGGAGCCAACTGGGTCCCGACCAGCGACTGGCACTCGTTGGCGGTGGTCGCAGCGTAGGAGTCGGTGATCGCGGTGATGGTCTCAGTGACCTGGCTGGTGTTGGTGATCACCGCCTTGAAGGGCACCGACGCCCCTGGGCTGGGAGCCTCCTCAGTCTGGTGGTAGGTTCCGTCCGCATCCGCGTCATTGCTCTTCACCACGGTGAGGGTCGGCTGGTTCCCGGACGGGGTCGGTGTCGGGGTGGAGCCACCTGACGGGGTCGGTGTCGGGGTGGAGCCACCGGACGGGGTCGGTGTCGGGGTGGAGCCACCGGACGGGGTCGGTGTCGGAGTGGAGCCACCGGACGGGGTAGGTGTCGGAGTGGAGCCACTGGACGGGGTAGGTGTCGGGGTGGAGCCGCCCGACGGGGTAGGTGTCGGAGTGGGTCCAGGGCAGTTCACCCAGAAGGTCTTGTGCTTCTGGGGGTCCTGAAGGAACTGCAGCTTGAAGTGGTAGCCCTGGCCGTTGACCGGGCTGTCCCCGTTGGCGATGGCATCAGCGATGAGGGTCTTGACGCTGATCACCGCCATCACCTGGTAGCCACCCTGGGACTGGTTGTAGTTCCAAGTGGCCATGGAGGGGTTGGACTTGGTGCCGGGCCAGGCCTGGTCCTCCTGGTATCCGGGTTGGTTCAGGTCCCCTGTGCCACTTCCCGATGGCGACCAGCCATCGATGGTGAACTGGCCACCGGAGTCCGCCATGGTGGTGCCCCAGAGGTTGATGTCCTGGCAGGCGAGGTGGGGGTCCATCTCGTGCCCAGGCCCCGGGGGCTGGCCCACGTTGTCCATCCAGACGTCCTCATAGTTGGGGTTACCCGAACTGGACGAGTTGGAGGCCGGGGCCCCCTGGCCGGCCGCAAGCACTGCCATCGGCAGCGACAAAGCAAGGCATAGTGCCCCAGCGCCGGTCGCCGCCCAGGTCTTCCATCGCCGACTGGTCGCTCTAAGCACAAGTGCCTCCTTGGCCGGGGCCGTCAGCCCCGGCGCCGCTCTTCCGATACGTGGTGACGACCAGTCCGACCGTCTCACTCGGTCGAGCCGTCCCCCGTCTCATCCCTCTGGGTGTCGCCCGCACTCGGGCCCTACACAAGAAGAAACACCGGAGTCACAAGTACTAACCAGTTCCGTCACCCCACCTGACGGCCTCGTTACGAGTCGGACTCGGCTCCGGCCAGCCGGCGCGCCTGGTCTGCCTGGCGCAAGGGGTCCACCAGCAGCTCCAGCTCCCCGTCGAGGATCCGGGGGAGCTGGTACAGGGTGAGGTCGATCCGATGGTCGGTGACGCGGTTCTCCCGGAAGTTGTAGGTGCGGATCTTCTCGCTGCGGTCGCCGTGGCCGACCATGGACAGCCGGGTCTCCCGCAGCTCCCGGTCCTTCTCCGCCCGCATCCGGTCATAGAGCCGGGAGCGGAGCACCCGCAGCGCCTTGGCCCGGTTCTTGTGCTGAGACTTCTCGTCCTGGCAGGTGACCACAAGGCCGGTGGGGAGGTGCGTGATCCGGACCGCGGAGTCGGTTGTGTTGACGCTCTGCCCGCCGGGCCCGGTCGAGCGGAAGACGTCGACCTTCAGCTCCTCCTCCCGGATCTCGACCTCCAGCTCCTCGGCCTCGGGCAGCACCACCACGCTGGCTGCCGAGGTGTGGACCCGTCCCTGGGACTCGGTCTGGGGGACCCGCTGCACCCGGTGCACCCCGCTCTCGAACTGGAGGTGCCCGTATGCGGATCGGCCGTGGACCTCGAGGACAACCTCCTTCAGACCCCCGGCCTCACTGGGGGAGCTGTCGATCATCTCCGCCCTCCAGCGCTGCCGCTCGGCGTACCGCAGGTACATGCGAAGGAGGTCGGCGGCGAAGAGAGCGGCCTCCTCCCCTCCGGTGCCGGCACGGATCTCCACCACCGCATCCCTCTGCTCGTCCGGATCCTCCGGCAGCAGGAGGAGCCGCAGCTCGCCCACCGCGGCCTCCGCGGCCGCCTGCTCGCGCCGGGCCTCCCCCTCCAGGAACCCGCGCATCTCGGCGTCGTCCTCGCCGGCGGCCAACCCCTCCGCCTCCTGGGCACGGCGGTCGGCCTCCTCGGCCTTCTCCAGGAGGTCCAGCACCGGGCGGAGCTGGGCCAGCTCCCGCCCCACCGGCTCCAGCCGCCGGGGATCCAGCTCCGGGTCCTGGAGCTGCCGCTCCAGCTCCAAACGGCGCTGGCGGGCCTGCTCCAGTCGCACCTGCAAGTTCGCTGGGAGGATGGCCATGTCCTCAGCCGTCAAGCCGCCGGTGGCGGCCCCGTGCTAGCGCTGGGCCTTCTGGGCGCGCCGCCGGAAGCGCTCGACCTGGCCCCCGGTGTCCACGATCCGTTGCTCCCCGGTGAAGAACGGGTGGCAGACGCTGCAGACCTCCGTGTGCAGCGTCTTCTGGGTCGACCCGGTGGTGAAGGTGTTCCCGCAGGAGCAGGTGACCACCGCATCACGGAAGTACTCGGGATGGATGCTCGCTTTCATCTCCACTCCAGCTTACCAGAGGCCCGCCACGACCCCGCCAACGGGCCTTGTGAAGTTGCCCACGGCCAGGCGGGGAAGGCCGCGGGTGAGCTGGGACACCAGCTCTCCCATGCCCAACCCCGTCTCCAACTCCGGGAGCCGGTCGAGGATCCAGGCCGGGTCGCCGTTCAGGGTGCGGAGCTGCAGCTGATCCACTGAAAGCTGCCGGAGGACCTCGATGGTGAGAGCCACCTCCGAGGGGCTGTCGGTCACCCCGGGGAAGGTCAGCAGGTTCACGGTGAGCTGGGCTCCCAGGTCGGCTGCCAGCCGGGCCGACTGGATCACCTGCTCGATCCCGTACCCGCGAGGGCGGTAGTAGGCGGCGAAGAGGTCCTGGCGGAAGCTGAAGACGCTGACCCGGCAGCTGTTAACCCCCGCCTCCACCAAGCGCCGGAGCGCCTCCGGCCGGCTGGCGTTCGTGTTGACGTGGATGGTGGCGAGCGGGTGGAGGCGGCGGAGCTCCGCGGCGACCGGCACCAGCACGCGCTCCCGCAGCAGCGGCTCCCCCTCGCATCCCTGGCCGAAGCTGACCATCCCCGGCCCCCCCGCCGCCTCGCAGCGAGCCAGATGGGAGTGCCCCACCTCGATCAGCTCGCGGGCGGCTGGGGCGCGCCCCATCCGCGGCTGCGGCGTGGGAGCGCCAGAGTCGGTCTGAAGGGAGATGCACCCGAGGCAGTCGGCATTGCAGGCGGCGGAGGTGGGGAGCGCCCCCTCGTGGCGGCCCAGGAAGGTGTTCTGGGCGGTGAGGCAGTTGTGCTCCAGGGCGCAGACCGAGAGCTGGGCGACCACCGGATTGCGGGGCAGCTCCCGCTGGAGGGAGGCGACCGCCGCGGCTAGCTCCTCCCGCCGGGGTCGGCGCCCGGTCCAGGGCGGGTAGTCGTCGGTCCGGGCCGCGGCCACCACCACCTCCCCGTCGCGGTCCGCCACGGCGGCGTACCCGTAGAGGGGCAGGGTCCGCGCCAAGGGCTCAGGGCGGTGGGGTGGAAGCAGCAGCCTCAGGAATCCAACCGGAAGCACGGCCGCCACGGGGAGTGGATGCGACCCCGCCACCGCTCTCACCTCCCCTCCCGGCCGCCGGGCCAGCCCCAGGCGCTGCGGGAGGTGCATCAAGGTGGTGCCCCGGGGCATGGGTATCCAGCTGTCGATGTCGACCCACCGCCGCCCACTCTGCCCGATGGCCTCCCAGCCGGGCGGGGCTACCACCATCTCCCCGCTCTGATCGCTGAGGAGCGGCCGTAAAGCCGCGGCCACTTTCAGACCGCGGCTACGGCCGGATCCTGGGGGAGCTCGGGCTCCATCGAGAGCCCGGCCCGGCTGAGGCAGGCGGCCATGAAGGCGTGGAACAGGGGGTGGGGCCGGTGCGGGCGCGAGCGGAACTCGGGGTGGAACTGGCTGCCCACGAAGAAGGGATGATCGCGCAGCTCCATGATCTCCACCAACCTGCCGGTCGGGGAGGTACCGCTGAACACCACCCCGACCTCCTCAAGGGCGTCCCGGTAGCGGTTGTTGAACTCGAAGCGGTGGCGATGGCGCTCGTACACCACCGGCTCGCCGTACGCCGCGGCCGCCTTGGTGCCGGGCTCGAGCCGGCAGGGATAGAGCCCCAGCCTCATGGTGCCCCCCATGTCGGCCACGTCCCTCTGCTCGGGCAGCAGGTCGATCACCGGGTGCTCGGTGAAGGCGTTGAACTCGGTGCTGTTGGCGTCCTCGGTGCCCAGCGCCTCCCGGGCCACATCGATGCAGGCGCACTGCATGCCAAGGCAGAGCCCCAGGAAGGGGAGCTGGTGGTGGCGCGCATAGTGAGAGGCGGCGATCTTGCCCTCGATCCCGCGGTGGCCGAAGCCGCCCGGGATCACCAGCCCATGCAACCCCTCGAAGGGGGCCCGATCGCCCGGCTCCAGGGTCTCGGTGTTGATCCAGCGGATGTCCAGCCCCACCCCGTGAGCGACGGCGGCGTGGCGCAGGGATTCGGTCACGCTGATGTAGGCGTCGGGCAGGGCCACGTACTTGCCGGCGATCCCGACCAGGACCCGGTCCTCGGCGGAGAGGGTCCTGTCCACGAGCCTCTCCCAGGAGGTCAGGTCGGCGCGGGGAGCCTCCAGCCCCAGCTGCTCCACCAGGTACCTGCCCAGGCCGCTCTCCTCGAGCATGAGCGGCACCTGGTAGATGGTGCGGGCGTCGGGGATGCTGATCACCGCCGAGGGGTCCACGTCGGCGAAGAGGGCGATCTTGTCCCGGACCCCCGCGCCCAGCGGTTGCCTGGAGCGGCAGATGATGGCGTCGGGCTGGATGCCGATCCCACGCAGCGTCTGGACGCTGTGCTGGGTGGGCTTGCTCTTGAACTCCTCACTGGCCTCCACGAAGGGGACAAGGGTCACGTGGACGTAGAAGGTGTTCCGCCGGCCGACGTCGTTCTTCAGCTGGCGGATGGCCTCCAGGAAGGGCAGCGACTCGATGTCGCCCACCGTGCCGCCGACCTCCACGATCACCACGTCGGCGTCCGACTCCTCGGCCACCCGCCGGACCCGGTCCTTGATCTCGTTGGTGATGTGGGGGATCACCTGGACGGTGGCACCGAGGAAGTCGCCCCGGCGCTCCTTGGCGATGACCTCGCTGTAGATCTTGCCGGTGGTGACGTTGCTGGCCTTGCTGAGGCAGGTGTCGACAAATCGCTCGTAATGACCCAGGTCGAGGTCGGTCTCGGCTCCGTCGTCGGTGACGAAGACTTCCCCATGCTGGTAGGGGGACATCGTCCCCGGGTCGATGTTGATGTAGGGGTCCAGCTTCTGCAGCGAGACCGACAGGCCACGAGCCTTGATCACGGTGCCCAGGGAGGCGGCGGTGATGCCCTTGCCGATGCCGGAGACCACGCCGCCGGTCACGAAGATGAACTTGGCCATCAACGACCTGCCGGCGCCCACGGGCAGCCACCACCCATGTGCGCAGATGCTACCACCTGAACCCTCAGCGCCGGGCCTCCAGGACCACTACCCGGCTCTCCTGAGACCCTCCCTGGAATCCCGTCAGGTTCAGCCGGGGCTGGAACTTCGGCTCGGAGACTCCCATCTCCCTGAGGAAGGCCGCCAGCGCTGGCGCCACCTCCGCCTCGGCCGGCTCGAAACCGACCGGGACCACCACCGCCGGCTCCAGCTTGCTGACCAGCGCCGCCCCCTGGGTGGCGCCGGCTGCCTCTCCCCCGGCCAGTGAGAGTGCCAGCACGTCGATGACCCCGAGCTGCTCCACAGCCTCGTCCGAAAGCTTGCCGGGCCACCGCCCCAGGGCCAGCACGGGAACGTCGTCGACGGTGGCCACGAACACCGGGCCGCCGTCGAGGAGCACCCCGCGGACGGTGACCCCACGAAGTTCGTACTCTCCCGGGCGGGCCACCACCTGGGGCCCGCTCTCCGGCCTCAGGACGTTCTGGTCCGCGCCCCCCCCCACCACGATGTCCACGGCCGAGGGCACCGGAGAGGCCTGGGGAGCCAGCAGCACCCGGGCGTCCTTGCCGCGCAGCAGCAGGGCGTCGCCGCCCAGCCAGGAAATCTCCACGAGCTCCTCCCCGAATCCAGCCAGATGGTGGTGGTCCGCCAGCCCGGGACCCCGAGAAGCGTACCAAGTGGGCCGGGCGGCGCCGGGCTGGCTTCAGCCCACAGGTACTGTCAGGGTGACGCCACGTCGCTGCCCCCCCTCCTGGACTGACAGCGCCACCTGCGCCCCGGGTCCGAGCGAGGTGATGAGGTCGGCGAGGTCAGGGTACTTGGGGGCCCCTGCGCCCACGACGGCCGTGCCGTCCACCTGGACCACCACCTCCCCCGCCTTGAGACCCGCCTGGGCGGCGGCGGACCCCGGGTCCACCGCCAGGACCTCGGCACCGGCGGGAAGCTGCAGCGCCGCCGCGGTGGCCGGGGTGAGGTACTGGGTCACCAACCCGACCGGCGCAGGGCCGGCCCCGTTGGTCCCGATCGCTGACGCCAGGTAGGCGGCCTCGAACGCATCCAGCGCGAAGTACCCCGACCCGGAATTTGGGGGGACCATCCGCGTCCCGGCGAGTATCCCCACCACCTGGCCGCTGGAGTTCACCAGGGGGGCGCCTGAGCTTCCCGGAGGCTCGGGGACATCTGTGCGCATCATCCCGTCCCAGGTGACGCTGCCCCCAGAGGCGGTGGGGTCGGAGACGGAGGCGGTGATCCCCAGCTCCGAGATTGTGCCCACGTCCACGCTGACCGAGCCCCCCAGCGAGGCGGAGATGGCGATGGCGGTCGACCCCAGGGTGGGGTTCGAAGAGAATCCCAGCGCCGCGGGGAGTGTGCCGGAACTAACCTGAAGGAGGACGATGCCGGTGTGGGGATCGGAGCTGGCGATGGTGGCCGGCAGGACATCTCCGTCGGCCAGGACCACCTCCACCCCCGCAGCCCCGGCCACCGCAGCCTCGCTGGTGACCACCAGGCCGGTTGAGGAGGCCACGAACCCGTCCGAGACGCTGGCGGGAGTGGGAGCGGCCGCGCCGTGCTCGCGGATCACCTGCACCACGGAAGGTGCCACAGCCGCCACAACCGAACTGAGGGAGGTGCCCTGGCTGGTCCCGCCGCCGCCGCCAGGGTTTACAACCGGCGCGCTGGGGGTGGACGACAGCTGCCGGTAGGCCAGGAAGGCCACGCCTCCACCGACGGCGACCCCGACTGCCGCCGCCACCGCCGCCACCGCCAGCAAGGAGCGGGCGCCGGCGCGAACCTCCCTGGCCGGCGGAGAGGGATCAGCCCCGTCCATGTTCCGGGTCCCAGGTGAGAACCAGCTGCCGGGTTGGGGCGAAGCCCGCCTGGAGGTAGGCGCTGACCGCCGGGTGGTTGTCGTGGTCCGTCCACACACTGGCGAAGGTCACCTGGCGCTGGCGAAAGAGCCGGGTGGCCTCCCGCAGCAGCCTGGTGGCCAACCCCTGGCCCCGAGCGTCCGGGTGGACGAAGAGCTCCGCCACCTCGCCCTCCAGGCCGGTCCCGGGGTCGAAGAGAACGCACCAGCAGAATCCCAGGACCGCCCCGGAGCTGCGGGCGGCGAAGATGTGGTTCTCACCCAAGAAGGACGACCGGGTGCGGGGCAGGGTGGCGTCCAGACGGTGACGGAGGCCCGGGGTGGGGGCGGGGGCGGCGTCGTGGGCCAGGAGCTCGATCAGCAGCGGCCGGATCGAGTCCAGTTCGGAATCCGCCAGGGCCGCGATCTCCACCTCGCCATCGTACGGCGGACTGGGACTCACCCCACCGAAGGGGTCCAGTCCTCGAAGTACTCCGGGGATGGCTCCACCCTGGCGACGCCGCTGGACACCGCGGCCCGGGCCACGGCCCGCGCCACCGCCCGGTGAACGGCGGGGTCCAGCGAGTCCGGGACCACCTCGTCGTGCTCGGCTCGCGACGAGATCGCCAGCGCCGCGGCCAGGTAAATCTCGGTGTTGAAGCGCCGGGCGCGGGTGTCCAGGGCACCCCGGAACAGCCCCGGGAAGCCCAGCAGGTTGTTGACTACCGAGCCGTCCACGGCCAGCGCCGCCCCGGCCTCCATGGCCGCCTCCGGCTCGATCTCCGGCAGGGGGTTGGAGATGGCGAAGATGATCTGCCCCGGCCGGACCTGCTCGGGACGGATCAGCCCCGGCTGGGCGGTGGCCGCGATGACCAGGTCGCTGCGGCGCAGGAGCTCGTCCAGCTCCACGGCGATCCCGCCCCCGGCCTCCAGCCGCTCGATCGAGTCCGCGGTCCTTCCGGTGCCGTACACCGGCCGCCCCTGATGGTGCATCAGCAGCTGGGCTATGGCCGAGCCGGCGGCTCCCAAGCCCACCACCCCGGCGGTGAGGTCGGCCATCTTCCTGCCGGTGAGCTCGGCAGCTCGCAGCACGGCCGCCAGCACCACGGTGGCCGTCCCGTGCTGGTCGTCGTGCATGACAGGAATGGAAACCCGCTCCTGCAGCCGGGGGGTGATCTCGAAGCAGTGGGGGGCGGCGAAGTCCTCCAGCTGGATGGCGCCGAAGGAGGGAGCGAGACGGGCCAGCGCCGCCACGATCTCCCCAGGCGGCCCCGGCTCGACCAGGAGCGGATAGGCGTCGATGCCCACCATCTGGGACAGGAGGGCGCACTTGCCCTCGATCACCGGCATTCCCGCCACCGGCCCGATGTTCCCCAGCCCCAGCACAGCGGTTCCGTCCGTCACCACGGCCACCGCGTTGGCGATCCCGGTGTAGCGGTCCGCGACCGCGGGGTCGGCCTGGATCAGCCGGCATACCTCGGCCACGCCTGGCGTGTACACATGGCGCAGGTCGGCCACGCTTCGCACCGGGTACCGTGGGCTCACCTTGAGCTTGCCCCCCAGGTGGACGCGCAGGACCTCGTCGCGGACGTCCAGAAGCTCGGTGTGGGGCAGGGCCCGGACCGCGGCCAGCACCCGCTCCAGCATCACCAGGTCGGTGGTGCTGACGTCAATGTCGCGCACCTTGTGGAGGGAGCCCCGCTCCACGGTGCGGATGTCACCGAGGTTCCCTCCCACCGATCCGATGGCCGTGGCCACCTCCCCCAGTACCCCCGGCCGGTTCTGATTGCGCAGGCGCAGGGTGCGCTGGATGCGGTAGGGCGAGACGCCCGCCGGGGCCTGGCCGGCCTCGGTGGGAAAGGCGGTCCGGGGCCCGGCTTCCGAGATGTCTCGCATCGATGACCTCCTGAACCACCAACCCCGCACCGGACTGCCGCTGGCAAGGTACCGCCTTGCCCGGGAACCCTGCAGCGGGGGCCGGAGCCCGGCCCCCGCGGGAGTCAGCGCTCGATGGGCGCCTTGACCAGGCTTCCCCACTCCGTCCACGAGCCGTCGTAGTTGCGCACCCGTGGGTAGCCGAGGAGCTCGCGGAGCACAAACCAGGTGTGGGCCGAACGCTCCCCGATGCGGCAGTAGGCGACCACCTCCTGGCCCGGGTCGACCCCTTCGGCGAGGTACAGGTCGCGCAGCTGGTCGGGCGGGAGGAAGGTCTCCTGCTCCGGGTCCACCGCCCGGCTCCAGGGGATGTTGCGGGCCCCGGGGATGTGCCCGGCACGCTGGGCCCCCTCCTGGGGGAGGTGGTCGGGCGAGATGCGCTCCCCCCGGTACTCCTCCGGGGAGCGGACATCGACCAGGCTCTTGCCGGGTCGCCCCAGGAACTCCGACGCGATCTGGTCCCGATAGGCCCTGATGGACTGATCCTCGCCAGGGGTCGGGTAGCCGTGGCCCGGGGCCACCTCCGGCACCTCGGTCACGAGGGGCCGGCCCTCGAGCTCCCACTTGCGCCGGCCCCCATTCAAGAGCTGGACCTGGGGGTGACCGTAGTACTTGAAGTACCAGTAGCCGTAGGCGGCGAACCAGTTCTTGTTGCCGCCATAGAGGACCACGCGGGTGTCCCGGCCGATCCCCAGCCGGTCCATCAGGGCCGCGAAGGCCTCCGGGCTCAGAAAGTCGCGGTTGACTGGAGCCTGCAGGTCCAGGCGCCAGTGGACCCCCAGCGCCCCGGGGATGTGGCCGAGGCGGTAGGCCTCGGTGTCCTCGTCCACGTCGAGGACCCGCAGATCAGGATCGTGCAGATGGGCCGCCAGCCAGTCGGTGCTGACCAGGGCCTCGGGGTTGGCGTATTCGCTCAAGGTGGCACTCCTCAAGGACGCGCACGGTTACGACAGGAACTTGCAGCCGTCCGGGGGGGAAGTCCCCACCCCGCGAGAGGTCCGCTGCCGACGGCTCAGACGCGCAACCCAGCGGACCCGCGCCTACATCGCAGGGTTCGCGGGCCAAGGTAGCGCAGGGGCAGCGGGACCGGGCTCATGCCAGCGATTCTAGGCGCCAGGCCGGGAGCTCTCAACCATCCCGCCACTCCGGGCGCTTGCGGAACAGCCCCCCCTCCCCGAGGTGGTACCAGCGCTCCTGCCGGTAGGGGGGAAGGGCGGCGGCCGCCTGCGGGCTGAGATCGGTGTGGACCGCCCGGGTGGTGATCTTCACCACGTGGGAGGCCTCCAGCTCCAGCAGCTGATGGCCAGAGTTGGGCTTGACCGCCAGTCCGTGGAAGATGTCGCTGGCCTCGTCGCCCAACAGCGAGGCCGTGGTCCCGAACGCGGTCCCCTCCTGGTCCAGGACCGGGGCGTGATAGGGGGTCATCATCCAGGCTACCTGCTCCTCGCCGTCCGCCATGGTCTCTTCAGGCATCTGCACCTCCACTTCCGGCTGCCGGGGCCATCCGGCCGGGCTCAGGTCGCACCGGCGGGCAGCTCACCCAGCTGAACGCTGACGGTGATCTTGGTTCCGTTGGGTTCGGTGACCCCCAGCTTGACAGTCTGGCCGGGGCTGAGATTGGCCAGGGCGTCCGTCAGGTCCTGCACCGAAGGGGTTGCCCGACCGTTTATGGAGGTGATCACGTCCTGGGGCTTGAGGCCGGCCTGGCTGGCCGCGGCCCGAGTCACCTTGACGATCAGGACGCCCGCGGGCTGCCCCTGACTGTTGGTCACCTGCTCCACGTCGATACCGATGTAGGCCCTCCCGGAGTTCACCACCTTCCCGTATTTGACTATCTGGCCGGCGATGCTGGTGACCACGTTGCTGGGGATGGCGAAGCCGATCCCGGGAGCCTGGGAACTCCCCAGCTGGGGGTCGAGCGCAGCCAGCGTGGGGATGCCCACCACCTGGCCCTCCAGGTCGACCAGGGCGCCCCCGCTGTTGCCCGGGTTGATCGGCGCCGAGGTTTGGATCACGTCCGGCAGGGTGACCCCGTTGGGCTCGCTGACAGTCCGGCCGACCGCCGAGACGATCCCGTCGGTGGCGGAGCTCTGATACCCGAGGGGGTTGCCGATGGCCATCACGATGTCGCCCACCTGAAGCTGGGAGGAGTTGGCGAAGACCGCCGGCTTGAGGTTCGGCGCGGAGATGCGGATCACCGCCAGGTCGTCGCCGGCGAAGCTGTTGACCAGGGTTCCGGTGTAGGTCCGACCGTTGGAGAGGGTGACCGTGAAGCTGTGCTGCCCGTTGGCCACGTGGTTGTTGGTGACGATGTCGCCCTGGGAGTTGAAGATGATCCCCGACCCGAGGTCCTGGGAGGTGGAGATCTGCACCACCGACGGGGCCACTTCCTTGTAGAGGTTGACGTAGTCGGCCTGGAGGGCCAGCAGCGCCTGGGAGAGGGCGGCCGGAGAAAAGCTCTGCTTGGGAATCTGCTCGGTCCTGGGGGCCGCGCCCTTGGGCACCCCCGAGGCGCACCCCGCCAGGACCAGCCCCAGGACGGGGACGGCGATCAGGGCCGACTTCCAAAGACGGGGCGCTCTCACCTCTGCCGAGCCTCCACCACCAAGTCCACCAAGAGCCTAGCCTAAGGCCCGACCCTTAGCAGCAGCTGTGCGGAAGCTGAGACTCGTCCCTCAGCTGGGACGGCCGCCGTTGACGTACAGCACCTGTCCCGAGACGTACGCCGCCTCCTCGGAGCAGAGGAAGGCGATCACGCGGGCGATGTCCTCCGGCTGGCCCAGCCGGCCGAGGGGGATGCGCTCTCGCTGCTGGCGGTGGAACTCCTCCAGGGAGAGCCCCAGCCGGCCGGCCACCGCCCTGGTCATGGCAGTGTCCACGAATCCCGGGGCCACCGCGTTCACGTTGACATTGAACGGCCCCAGCTCCAGGGCCAAGGTGCGCACCAGACCCTGGATCCCCGCCTTGGCGGTGGCGTAGTTGGCCTGGCCCCGGTTGCCCAGGGCCGAGGTGGAGGAGAGGAAGACCATCTTGCCCCGGCGGCGCTCCACCATCTGGCGGGCGGCGGCCCGGGCACAGAGGAAGGCGCCCCGGCAGTGGACCTGCATCACCCGGTCCCACTCCTCAAGGCTCATGCGCAGCAGGGTCCTGTCCCGGGTTATCCCGGCGTTGCTCACCAGGATGTCGGCACCGCCCAGCTGCTCGCCGATCCGGGAGAAGGCCGCCTCCACCGCCTCCTCGACCTCGACGTCCACCTCCACGGCGACCGCGGTCCCGCCCTGTGCCCCGACCTCCGCCGCCACCTCGGCAGCGGCGGCGCTGTCGAGGTCCAGCACGGCGACCCGTGCACCCTCGGCGGCCAGCTGTCGGCAGGTGGCGGCGCCGATCCCCTGGCCAGCCCCGGTGACCACCGCCGTCAGGTGCTCAAACCGCAACCACGCACCTCCTGCAGACCATGGCGGCGATCCTATCGGATGGGCCCCGGACGCCGCGGCGGTCGGACACCTGGCGTTCCCAGCCGGGCGCGTCACGCCGGGGTGCCATCGCTTCGTTGCCGGAATGTGCGGGAAGGGCGGATCGCGCCGACGGCCCCTCTGCTAATCTCCGGGAAGTGGGAAGGCTTTCGTCCGCCTGGGAGCAGCTGCCCGCGGTCCCCGCCCTGGACCGCGTGCAAGAGCACGGGCGCCGGGTGGCGTCCTTCGGGATCGCCGGCGTCCTCGGCGCGCTCACCACCCTGGGCGGCACCGCCATCCTCTATCACCATGTGCTCTTCCTGCCCCTCTGGCTGGCCTCCGCTGTGGCCATTCAGACGGCCATCGTGGTCACGTTCACGGTGAACTCTTTGGTGACTTGGAGGGACCGCCGGGCGGGGAGCCGGTGGCGCCGGGCGGTGACCTTCGAGGCCGTGTCCCTGGTGGGGATGGGGATCCAGGAGGCGGCCCTGCTCACCGGGGTCCATCTCTTCCACCTCTTCTATCTGGTGGCCCTTCTGGTGGGCATCGGGCTGGCGGCCATCTGGAACTACCTGGTCAACCACAACGTGACCTTCGCCGCCGCCTAGCATCCAGGCTCTCCCTCCCGGGCTCAGGAGCGCAGCGCGGCCCTCAGCCAGTCGAGGGCGGGCCCATCTGGGAGGCCGTCGCCCTCCAGCATCTCGGCCAGCAGGGCCCTGTCCCGCCCCAGGCCGGTGGCCTCAGCGCTCCGGAGCCGGAGCAGGGTGCTCTCCAGGGCCGGGGTCGGAGCGAGTGCGAATAGCCGTCCCACCGCGGCCCCCAGGGCGGCCGCGGAGATGTCCGGCCGATAGGTCTCGCTGTCGAAGAAGACCGGCGCATGCTCTAACCCAAGTACCTCGCGGTCCCGGCGGCGACGGCGGCGCTGGACCTCGCGGCGGCTGATGGTCACCCCCGGAAGGCCCAGCCACGCCTCGGCGACCGCCCGCAAGGCCGCGGCGGGATGGCGGCCCGCGGCGGCCCACTTGAGGTTGGCGGAGCTCCGCCTCCCCAAGACCCGCAGCGCACCCTCGACCTCCAGGTTCTTGACCGCTGTCCAGATCAGGTTGCGCTGGATGAGTCGATGCTTGAACCCCTGTCCGAGGCTCCTGGTGCTACCGGAGTGAAGGTGCTGGACCTCCGCCCGTGGCACGGTGCGGAACTCCTCTCCCATGATGGCGGCGCGCATCGACCAGTCCACGTCCTCGTAGTACATGAAGTAGCGCTCGTCCAGCGCGCCCACGCTGCCCGGGGAGAATGCCCGGCGACGGACCAGGGCCGCCGCGAAGCACAGACCCGCCACCCGCTCCGGGCGGTCGTACTGACCGAGGTCCACCTGCCCCAACCCCCTCTGAACCCCCACCCCATCGCCGCCGATGGCCATACCCACCGAGTCGATGACGACGCCGGGGTCGCTCAGCCTTATCTTGGGCGCGAACCCCAAGGTCCCCGGCTGGGCCGAGGCGGCCTCGCAGAGCTCCCCGAGCGCCGCCGGCGTCAAGGCGGCGTCCGGGTTCAGCAGCAGCACCAGATCGGCGGAGCTGGCCGCCACCCCGGCGTTGGTCGCCGCGGCGTAGCCAAGGTTGCTCGTCTGGGGCAGGAAGATCGGCCCGAGGCCGGGGGGCAGAGCCCGACCAACCAACTTCTCCACCGCGTCGTGTTGCCGGCTGTTGTCCACAACCAGCACCTCCTGGGGAGCGGCCGTGGACCGAGCCAGGGAGTCAAGGCAATCGCCAAGCATCTCCGGGGCTGGATCGTAGGTGACCACGACCACGCTCACCGGTGCCTGGCTATCCCTCTGGGCCGAGCCCACCGTCAGGCCGAGACCGCCGAGGGGTCGAGGGCGGGCAGCACCCACTGGTGCCCGACCAGGGCCACCCCCTGCTCACGGCGCCCGGGGCCGTGGACCCGGAAGCTCTGGGGACGGTCCAGGGTCACGTAGGCGCGGCCGCTGGCGATGTCCTCGATCTCCACCTTGGTCCCGTAGACGCCGTCCAGGAAGGGCAGCTCGGGGATGGTCAGAGCCACCTCTCCCTGGGCCGGAAGCGGCCGCTCATCCATCTCTCGGTCGTCGGTCTGGACGCTCGCCAGCTCGGGGCCCTCGGCGGGGTGAAAGGAGACCCGGAAACGTGCGCGCCGGAGCCCCGAGGGGGCCTCGTAGCCGATCACCACCCGGAGCGGCTCCCCGGTGCCGGTCAGCCCCTCGTGACCCTCCCCCCCGATGACCGTGACCGAGGTGATCCGGACCCCCATCCAACCGGGACCGGTGGCCACCTGGCCGGAGGAGCTGAGGGCCGCCATCTCGCGCAGGTTGACGTCCTCCAGATAGCCATCCACCACCTCGCCCGTGGGCCCGAGCATGCGTTCCCGGCCATGCTCCAGCCAGAGGCAGCGGTCGCATAGGTTCCGCACGGTCTCCGCGGCGTGGGAGACGAACACCAGGGTGCGCCCCTCCTGGCGCATGCCGTCGATGTGGTCCATGCAGCGGCGCTGGAACGCCTCGTCCCCCACCGCGAGAACCTCGTCGATGAGCAGGACATCCGGGTCCATGTGGATGGCGATGGAGAACCCCAGCCGGGTGTACATCCCCGAGCTGTAGTTGCGCACCGGGTTGTCGATGAACTGCTCCAACTCGGCGAAGCTGATGATCTCCTCCAGCACGGAGTTGATGTAGCGCCGGGGGAGCCCCAGGATGGCCCCGTTGAGGAAGATGTTCTCCCGGCCGCTGTAGTCCGGGTGGAACCCGGCGCCCACCTCCAGGAGGGAGGCCAGCCGGCCCCGCACCGAGACCCTGCCCCGGTCGGGCACCAGGATCCCGGCGATGCACTTCAGCAGGGTGGACTTCCCCGATCCGTTGGCCCCGATGATCCCGAAGGTCTCGCCCTCGGCGACCTCGAACTGGGCGTCCCGCACCGCCCAGAACTCCTCATACCGGGAGCGCCGGCGGTCGACCAGGGCCTGCTTCAGGGTCTCGCTGCGCTGGTGGTAGATGCGGAAGCGCTTGCTGAGCTGCTCGACAACGATGGGCGCCTCGGGCATCAGATCTCCTCCGCGAACCGCCGCCGGAGGCGACGGAAGACGAGGAGCCCGAGCCAGATGAGAGCCGCCGCCAGCAGGGTGGTGTAGATCAACCCGTGCCAGTGCTGGGGCCAGCGGTTGAACACGAAGATGTCCTGGAAGGACACCACCACCCAGGTCATGGGGTTGGCGTACACGATGACGTGGGCCAGCAAGCCCAGCTTGCCGTGGCCGAAGAACCCCTGGTAGCGGGAGAGCGGCCAGATCACCGGGGTGAGGTAGAACCAGACCATGGTGGCCAGGTTGATGATGTACTGGAGGTCACGGAAGTAGACGCTGCCCGCGGCCAGCATGAGGCCGAGCCCCAGGCAGAGGCCGAAGGTGACCACGATCAGCCCGGGGAGCGCCAGGAGAGGCAGCCCGACCGGGGAGTGGCTGGCGATGAGGAAGGGCACCAGCAGAACCAGGCTGATGAGGAAGTTGACCAAAGCCGCGGTGACCGTGGACACCGTGAGCAGCATCCAGGGGAACGCCACCTTCCGCACCACCCCGGCGTTGGCGATGATGCTGCTGGCGGCCATCACCAGCGCCTGCTGGAAGAAGGTCCAGGCCAAAAGCCCGGAGAGGAGGAAGACCAGGTAGGGCTTGCCGCTCGGCCCCTGCACCTTGAGGAGGGAGCCGAACACCAAGGCGTACACCAGCATGAAGACCAAGGGGTTCAGGAGGGTCCACCCGATCCCCAGCACCGATCCTCGGTAACGGGCGCGGACGTCCCGGCGCACCAGCTCCCAGAGCAGCTCCAGGTGCCGCGCCCAGGGGCCGGACTGGGGCGCCCGAGGGCGGGACGGGAACGTCCCCTCCCGCAGGGCGTCGGTGGTGGCCACGGCCCTCGAGTCTACCAGCGGCCCGAGATCAGCCGGCCGTCTTCCATATCGGCGCCCGCTCCTTGAGCTCGTCGATCACCATGGTGCAGGCCTCCAGCGCCTGGTGGCGGTGGGCCGCGGACACGACCACCGCTACCGAGGCCACCCCCCGATCCACGCGGCCGGTCCGGTGGTGGACCAGGACCTCGCCTACTCCCTCCCGAGCCAGCGCTTCGGCCACGATCCTGCCCAGCTCGGCCTCCGCCATCGCGGGATAGGCCTCGTAGGTGAGGTGGGTCACCTCTTTCCCTTCGTCGGGGTCCCGCACCACCCCGACGAAGACCGCCACCGCCCCCTGTCCCCTGAGCTCCAGCTCCGCCTGCATGGCGGCCACGTCGATGGGCTCGGGCCCCACCCTGACCCGAGCCAACCCCGGACCGGCCCCGCCCGACACCGGGGGGATGAAGGCCAGCTCGTCGCCCGGGCTGAGCTCGTCATCCCAGCCGCAGTACTCCCGGTTGCGCGCCGGGCGCACCGACGTCGACTGTGCGGCCAGCGCCGGAAACCTCCCGCACAGCTCCTCCCAGCACCTCCTCACCGTGACGCCGGGACCGGATGACAGCACCAACTCTGGGCTTCCCACCACCTGGCGCAGGCCGGCGAACAGCAGCACCCGAACCAGGCCCTCGCCCATGCGCTTAACTTAACCCACCTCGCCCACCGGGACGGCCCCGTACCGGAAGACGTCCCGCTCGCCGGCCCGCTGGAGCGCCGCCGCGCCGGTCTCCGGACCTTCCCAGCGGAGTCCCCGCACCACCGCCAGCGGCAGGCCGTCCAACTTCCCCATCACCAGCTCGGCGAGACCGGCGATCTCGTCCGCGCTCCCGATGGTGGAGGCGTGCAGGAGGTAGCCACGTTGGTCCAGCTGCCCCCGGTGGTCCGCCAGCGCCGGGAGGCCGGCCACCCCGATGGCCACGTTCACCGACCCTTCGCGGAACGGCCGTCCGAAGGTGTCGGAGATCACCACCCCCAGAGGACCTCCGGCGGCAAGCCCCAGCCAGGCCGATCGCAGGCCGGCCGCGGACCCGTCCGGGTCGCGGGGAAGCCGCAGCGCCACCTCGCCGCCACCGACGTTGCTCCGGTCGACCCCGGCATTGGCGCAGATGAGCCCATGCCTGGTCTCGGTCACGAGAAGCCCTGGCCCGGACCGCACCACCTGGCGGCTCTCCTCGAGCACCACCTGGACCAGCCGGGGGTCCTGGCCGGTACGGCCGGCCATCTCCAGCGCCGCCGTCGACGGGGAGACCGCGGACAGCAGGGTCTCCAACCCCTCGGCCTTGGAGACCACCTTGCTGGTGACCACCACCACGTCCCAGGGGCGCAGCCCACCAGCCGCCGCCAACGCCCTCTCGCCAAGGTGCGCCAGATCGCCTCCGGGTCCCACCTCGGGTAGGCCGGGCACGGCCCAGCACTCTATCCGGGTCGCGCGGATCATCGGACGGTGAGCGTCAGCCACGCCCGGCTCCCGCCAGGACCCCCTGCGCCCCACCCAGCTCCTCCAGGTCACGGGGACGGTCCAGATCGGCGGCCAGCCCGGGACGGATCAGCTCTCTGGTCCTTAGCCCGAGGGCCCTGCCCATCGCCAGGTGCCGCAGCCGGGAGCCGGGACCAAAGGAATGGGCCAGCACCGCCGCCGGGCGGACCACCATGCCATTGCTGCCGGTTCCTCCCAGATCCGGGATGAGGACCATCGTTCGTTCCGGTAGCCGGCGGGAGAGCCGGAGCAGGGAGACCAGGTCATCGCGCCCCAGAAGCGGGAGATCCGCCGCCAGAGTGGCCACCACCTGCGCTCCCCGTTCCAGCGCGTGGTGAACGCCGAGCCGGACGGCATCGGTCTGGGAGGCTCCGGGGTCGGGCAGTACGCCGAGGTTCCAAGAGCGGCACAGCTCGGCCACCTCGGGGTCTGGGGTGACCACGACGACCGCCGGCGCGGGCCACACCGCACAGGCGGCGCGGAGGACCCGGCGGGAGACGGTGACGCCCAGCAGCTCACGCTCCGGCTGAGGCAGCGCCGACGCCAGCCGCTGCTTCCCCCCCTGGGCGCCCTTGACCGGGATCACCAGCCAGGGCTCGGGACGGGACCCGCCCCTCACAGAAGACTTCCGGCCCCGGCCAACGGGGCCAGGGCGGTGAGCACGTCCTCGGCCAGCCGCCTCCGGGCGGCCCCGTCCACCATCAGGGTGGGACAGGCGTGAACTCGCATTCCCAGATCGCAGATATGCCCCGAGAGATCGCGGTCCGCCTCGTCCACCACCAGCAGATGGGCCAGCCCCCGGTAGGCCTGCGCCACGCCGAGGGCGCTGGGGTCGAGACCCCGAGAGCGCAGCATCTCCACCGCCGGTCCCTTGATCGCCCTGCCAGCCACGATCGGGCTGACCGCGGCCACCAGCGGATGAGCGCGCACCGCCTCGGCCACACCGGGGACGGCGAGAATCGGACCGATCGAGATCACGGGGTTGCTGGGCGCGAACAGGATGGCATCCGCCGAAGCGAGGGCTCCCAGCACCTCCTGCGGAGCCCGGGCTCGGCTCGCCCCCAGGAGCACGACCTCTCTGATGGCTGGCTGGGCCGACTCCCGCACCAGGTATTCCTGCAGATGGAGATCGCGCCCATCCTCGGTGTGCACCCTCGACTCCACCCGGTCATCGGTCATGGGCAGAAGGCGCACCGGGACGCCGAGCCGATCGCAGAGCTCCTTGGTGGCCACGCTCAGGCTCAAGCCAGCCCGCAGCAGCTCGGTGCGGCGAAGGTGGGTGGCGAGGTCGAGGTCGCCGAGCTGGAACCAGATCTCCCCGCCCAGCCGCCCCAGCTGCCGCAGGGTCGTCCAGGTCTCCCCCGCCAGCCCCCAGCCGCGCCGGGAGTCGGCCTGCCCGGAGAGGGTGTAAGCCACGGTGTCCAGGTCGGGGCTGACGTGGAGCCCATGCACCTCGAAGTCGTCGGCGGTGTTTCCGATTACCGTGATGTCGGCGGACGGCGCCGCCTCGATCAGGCCGGAGAGGAAGCGGGCCCCCCCCACCCCACCCGCTAGAACCGTGAGGCGCGGACGAGTCAACGCGCTTCACCCAAGGCCACGGACTGCCGCCTGGCCTCAGCCGACTGGAGCGGCCGGGGAAGGGGCGGTGGCCCGATCCAGGTGAGAGGGGACCGCGTCAACCGGACGGTCCGGCCGCCTCGCCCCAGACGGGGCCACCGCCGCCGGCCCGCGCCGGCCAGCTCGAGCCCGAAGGGCCAGGGCCACAGCTCCCGGCCCCTGGAAGATCAGACCGCGCTGCAGGCCTTGGCCGCGCCTGCGCCGTCGCCGGCGTCGAAGGAGCTGCCGCAGGAGCAGGTGCGCACCGCCTGAGGGTTGTGGACGGTGAAGCCGCCCCCCATGAGGCTGTCGATGTAATCGATCTCCGCCCCCTCCAGGTAGGTGGCGCTGTAGGGGTCCACGAAAACCTTGATGCCGTCCTGCTCGGTCACCTCGTCATCGCCGGCCGGGGCGTCGTCGAACCCCATGCCGTAGCTGAACCCGGAGCAGCCGCCAGGGGTGACGTACACCCTGAGGCCCATCTCGGGGTTCTCCTGCTGAGCGAGCAAAGACTTGAGCTGGCTCAGAGCCTGGTCGGTGACGCTGATCATGAATGCTGTACCTCGACTTGCCATGGGACCAACCCCTTGTGACCAAGTCTAGCGTGCCCGCGGCTCACCAGTAGCGCTCCTCGCGCCAGGGGTCGGCGCTGTTGTTGTAGCCGTTGCGCTCCCAGAAGCCCAGCCGGTCCTCCTTCAGGAACTCGATGCCCTCCACCCACTTGGCGCTCTTCCAGAAGTACTTGCGGGGAAAGACCGCCCTCAAGGGATAGCCGTGCTCCGGCGCCAGGGGCGAGCCGTCGTGCGTATAGGCGAGGAGCGCATCCTCGGCGGTGGCGAACTCCAGGGGCACCGAGGTGGTGAAGCCCTGGTGGCAGTGGAACTCCACGAAGGCGACTTCGGGGCCCACCCCGGCGGCCCGGGCAAGGTCGGCCAGGGGCACGCCCAGGAAGCGGTTGTCGAAGCGGCTCCAGGTCGTGACGCAGTGGATGTCGCAGAGCAGCTCCCGCGCCGGCATCGCCAGCAGCTCGGGGTAGGAGAGGAGTTGCTCCCGCTCCACCTCCCCGAAAACTCGGAGTCGCCAGGTGGAGATGTCGTAGCGGGGCACCGAGCCGTAATGCAGTACCGGCCACTTCTCGGTGAGCACCTGCCCCGGGGGTAGGCGGGCGGGGTTGGCCGCCACCCGGGGGTCGGGGGCGCGCCTCAGCGACTTCACCACTCCATCGTAAGCCACCCACCCGGCGCTCATACCTTGCTGTGGGCGGGAACCCAGCTGCCGTCCGCCTCCCGGTGGAAATCCTGGAAGACCCCCGATGACTCCTGCGCCATGATCTCGGCGATCCTGGAGAAGATGAGGCGCATCTCCTCCTCGGCGCCAGGGGCGGTGCGCATCTCGACCACGTGGCGCAGCGTGCGCAGGTTCATGGTCATCACCAGGTCAGTGCTGAGCCCGATGGGCGCGAGGCGTCGCAGCGCCGAGGTGACCTCCTTCTTCACGTGGAAGGGGACGCCCTCGGCGTCGATGCCCAGTTCGCGGGCGGCCTCCACCTGGAACTCCTCCAGCCGCTCGACGATCTCCAGGCAGCGCTGACGGACCGGCTCCAGCGCCGGCGGCACCCGGAAGCCGATGTCCACCAGCCGCACGTAGCGAAGGCTCTCCTGACTGTAGGCGGCGCCGGCCCGGTGACGGACGATCTCGTGGGTGGCCACCCGGCTCACCCCGTGCAGGGCGAAGGTGTAGTTGGCATGCTCCAGCACGCTCCCGTGACGGCTGGAGAGGATGTTGAGGAAGTAGGCCCGCTGGTCCCGCCGGACTTTCCTCACGTTGGGGTTGAGGCCGGGCTCCCAACTCCTGTAGCAGGCCCGCCCTGCGAACTCCACCAGGAGCTCGCCGTCGTTCACCGCGCCCTCGGCCTCAGCCAGGCGGCGGTCCAGCCAACCTGCGCCTCCGATCGCCTCCAGGTAGGCCCGCATCGCCTGGCGGTCGACGCTGGGACGGCTGAGGAGGAACACCTCTGGCACGGTTTCCCTCACCATCTCGGACCCGCCCAGAGACGCCCGCGCCTCACCCCAGGGCCGTCAACGCTTCGTCGAAGCTGGCCCGCACGCAGGTGAAGCTGGGCACGTCCCGCAGGGTGTAGGAGGATGCCTCCGAGTCCCGAAGCGCCTGGACGCAGTCCAGGAAGTCCGCCGCGCTGTCGGTCTCGAAGGCCACCACGAACTCCTGGTCGTCAAGGCCGAAGGAGTAGGTGGTGTTGATCTTCACGCTGGGAAAGAGGTGCCCGATGCGGATGTGCTCCTGCATCATCCGCTGGCGCTCCTCGTCCGGGAGGGACCACCAGGCCCGGGTCTTCACGAAGGGGTAGACGAAAAGGTAACGCAGCTTGCCGGGGGCCAGGATCAGCCGGTCGGTCGTGCCACCGGCCTGAGGGTGTTCGGAGTCCACATAGCTGGACCGCTTGGTCATCGCCGTGTAGCTGTGGGTGCAGCTCAGGTAGCCGGCGAGGGAGGTCCGGTTGAGGTCCTGGAAGAGGGCCTGGAGACGCTCCACCTCCTCGCTGACCGCCCAGAGCATGAAGTCACAGTCGCCCCGGGTCCCCACCAGCGAGTAGCTGCGCAGCAGGATCCTCTGGTTGTGCTCCGCGAGCCGGGAGGCGTACTCCTCGCGGTGCGCCCGCCGCAACTCGGGCTCCAGCCTTCGCCAGGCGGGGTCCACGCGGAAGAAGGCGAACCGGACCAGCTGCCTCGGGGCGGGCCGGGTGGCGTCCCGAACCCGGACCGGCCCGATCTGCAGTTCGGGGGGACTGCTCACTTCAGTCATCTCTGTCTGAACTCCGTCGTGCCCTGCTGGATCCCCTCGCTGCCGACCGGCTCCAAGTGGCCGCAGGCCGAGCAGAGGTGTCCCCGCCCGCGGCGCACCACCTGCCTGCCGTCCTCGAGCCGAACCAGCCGCTCTGGTCCCTCCAGCGACTCCCATGCCGCAGGGTCGCTCCCACAATGTTCGCACCTGGAAGGGGGGGGATTGAGGAGCACCTCAGCCCTCCCCGGCACAATAGGCCAGAGCCGCCCGCAGCATCACCTCGACCCCGACGGGGAGGCAGGCCTCGTCCAGGTCGAATTCCGGATGGTGGTGAGGTGCCACGATCCCCACCTCGCGGTTGCCCCCCCCGAGCAGGAAGTAGCACCCGGGCACCCGCTCCAGGAAGAGGGCCACGTCATCGCCCACGGTGATCGGCTCAGGCTCCACCAGCCCCACTCCGGGGCTGGCGGC
Source organism: bacterium (assembly GCA_021791415.1). Classification (GTDB taxonomy): domain Bacteria; phylum Chloroflexota; class Dormibacteria; order Aeolococcales; family Bog-877; genus JAJYXT01. The sequence continues at coordinate 4,269 of JAJYWQ010000072.1, read as the reverse complement.
CACCGCAGCCCGGACCAGGGCCGCCATCCGGGGGTCTGACACCACGGGGGGGCAGCCGGCCCCGACCACAGTCTCCGCCGAAGCTCCGAAGGAGGCGGCGATCCCGGCTGAGGTCTCCTCGATGCGCCGCAGGAGGCGCAGCCGGGTCTCAGCGCTGAAGGCCCGAACCGTGCCGGAGAGGCGCACCTCCTCGGGGATCACGTTGAATGCCTGGCCGCCCTGGATCTGCCCCACGGTGACCACGGCGGACTCGAAGGGAGAGGTCTCCCGGGACACGAGGGTCTGGAGGGCCAGCACGATGAGGCTGGTGATCGGAACCGGGTCCAGTGCCTGGTGAGGGAGGGCCCCGTGGCCACCTCGGCCCCTCACCACCAGTGAGAACTCGTCGGCGGAGGCGAAGATCGCCCCGTCGCGAACCCCGACCGTGCCCGCCGGCACCCCGCTCCAGATGTGGAGGCCCAGAGCGCCCTCCACCGGGGGATCGTCCATGACGCCCTCCCCGATCATCTCCTCCGCCCCTCCGGCGGTCTCCTCCGCCGGCTGGAAGGCGAGGCGCACCGCGCCATGGAGTTGCTCCCTGAGCCGCATCAGCCCCCGGGCGACCCCCAGGGCGATGGCCACGTGGGCGTCGTGGCCACAAGCGTGCATCACCCCCGGCACCTCGGAGCGGTACGGCCGCTCGGGTCCCCTCTCCTGAATCGGGAGAGCGTCGATGTCGGCCCGAAGTAGAAGGCGCCGGCCGGGCCCGGCACCGCCCTCAAGATCCGCCACCACCGCCCGCCCCCCCATCAGGAGGCGCGGGGACCAGCCGATCTCAGATAGCCGGGCGGCGATGTACTGGGCGGTAGGTCCCTCAGCCCCGGAGAGGTCGGGGTGGCGGTGGAGGTGGCGACGGTCTTGGGAAAGCCTGCCCGCCATCTCCCGGGCCAGCTGTCCGGGGTCGAGGTCGCTCACCCCGGCACCGGCGTCAGATGCTGGCGGAGCACCCTCAAAAGGCTGGAATTGGCGCAGCAGGTGGCACCCAGGCGGCGTGCCTCCGGGGCCCAGGCACCCGCCTCGACGTGGGCCCCGAAGCACACGGCCGGGAGCTGAGGAAGGTTGCTCCGCACCTGGTCGAGCAGCCCCAGACGGAGGTCCTGCGCCCGGTTCAGGTCCACCAGCAAAAGGTCGACGCCCAGGGCGTCAGCCGATGTCCCGACATCCCGCAGGGTCCACCCCAGCGGGGCCGCCAGGGCCAAGACCCTGGACCGAGCCATCAGCTCCGCCCCCACCACCCCCAGGGTCCTGGTGTGCCGCGGAGGGGCCTCAGTACTCGCGGGAGAGTGCGGATCGGCGATGCTGCCCATGCCCGAAGGTTAGCGGAGGCAGCGGGCTGGGCACAGGAGCGGGAGCGGCGCCCAGCGACCGGCCCTCAGTCCAGCCGAACGTCCATTCCGGCGCGCACCACTCCGGGAACCGCGGTCCCGAGATAGACGCCCAGCACCTCGGCCCGGCGCTCCACGAGGTGCCTGAGGAGCCGGGGCCAGGATTGGGCGGGAGCGGCGGGATCTCGGGTGGTGAGAGCGCAGCGCCGGCAGACGTCCACGACCTCGAGCGCGGCGGAGCCGGCGCGGAGCCGGCGTCCTGGCCAGGACCCTTCGGGAGCGGGGCTGGTGCCGCTCAGGTAAAGGTTGGCCCTGAAGCGGCGGGGGTCGACCGAGGCCCCCAGCTCGGCCTCCAGATGGCTCACCCAGGAGAGGTGGACGGCGTGCACCGGCGAGTCGTCCACGGCCGGGTCCTTCACCTCCAGGAATACGAGACGCCGACCCACGTGCTCGGACAGCGCGGCGGCGGCGGCCGGGTCCCGGTGGCTGACCGCGGCTAGTCCCGGCCCTGAGATAACCGCCTCGCCGGACTCCCACCGGGCCGCGAAGGAGAGCAGCTGGGGGATCTCACGGGCGGTGAGCGGATGTCGCGGGCGACGAGCGGCGGGGTCCACGAGGGCCACCCGGCGATCGCCGACCAGGCCCCCCGGCCCCACCTCGACCGAGGGCAGCAGCTCCCCGGCCATCGACTTCACCGGATAACGCCAGATCTGCTCCAGCAGCATCCCCGAACCGTACCCGGTCGGGGCGGCCCGGCGGGGGCGGCCTACAATCGGCGCATGGGAGCTGCGCTGCACGTCACCGTGGACGCCATCGAGGAGATCACCACCTGGCGGGAGCGGGAGGGCCGGCCCACGGCCGCCTTCCGGGTCGACGTGCGCCTGGGCGGCTGCCGTGGGTTCAAGCTCTTCTTCGACCTCGAGGACCAGGTGAATGATGACGACGAGGTGGTCGAGGTGAGCGGGGTCCGGGTCGTGGTCCAGCGGGACGGGCTGCCGCTTGTCGCCGGGTCGATCGTGGACTTCGAGGACAGCTACCGGGGTCGGGGGTTCCGCCTCGCCAACCCCAGGGCGCGCAACGCCTGCGGGTGCGGGACCTCGTTCATGGCCGACTACGACGAGACAGAGGTCAACGTCGACGGCTCATACGACCAGGTGGTGGCCGGAGCCGGCTGACCGCAGCTCAGGGGCGGCGCCGCCAGAGGGGGCGGCAGACGCGGACCCCGACAGCCGCGACCCGGACGCGGATCGACTCCCCCCTCCAGGGGGTGAGGATAAGCGCCAGCGCCAGGCCCAGCACCAGCCCGACGCGGAAGCCCTTGAGGTAGCGCCTGGCGGGAGTCACGATTTCCTCGTCCACCGCCCGCCAGAAGGCGGCGATGCGCTGCTCCGGCGTGGCCTGCGGTGCGCTCACCTCTCCTGCTCCTCCCCCGGCTCAGGGAACGAGAAGAACGGCTCCGGGTCCCCGTCCCCGGTGCGGAGCCTTTCGGTCAAGCCATGGGCCACAGGACCCGCCAACCTGGCCGCCCCGGCGGCGGCGCCGGCCGCTCCGGCCGCCATGGGACGGACCACCTGCCAGGTGCGCGCAGCCCCTCCCCCGACGCGGGTGACCAAGTCGCGTGCGCCCCGGTAGCCCTGGGACAGGCGCTGCCTCGTCTCCGGTCCGGGGCGGGGGGCGACCAAGATACCCACGGCCAGGCCGGCGGCCAGGCCGTGCCGCAAACCTCGGAAGTAAGCCATCGGTCCCTCCACCTGTGCTGGTTCTGGCCTATATCAAACCACCGCCCAGCCCGTCCCGCCGCTGGGAAGGTCCGGCTCTGGGGGTCAGTACAGGGATGAGGCCAGGGCGGCCCTGCCCGGCCCCACGGCCGGGTGCTCCGGCCCCAGCTGCTCGAAGCAGAGTATCGCCACCCTTCTAAGGAGGTCCCGCCGCTCCCCGGACGAGCCGGCCACCGCGCCGACGGCGTGCGTCGCCGCCTGGGCGAAGTCGCCCGCTCGTAGCGCCGCCAGCAACTGGACGTCACCGGCCGCCGCCTCCCCCTGGAGCTGGGCCCAAGCGCAGAGCCCGTCGCAGACCCGGTCCTGAGGCGCGAGGGCGGCGACCTCACCGCCCTCCTCCGACCTTCCCTCTCGCAGGAGGTGCTCGGCGAGTTGGCGCCGGGCCGGCAGGTGTGAGGGATCTGCGGCCAGCGCCGCGCGCAGGGAGGCCTCGTCCCCCCCCGCAGCCAAGAGGTCCGCCTCGGAAGGCAGGAGCCGCTGCAGGAAGGCCCGCACCTGGGCTGCCGGCTGGGCCCCGACGAACTCCGCGACCACTTGGCCGTCCCGGTAGGCCTTGACCGCGGGTATGCCACGGACACCGAACATCCGGGCCAGCTGGGGATTCTGATCCACATCCACCGCCCGCAGGAGGACCTGCCCCTCCAGACGGGCCACCTCCTGCTCTAGAACCGGACCCAGCTGGCGGCAGGGGCCGCACCAGGTGGCCCAAAAGTCCACCACCACCGGGCGCTCTGCGGAGCGCTCCAGCACCTCGGTCGCAAAGGACTCCTGGTCAACCTCGACCTTGAGCGTCTCGGGGACGGCAGCCATCAGCTCAGGGGATGGGCCGCCGGCGGTCATCTGTTTCGACCACCCCGGTGCCGTGGGCGCACACCCGGTCCGCCCAGCCGAGGTAGTTCTGGACGATCCGGACCGCTGACGGAACCATGGAGCGACGCCGCGCCTCCGCGGTGTCGGCATGCACCGACAGCGCCGCGTGAACCTCCTGCACGTGCAGGACGAACTCGTCGTGGGTGATCCTCGCCTCCCCGAGAGGAATCCAGAGTTCGGGTGGGAAGCCCAGCGCGCGCATCGCGCGCTGGGCGTCTCTCACGTCGAACAGGCAGGTCTTCCGCCTACCGTCGTGC
>JAJYWQ010000063.1 GCA_021791415.1 bacterium | reverse complement strand
CCGTCGCCCCGGCCGCTGTCCGGCGGGGTGCCCGCCCACTGATCTGACGAGGGCTACACTCCCTCCGTGCGTGCCGGGCCGGAGAGCCTGACGGGGCTGGTGCGGGCCAGGACCCTCTTTCTGTCGCAGGCCGTCGTGCTCCTGCTGGTGGCGGTGGGCGGGCTGGGGGAGATCGCAGTCATCTGGCACCGCTCTCCAGGAGCCGGCCTGCTGCTCCTCTGGACCGCCGGGGGGGTGGCGATCGGGCCCTGGGTCAGGGCCTTGCCTTTCCGCGAGCTGGCACGCCGACGCTGGCAGGGGGCCGGGCCGAGGCCGTTTCATCCTCCCTTGGAGCGGCTCCCCTGGCCCGCCCTACTCTGGGGGGCGGCCAGCTGCTGGTCCGGCTCCGCCGCGGCCGGCTGGGCCGCGGGTGGCCCGACCTCTGGCTGAGCACCGCCGGCTGGCCCGAAGAGCCGAGCCCGGGGTGACCGCTCCCCTCCGGCTCGGGGAGGGCACCTCGCCCCCCGGCTCTGGTGCGGCTACAATCGGCAGGCCCGGGTCGGGCCGGGGAAGGAGGGCAGCCGTTGGCGGTGCAAGCTGAGGTCGAGGGGCTGGCGCTCTCCGAGGCCGTGCGGGAGCTGGCTCGGGAGCGGATCGAGCCGCGAGCGGCTGAGATCGACCGCACCGCCGAGTACCCCTGGGACGTGGTCGACCTCTTCCGGAGCCACGACGTCTACGCGGTGGCGTTCCCGCCCGAGTACGGGGGGGTGTCGGGCTCCGCCCTCACCCTGGCGATGGTCGTGGAGGAGGTGGCCAAGGTGTGCGCCACCTCCTCGTTGCTGCTGGCGGTGCAGGCCCTCGGGGGCTATCCCATCCTGCTGGGGGGCAGCGAGGCCCAGCGCCGGGAGTTCCTTCCCAGGCTCGCCTCCGGCGAGCTGATCTCCGCCTACGCCCTCTCTGAAGCGGACGCCGGCAGCGACCCCGCGGGGATGCGCACCCGGGCCCGTCGAGAGGGGCAGGAGTACGTCCTGGACGGAAGCAAGATGTGGATCACCAACGGCTCGGTGGCCGACCTGATAGTGGTCTTCGCGGTCACCGACCCGGGGCGCGGCAGCCGGGGCATCTCGGCCTTCCTGGTGGACGGGGCGAGCCCGGGGCTGGAGCGGCGGCAGATCCACGGCAAACTGGGAATCCGGGGCAGCGACACCGCCGAGCTCAGCTTCAGCGCCTGCCGCGTGCCGGCCTCTCGGCTTTTGGGGCAGGAGGGGGATGGCTTCCGAATCGCCATGGGGGTCCTGGACCGCTCGCGGCCCCAGATCGGGGCCCAGGCTCTCGGGATCGGGGCCGGGGCGCTGGAGCGCGCGGTCGACTACGCCAAGGAGCGCCGCCAGTTCGGCCGCCCCATCGCCGAGTTCCAGGGCATCCAGTTCATGCTGGCGGACATGGCCGTGCAGCTGGAGGCCTCCCGCCAGCTGGTCCACGCTGCCTGCCGGGCCATCGACGAGAAGCAGGAGGGGGTGACCCGCCTCGCCGCCATGGCCAAGCTGATGGCCTCGGACACCGCCATGCGTGTCACCACCGACGCCGTCCAGGTGCTGGGCGGATACGGCTACGTGAACGAGTTTCCCCTGGAGCGGATGATGCGCGACGCCAAGATCACCCAGATCTACGAGGGCACCAACCAGATCCAGCGGGTGGTGATCGCCAAGCAGCTGCTCAGCTGATCTCAACCGGTCCGAAGCCGGATCCAGCGGCCGGCAACACATAGGGATGTTGGCAGGGTTGGGAATAGGCCCGGCCGCCCGAGGTGCTGAGGTCAACCCTGGCACCCCAGTCCGGGCCAGCGCGGACGTCAACTGGGGGTCCGTCGTCACCCGGAGGGGTCGCCCGGAGGTGGCCTCTGGCCCGGCGCCGTGCGGATCAGTGAGGTTGGCTCGTGGCCGTCGCCTGCTCCGTCCGCTCGGAGCTCGTCGTGCCAAAGCTTCCAGAGGTACCACGACTGGCAGACACGGCCTGGATCAGCCGTCCTCCTCTGGGGCACCTGAGGACTCGACCTACTGCCCAGTACCGGGGCAGGCCACCGACCGGACGGCCGAGGCAGCCATGCCCCTTTTCCCGGGGATCGACGGACCAACGGTTGTGGCGCAGGTACCTCGCCTCTCGGCCCAGCCCTCGCAACCCAGGGGCTTGGCGCCCTGATCACCCCGACCATCGGCTGGCTGCTGGCTCGGTGACGGGCAGTTCCGGCCTCGCGGTGGGTCGGTTCAGAGTGCCGCCCTTACAACGCCGGCTGCCTGAACTCGTGCCTGCTCGGGCGACGTGGTCCTGCTGTTCGTGGCGGCCAGTCCAGCCCGCCGGATGATCTCCTGTGTGGCGGCCCGAACCATCGGCCGCTGGCCGCACAAAGACCGTGGTCAGCCCGGGCCCACGGCCCGGGCTGACCGGCGACGGAGCCTCATCATGCCCCAGAACCTCGGGGTCCCACCGGCCGCCGACCTTCCGCTCCGCGCCGCAAGCCCGCTCAGCGGCTCCGCTTCCGACCCGACCCTCGCCCAGACGGACTGGGAACCGGTGTCGGTCTCAGACCCGTGGAGGGGAGCCTCTGCTCCCGCGCTGGACTCCGCCCACCCCCGTGGCGGCCTGACGGGCCTCAGGAATCTCGTTGATCGGAGGCAGGCGGAGGTTGGGGTGCTACCAGCCGGCAAGGGTGGCCTTGACCAGGGCTTGTGCCATCCACGAGAGGAGGTCGATCGCGTGGTCGCGCGGGAGTTCGGCCATGTCGGTGGTCCAGACGACGGCGTCGGAGCCGAAGAGGGGGATGAGCGCCGCCGCGAGACGTTCGCGCGCGGCAGGCTGGACTTCGCTGGGCAAGCCCTCGAGCAGTGCGGCGATCCAGCGGCCACGATTGGTCAGGCCACGCCGGCGGATCAGGTTCTTCCGCTCGGGTCCCAGCGAGAGGCGGAGCATCGTACGTAGCTCGGTCTCGTGATCGAAGGCCCACTCCGCCGTCACCCGCACCAGCTCTGCGGCCCTCGCTCCGAGCTCGCTGGGAGATGTGGCTGTGGGCGGCGCCCAGTCGACGTCGGCGAGCGGGTCGTCGGCAAGCGACATCGTCGCGTGCAGAACCACGGCATCGTTGGTTTGGAAGTAGCGGTAGGCCGTCGCCCGTGACACGCCGGCCAGTTCGGCTGCCGCCGGCACCGTCAGCGGGCGCCCGGTGCGCACCAACTCCCGGGCTGCCTCCCTAAGGAGACGAAAGGTGCGCTCTCGCGGACCAGTAGGCGCCCCACTCTCGGGTGAGCTCTGCATAGCCGCCTCCTTGACAAGACCGATGAACGACTCTATGATACGGCGAGTCTCGTGATGAGACTCAGAGTCTCATTCGCAAAGAAGGTCACCAGCTATGGAGGAGGACCCCATGACAGCCCATACCGAGACATCCCCGGCCACCCAGCGCCCCCCGGTGGTGACCAGCATCCAACACGTGGGCCTCACGGTCCGCGATATCTCCGCCAGCGAGGCCTGGTATACGCGGGTCCTGGGCCTCGTCCGAGCCTTCGTCGAGCCGCACAGTAGCGGCGACGGGCACACCGTCGTCATGACCCGTCCCGGCACCGCGCTGTTCATGGGCCTCGACCACCACCCCGCCGCGGACCAGACACCGTTTAGCGAGCTGCGCACCGGCCTCGACCACCTGGCACTCCACGTCGCTAGCAGGGACGAGATCGACAAGTGGGTCACCCACCTAGACGGCATGGGCGTGGAGCGGGGACCCCTGTTCGAGGCTACGGAACCGGCGCCTCGTGCTCAGGTTACGTTCCGCGACCCGGACGGCATCCCGATCGAGCTGTTCTGGCTCGGAGCCTGACATGGACAGAGAAACACATCTGCCGCAGCGGGCCGGAGCCCGGCCCCGCACCACCAGCGAGCTCCCCCACTCCCAACTGGACCAGCAACCCGAAGACAGCCGGCACGTCGACGCCATCCTTGCCGAGGCATCGAGCTGGCCGTCGGTGCACGCAGGGCCATCGGCGATCGCGGGGGAGGGGGCCCGCGCACTGATGTTGGACGCCGGCGCCGCAGCGGGGCCGAAAGAGGCGTTCATGGTCGGCCAAGAGTTCTGCCACGCGCATGGCCACGGTGACTCCAGCCTGCACGCCGCCTTGCCGTTGCCGCTAGCCGCTGCCGCCCAGCGCTCCGGATGGGCGGAACCCCACCCTCTGGCCCACGCCGACCAAGCGCTCTCGACCATCGTCATGCTCTATGCCCCCCGCGACCGCGCCGAGCAGGAGGTGGTGCGCGGACTCGTCCGCGCATCCTATGAGTACGCCCTCAATCAACAACCCGTGCTGTAGCAGCCCTTTTGGGAGTATCCATATGCCAGGGAGGAAGCCATGCCCATCTTTGTAGTGGGCCCCAACGACGGCGAGCCGTCCGGCGGCGGGCCGATCCGCTGCCGCATCATCGAGGACGGCACCCACACCCAGCACCGCCTGGGCCTCATTGAGGCGATGGTCCCGCCGAGCCCGGCCAGCCCGCCTCAGCACCTTCACCGGGATCACGACGAGACCTTCATCGTGACCGAGGGCAAACTCAGGTTCACGACCGCAGCCGACAGTGTCGATGTCGAAGCAGGATCGTGCGTCACTGTCCCCGCGGGGACAGCCCACACCTTCGCCAACCCTTTCGACCACGCAGCCAAGTTCATCTGCACGCTCACGCCCGACCTCTATGTCGAGTACTTTCGTGATCTGGGCAAGCTGCCCGTCAGTGAGCAGGGGCTGCTCGACCCTGCCGACATCGGCCGGACGATGTCGGCCTATGCCACCGAAGTCGTCCGGTAACTCGGAGTCACAGGCCACGCCCTACCGATAGGAGCCGCCGGTGGTGGACCTTCCCGCCTAGAGGACGGAGCTCAGGAGCGGGGTCCGTAAGCGCGGGGAGGTCCACCGGGTGCAGCGGCGAGGCGCCTCTCCGTCCTCCGCTGGCCGGACGGCGGTGCCCGGCGCACTCCGCAATCGGCCGGGATCCGCGCCTCGTCGTTCCTGGGCGCCGGGGCCTCGATCGTATCGGCCCTCGGACGCGGTCAGTGGGCCCTCGTCGGCTTCGGTCGCGATCCCTGGAGCCCACCCTCTATGGTGCCCGAGGCCCCAGTACCGGCAGGTGCGAGCGGCAACGGTAGGCTGAGCCCCTTCTCGCCTGCCTGACCCCGTCACTCCAGGCCCGGCTGCTGGCTCCGGACCCCGGGGTGCTCAAGAGCCACTTCCGACCCACCGACAGCACCGCCCGCTTCCGCACGCCTGAGTCTTCGGCCAATGCCGCCACGGCGGACTCGCCCGCTCCCTTCCAAGGTTTGCCCTTGAGGACCACAGACATCCCGACATAGGCTTCTGTGCCCCCGCCGTCGTCCACCTGGGGCCACCGCCGCCAGGATCGGCGAGATTGCCTCCCGGGCGCACCCTGCCGAGCCCACCCGGAGCTCCTCGTCAAAGCCTGCAGAGGTGCCACGGCTGCCGGACACGGCCTGGATCAGCCGTCCCGTCCCGGGGTCGCCTGAGGACCGGGCTTCGCAACCGTACCCGTCTCAACCACAGTGGCCGTCAGCGTCCCCGGGGGGCCGACAACGGCGGTCCATGTGTAGATGGTGGAGTCCGGCAATGCCGGAGACTGGCTGGTCAACGCACCATTCGTGATCCAGGGGGAGCCAGCTACCGGACTCGAGGAGTAGCCAGATCTTGCGGGCGCGGGGTCCGGGCGTCGTCGGACGCGGCATTTGCTGGCAAAGACCCAGTGCCGGCCCCCCAGAGCCCAGTTTAGACTCGGGCGGTGGAGGTTGTTGCTGGACGTCACCGGCCCTCCGAGCATGGCAGCTCGCCCGGGGCAGCCGCGGGGGGCCGGCCGGATCCTGCCGGAGCGCTGATCCACGGCCAGGTCGGCAGGGTCGCCAAGAGCAGAGCTCGGCGCGATCACACGGGGGGCCGCCTTTCGTGAAGCAGCAGCGCCATCCTGATTCGGCTCCCCCCTCGGATCGACGAGCAGAGCAGCAGGCAAACGTGCCCGGACGGCTGAGTGACCTCCCCCTGCTCTTCTGGGCGATGGCCATCATGACCGGCATCGGCGCCGGGCTCGGCGCGATCGCGATGATGGCGGTGCTGCGGTTCGTTCAGCACCTGGCCTTCGACTACCACTCGGGCGAGTACTCCAGGGCCGCCGCGAGTCACGGCCCGGTGCGGTTGGTGGTGGTTCTGGCGGTCGGAGGGCTGGTGACCGGAGTTGGCCTGTGGATACTGCACCGCTCCAGCAAGGGGACCGGAGGAGAACCGACCGAGGTCGTCTGGACTCACCGCGGCTCGATCTCGGTGGTGCGCACCCTGCTGAGCGGAGCCATCTCGGAGGTGACCGTCGCCATGGGTGGGTCGATCGGAAGGGAGGCGGCTCCCCAGCGAGCCGGGGCCGCCGGCGGGGCGCTTTTCTCCCGCTGGGCAAGGCTGACTCCGGAACAGCGCACCCTGCTGATCGCCTGCGGCGCGGGAGCGGGACTGGCGGCCGTCTACAACGTCCCCTTCGCCGGCGCGCTGTTCGCGGCCGAGATCTACCTCGGCTCGCTGAGCCTGACCGTGGTGGTGCCGGCGCTGCTCACTTCGGGGATCGCCACCGCGGTGTCCTGGCTGACGCTCCCCGACCACGCGGTCTACTCCATCCCCAAACTGGCGGGGCCCAACCTACCGATCATGGTCTTCGCGCTCGCGATTGGACCCCTGGCCGGCCTGGCTTCCGGCGGCTACGTCTACCTGATCGGGTGGGCGAGCGACCACCGCCCCCGCGGCCACCTCCTGCTCGCCGAGCCCCTGTTGGTGTTCACTGCCCTCGGCCTGATCGCGCTGGGATATCCGCTGCTCTTGGGCAACGGGGTCGATCTGGCCCAGTTCGCCTTCACCGGCTCAGCCGGGATCCTCACCATCCTGGCTCTGGCCGCACTAAAGCCGATCGTGACCGCGGCCTGCCTGCGCAGCGGCGCCACCGGAGGTCTTTTCACTCCGACCTTGAGTTTCGGAGCCGCCTTCGGCGCTCTGGCCGGCCATGTCTTTCTTGCCCTCTGGCCCGGGACGATGTCGGCCGCCTACGGGCTCCTCGGGGCCGTGGCTCTGCTGGCGGCCGCGATCGAGGCCCCCCTCACAGGCATCGCCATGGTGATCGAGCTAAGCCACACCGTCAACCTGGTGGCCCCCATGGTCCTGGCCGCCATCAGCGCCACCTTGGTGTCTCGGCACCTCAATCTCAGATCCATCTACTCGGCGCGGCTGCCGCCGCCTTGAAGCCACTCCTGGTGGCCGGCGGTGACCCGGACCCTCGGTCCGAGACGAGTCAGGGCTGCGAGACGGCCCCGACGGATCCCCCTGTGGGGACCCCGATTGGCAGTCCAGTCAAGGGGTAGTGAGAGTTCCGGGTTGTGGAAGGCATTGACGCAAGACCTCCCCCAGCGGCGGCAGCAGGGGGCACAAGGCTATTCCGCTACGGCCCTGGCCCTGCAGGCGCACGTGCGCTTCGAACCGGACGGCGGGGACCGTGTGGCCGCCCACGGTCGAGCGCCGTCCGCCGTCAGGAGTTGGGAGGAGGCGAGGGAGCGGTGGACCCGTAGGCGCAGGCGAATCCGTCCCCAAGCCCATCCGGAACAGAGGGGATGGAGATCACCGTGCCGTTCTTGGCCAACATCTCGCCCGCATCGTTGGTGGTCAATCCAGGTCCGGCCCCGCTGTTCACAGTGCCATTGTCGAAGGTGACCTTCCCGTAGTCGGCCAAGGTGGCGATGGTGCAGTGGACCGTGCAGAGCGAGGGGGCCTCGACAATCCACTCCGCAGATGCGCCCGGACCCGTGTAGCTGACACCTGTCGTGAAGGTCCATCCCTCAGTTAGGTCCGCGATGGTGATATTCCAACTGGAGCTGCTGATCTGGCTGATTCCAGCGGTCATGGAGTCCCCGGGTTTGACGGTGCCACAGGCCGCTCCTCCCGAACCGCCGGAGGACGATGCGGCGGTGGTGAAGGACACGTTGCCCCCATACACCGAACCGCTGGAATCGCTGGCGACGAGTTGAAAGTCGTAGGTGGTGGAGGCCGCGAGCCCGCTCAGAGGCGCGCTCACGCTCACGGACTTGGTTCCTGAGCCAGCGCTCGCGGGCGCGGTGACGAACCCGTACTTGGTGCTCGTCCCGTATTCAAAGTAGAAGCTGGTGGCGCTGCCGCCCGGGTTCACCGTTCCCGTGAGTGTCGCCGACGAAGCGGTGACGGAGGTCGCCGGCCCCGTGGTGGCACTGAGCGTGCCGCCATGGCCGTGGTGGCCGCCAACCGTAGCGTGTGGACCCCCAATCCCGACCGCTGTGCCAGCCAGGGTAGCCGCCGAACCGCTACTGCAACCGGTGGTGATCGTCTGCTCAGCGAAGTTCTGAGAGGAGGTGGTCCACCAAGCCGAGTACTCGGCGCTGCCATTCAGATAGTTCTGCTCCGTGCCAGTTTGGATCAGGGAGCTGTTGGTGAAGCCATCGATGCCAATCCACGTTGCGGAATACGATCCGTTGGGGCCGGTGACCCCGGGTACCTTCCATTCGCCGGTGATGCCCGAGAATGGAGTGGAAGACGTCTCGGCGTAGCCTGACCAGTTGGAGGAAGCCCAACCCGCGTGGATCGCGGCGTGGCGCCCGGCCACGGGACCAAGAGACGCGGCGAGGGAAGCCTGGGCACCCCCGAACACCGAGAGGATGGCGCTCAGGCCAACGGCTCCTGCGCCGAGCAGCACCCCGACTCGCCAAGTCGCCCGCGCGGACGCCACACCCTTGCCCAGCATCTCCGGCCTCCTGTCAAGCCGCGCCGGAAGTGGCGCTGGGCAGCAAGTATGGGCGGGGTGCGGCCCACATGCAAGCCCCCTGCCGGTGGACCAAGCGGTCATCGGCAGTGCCGGGCGAGATGATGCGGATCCGTACTGAATTGGGTGCGCCGGCTGTGCCCGGGGCTTCGCCGTGGAGGGGACGGCACGATCCTCGTCCGCTCCGGAGTGGCCCGGCGCTGACCGCGCGGCGACCCCGCTGCACGCCCGTTAGGCAGGCGGCCTGGCCGAGGCAACCCTGGGGCGGCTGGCGAGGCTGGCGGCAGAACCGTTCCCAGTCGGTCCCCCGGCGACACCGGGCGAGGCCCGTAAACGCTCTCGGCCGTGGACGCCCTCCACTTCAGGTGCGGGTCTGGCGCACCCGCCCCGGGCGGCTGGCCCACACCAGACCGCCGAGGGCGGCCGGCAGGAGCATCCGCCCTCGCGCCGGCCCGGGGTGAAACTGCGACCGCCACCCCGCGTTGGAGGAGTTGTGCCCCGACAGGCCCCTGGCCGTCCCGGTGACGGCATTCAGGCAGGTGCCGACCGAGGAGGACCAGGTGATCCGAGATCCATTTGAGAGCGACTGGGCTCGGGTCCGCAGGCTGGCGGATCGGGCTGCGGCTGCCGCACGGGCCCGCCTGACGGGCCTCAGCCCGCGGCTCCTGCGACTGGTCGCCATGGGCGGTGTGACGGCGCTCGCCGCACTGGCCATGCTCGCGGTTCCGTTCGGCGCCCTGGCCCACACCTACAGCGCGCTGCCGGCGTCACCGCGCAGCTTCCCCTCCGACACCCTGGTCTACGCCGCTGGAGGGCAGCAGATAGCCGACCTGCACCCTCCGGGCGAGAGCCGGATCCCCGTGCCGCTGAGCCAGATCGCCCCGGTCATGCAGCAGGCGGTGGTCGACATCGAGGATCACGGCTACTGGACATCGCCCAGCTTCGATGTGGGACGCATCCTGCAGGCGGCCTTCTATGACGCGGTGCATCACGCCGCCGCCCAGGGAGCCAGCACCATCCAGGAACAGCTGGCGAAGCTCCTATACCTGCAGGACAACAAGTCGGTCATCTACAAGATCAAGGAGATCTTTTACGGCAACGACCTGGCGACCAAGCTGAGCCGTAGGCAGATCCTCGACCAGTACCTCAACGATGTCTACTTCGGCCAGGGGGCGACCGGGGTCCAGGCCGCGGCCGAAACCTACTTCGGGATACCGGCGAGCGACCTCTCAGCCTCCCAGGCCACGTTGCTGGCCGGGCTGCTCCCGGCCCCCTCATACCTTGACCCCTTCTCCAACCCCGGCGGTGCCAGAGTGCGCCAGCGAGCGGTGGTGGCGGCGATGGTCACTTACGGCAACCTCAGCAAGCGGCTCGCGGCCCAGATCCTGGCGAAGCCGACCCAAATCTCCCCGAGCGGAGGGCCCGACCCGGCCCCCTACTTCCTGGACCAGGTCCAGCAGTGGCTGAGCTCCCACTTCGGCGCTTCGTACCCGACGATGGGGCTCCGGGTCTACACGACGCTTGACCTTCCCTTGAACAGCCTGGCCCAGCAGATGGTGACGCAGGTGATCGCCGCGCGCTCGGCGATGCACATGACCGACGGTGCCCTGGTGGCGGAGAACCCCGCCAACGGCGACATAGTGACCTGGGTGGGTGGAGCCGGAGCCGGTGTGCCGGGCGGCCAGATCGACATGGCCGCCGTTCCCCGGCAGACTGGCTCCACCTTCAAGATCTTCACCTACTCAGCCGCCATCGCCAGCCGGACCATCACCATGACCACCCCCATCCTCGACGACCCCCTGACACTGCCGTCCGGCGGGCCCGGGGGCGGCCCCTACGTCGTCCACGACTACGAGGGCCGGTATTTCGGGGTCGTTCCGGCCGAGGTCGCCCTGGGCAACTCGCTGAACGTGCCGGCGGTGCGGGTGGAGCTGGCCACGGGAATCACCAATGTGCTCCATATGGCCCGGGCCTTCGGCGTCACCACGCTCGGGAGCCCGGACTCCAGCTACGGCCCCAGCCTGACCCTGGGCGCGTATCCGATTCCGCTCTGGCAGATGGCCCAGGCCGGGTCCGTGCTGGCCGCCCAGGGCGAGCTCCATCCGGCGCGCTTCATCCTGCGGGTGACCGCTCAGAGCGGAGCTGTCGTCTATGCCGCCCCCTCGGTCACCCACCAGGTGGTCTCTCCGCAGGTGGCGTTCATCATGAACACCATCCTGTCCCGGGACAGCAACCGCCTGCTGGCGTTCGGGCCCGACACGCCCCTGGTCATCCCCGGGCGGCAGGTGGCGGTCAAGACCGGGACCTCCAACAGCTTCAGGGACAACCTCGCTGTCGGCTGGACCCCGACCCTGGTTGGCGCCGACTGGGTGGGCAACGCCAACGACGCGCCCATGTACGGGGGCGGCATCAACGGGATAAGCGGCGCGGCGGTTCTCTGGCACGACTTCATGGTGGCCGCACTCAAGGGCCAACCGGCGAGCTGGTACCAGCCCCCGGCGGGGCTCATCGTCGGCCAGTACCAGGGACAGACCGTGTACTACCTGTCGGGCACCGGACCCACCAACCGGGTTCTCGGCGGTGGCACCGTGGGTGGACCGGGCGGGCCCCCGGGTGACGGCGGGCCGGGGAAGCGTCACAAGAAGTCCGGCCACTGAGCGTTCGGCGAAGCCCGAGACCGAAGGCCGCCCTACCAGCGAACTGACGGGTGGCCAGACACTCCGCCCGCTGTGATCGCGCCCTTGGACCCCAGACGGGCTTTCCATTCTGGCAACGCCGGCCGTCTCGTGGCATGGCCGCCGGGGACACCGCCTTCTGCCGGCCTTCCCCGACAGTCGATGACGCCGCGGCCCTTGACACCTACGCCCTCCTGGCGGCCTGATCGGGTCCCCCCGCCACACGAGAATGCGCGATATGCCCAGGCCCCGGGAGGCGGGGGAGGTCGGAACCCCCGGCATCCAACGGCATGGCGCCGTGGGCACCCTCAGCCGAGGGCGTAGGTCCCGGAGTCCGTCACGGCCAGGCAGAACCCGTCGGCAGCGCAGCTCAGCAGGGGATCACCACCCATGCTTCCAGCGACCGCGGTGCCGCTCCAATGGTGCTTGTTCCACGCCCACAGGTTGAGCGACGGTGGGGCTGGGTTCGGCTGGACCGCTGCGAAGCAGGTGCCGGTCAGCGGACACTGGGGCTGGCCCTGGACATGGAGGCCGCCGCTGGGGTAGCCGGTCCACGCCGAGGCGGTCCCCTGGTACGTGGTGGCCCCGGCCGCGGAGATGGGGGCAATGGCCTCGGCCACAGCAAGGCAATAGTTGGGAGTGTGGCAGCCGATTGACTGGGCGTCCGCGATCTGGAGGATGGGGTGCCAGGTGTGTCCGTTCCAAGTACTCAGGTTCCCGGCCAAGAGTTTGGGGCTAACGCTGGGATCATTAGGTTCTGAGACGAGTAGGCAGTCGACCAGGGTGCCGTCGTACGGACACGTGAGCTGACCGGGTTCCATGAGGATTCCCGACGGATGTGGGGCAAAGGGGGTGCCCGTGGGGATCCACCTGCTGCCGTTCCACGACGAGGCGAAGTCCTCCTGAACCTGAAAGGGTTGGGTGTTGCTTGTGCTGACGGCGGCGATGGCAAGGCAACTCACGGTGCTGGCGCAGCTGGCCACATAGAACAGGACGTTGCGACTCGCGACCGGACTTTCCCTGACCCAGTCCTTGCCCTTCCAGACGTCGACGAAGGCCGGTGCGGGCTGCTGGTAGCTGCCGGTGCCCATCGTGCAGAAGTCGGGACTGGGGCAGCTCAAGCTGATGATGGATGTGGTGCCGAGGCCGGTCGAGGTGGGTCCCGACCAAGCCTCCCCGTTCCAGATCCACTGGTCTATGCCTTGCTCGCCGAGAGCCGCCGTCAACATGCAAAAGTGGGAGTCGGCGCAACTGACGTAGGCGTAGCCCTGGGTGACCTCCGGAGAAATGGAGGCGGCGACCTCTCTCCAGGCGGCGCCTTGGGCCAACGACTGTAGTTGGTACCTGATGGTCAGGGTGAGCACCTTCCCGGAGCGGATGGTGAAGTTCTGCGTGGATGAGACCGGGTCGAAGGTCAAGCCGGCGACTTGGATGGGGGCGGCGTGCCACGTGTAGTGCCCTGGAGCCAGGCTGGGACTGATGACCGCTGGGCCCTCTTGGGCTTCCAGCAGGAGCTGGTCATGTCCGGCGCGGAGGTTGGGGTGCACCCCCGGGGGCAGGCCGGGCGTCAGCAGTTGGACACGTCCCGGCGCCGGCGCGGGGCTGGCGGCACAGGCAGCGAGCCCGGTGACCAGCAGGATCGAGACGATGAGCGAGGTCACAGCCCCCATCCGGTCCGAGTCTAGCATCGGGGTGCGGGGCCCATCATTCACCGCCTTCCCCGGCCCCAGGGGGCCAGTCCCTCGGCCGAGTGGCGCACACCCGGAAAGGCGATGTCGGAGGCGAGAGCCTGCCGGCTCTGTACCGGGTCGCTGCCTGGAGTGTGGGCCCGAGCCCGGAGTGCCCGAGCCAGATCCTGGAGGGGACCTCGCGGCCGCCGCGGTCACGACCGTGCCAGCTGAACTCGCTACCCAGCAAAGCGCCGGTCCAAGCCCTCAGGTTGGACTGCCCATGACCGGGTGGCCACGGTTGCCCCCGGGGCCTGGTGTGGCCCGGTGGGGTGGCAGGGGGGGAGGGCTGGGCGCGGGGGCCCTGTGCCACCTCTCGAGACGCCGGAGGTTGATCGCAGCCGGGCTCAGGGCGTACCTTAGGGTCCAAGGCATGCCCTGTCCCACTTCCCGTCCTCTCCTGGGCGCCGCCCGGCCTTGAGGCGCACCGGCCTCCTCGGCCTGCTGGTCGGCTCGGCCTGCGGCTTCGTCTGCCTGGCGGGGGTGGCCGGCTGCGGTTCGCCGGCCGTCCACCTGGCCGCCCGCCGGCGCCGGGCGGCGGCGCCCCCGCTGCCCGCCGGGGCGCTCCCCACCGGGGCGGCTCTTCCTCAGTCCCTGGTGCTCCAGGGCCCCATCCGCGGTGAGGTCAGGTCAGCCTACGCGACCAGTTGCGGTGTGTACGCCGGCACCGGCTTCTCGGCGGTCTTGGACCTCAGCCTTCCCGGACGGGTCGAGACTCTGCGCCTGGCCCTCCCCAACTTCGGGGGCCCCGGCCGCTACCTGGTCTTCGGCGGAGGCCCTGTCCAGTTGGCCTCGGCGAACCTGGAAGGCACCTACGTGGCCCGCTCCGGATGGGTCAGCGTGGGGGCTGGCGGCGACGGCGGGACCCTCTCCCTGGCGCTGAGGGGGGCGGGCCAGACCGAGACCCTCTCTGGGACATGGTCGTGCTCCACCCCGAATGCCGCGTACTCGCCCGCCCAGCCGCCCTCGGGGCCGGGCTATGCCGAGACGCTGATCGCCTCGGGAGCGATCCAGGCCCAGGTCGGCCAGGCCGTGGTCCCGGGGACGGACCTCGTGGGGGGCGCTCCCAACTGCGGCCTGTTCGCCGGGGACAAGTTCAACCTGGCCATGTCGCTGGTGCTCGCCGGCCAGCCCTACGTCCTGCAGGTTGAGATCCCCCAGTACCAGGGGGCTGGCTGGTACTACCCGGCCCTCACCCCGGCGGACCTCCCGATCAACAGCCCCTTCGCCGCCGCCGAACTCTCACGCCAGGGTGGCCCCGCGCAGGTCGGGAGGATTCCCGGGGACCTGTGGGGAGGAGTGGGTGGGGACCTCAGCATTTTTGCCGGGGCCGACCACGGCCGGATGTTCATCCGCTTCGTCGACCGGGCCGGAGACTCCCTCATCCTCTCCGGCGCCTGGAGCTGCTGAGGGGCCAACAGTCCGCCCCGCCGTCCTCTCGGGCTGGCAGGGGAGCGCTGTGGGCCGCCCCCCGGCCCTTGCCAACCCCGGGCAATACCATGAGGGGATGGACTTGGAGGCGTTGCGGCGGGGCGACACCAGGGCGCTGGCGCGGGCGATCTCGCTGATCGAGGGCGGCGACCCGGAGGTCTTCCAGGCGATCGCCGACCTGCGTCGGACCAGGCGCGGACAGGGCTCCAAGGTGGTCGGACTCACCGGCTCCCCGGGGTCCGGGAAGAGCACCCTGGCGGACGCCCTGACCGCGGTCTGGCGGGCGCAGGGGAGGCGGGTCGCGATCCTGGCGGTGGACCCCAACAGCCCCTTCACCGGCGGAGCTCTGTTGGGCGACCGGGTGCGGATGCAGGGCCACGCCCTGGACCCCATGGTCTTCATCCGCAGCCTGGGGGCCCGCGGCCACCTCGGCGGGCTCTCCCTCGCCACCTCGGCGGCTGTGCGGCTGCTGGACGCCCTGGGGTGGGAGATGGTGCTGGTGGAGACGGTGGGGGTGGGACAGTCCGAGCTGGAGATCTGTGAGCTGGCGGACACCGTGGTGGTGGTGGCGACTCCGGCGGCGGGCGACTCGGTCCAGGTGATCAAGGCCGGCATCACCGAGATCGCCGACATCTTCGCCGTCAACAAGGCCGACCTCCCCGGGGCCGACCGGGTGTTTCGGGAGCTGCGGGACATGGTGCGGCTCTCGCCTCCGGCTCCCTGGCGCCCGCCGGTCGTGAAGACGGTCGCCGAGCGCGGACCCGAGGGCGTCGCCGAGCTGGTCCAGGCGGTGGAGGACCACGCAGCTCACCTGCAGGCATCGGGCGAGGTGGCGGACCGCACCAGGCGTCGCATCCTGGACGAGCTGGTGGGGCTGGTGGCCGCGCGCTCGGCCCGGGCCGCGCGCCGGATCCTGGCCCAAGAGGGTCCCGAGCTGCTCGGGGCCGAGCCGGAGCTGGCCCAGCCGGAGCTCCTGGCGCAGTCCCTGCTCTCCCGGATCGCCGCCGAGGAGCGCACAATGGCAGACGCCCTGCCCTCCGTGCAGAGGAGCTGAGAGTGATGCTGGAACAGAAGTCGGCCGGCATGGTGGACGACGAGGAGGAGCTCACCCGCTGGGCCGAGCGCTATCGCGCGGCGCACCAGCGGCGGGCCCCCGAGGGGTTCCTGCCCCTTCCCGAGACCCTCTCCGGGCTGCCGGTGGAGCCGCTCTACACCCCATCCGCCCTGCGGGGCCAGGACTATGCCGCGACCATCGGCTATCCCGGCTCCTTCCCCTACACCCGGGGGGTGTACGACTCCATGTACCGGGACAAGCTCTTCACCATGCGCCAGTTCGCCGGCTTCGGCACCGCGGCGGCCACCAACCAGCGCTACCGCTTCCTGCTGGAGCAGGGCCAGACCGGGCTGTCGGTGGCCTTCGACATGCCGACCCTCATGGGCCGGGACTCAGACGACCCACTGGGCCGAGGAGAGGTGGGCCGCTGCGGGGTGGCCATCGACTCCCTGGAGGACATGGCGAGACTCTTCGAGGGCATCGACCTCTCCCAGGTCACCACCTCCATGACCATCAACTCCCCGGCGGCCATCCTCCTCGCCATGTACATCGCGGTGGGGGAGCGGCAGGGGGTGGCCGCAGACCGGCTGGGCGGGACCCTGCAGAACGACATCCTGAAGGAGTACATCGCCCAGAAGGAGTACATCTTCCCGCCCCAGCCCAGCCTGCGACTGGTCACCGACGTGGTGGCCTTCTGCGCCCAGCATGTCCCCCGCTGGCACCCCATCTCGATCTCCGGATACCACATCCGCGAGGCCGGGTCCACCGCGGTGCAGGAGCTGGCCTTCACCCTGGCCGACGGCTTCGCCTACGTCGAGGCGGGGATGGAGCGGGGGTTGGCGGTGGACGAGTTCGCGCCCCGCCTCAGCTTCTTCTTCAACAGCCACATGGACTTCTTCGAGGAGGTGGCGAAGTACCGGGCCGCCCGCCGGATCTGGGCCCGGAGGATGCGTGACCGGTATCGGGCCCGCGATCCCCGCTCCTGGCTGCTGCGCTTCCACACCCAGACGGCCGGGTGCTCGCTCACCGCCCAGCAGGTGGAGAACAACGTCGCCCGCACCGCCCTGGAGGCGTTGGCCGCGGTCCTGGGCGGCACCCAGTCCCTGCACACCAACGCCATGGACGAGGTCCTGGCCCTGCCCACCGCCAAGGCCGCCCAGATCGCGCTCCGCACCCAGCAGATCATCGCTTTCGAGTCCGGGGTGACGGCGACCATCGACCCCCTGGGGGGCTCGTACTTCGTGGAGGACCTCACCAACCGGATGGAGCAGGAGGCGGAGCGGTACTTCGAGGAGATCGACGCCCGGGGCGGGGTCCTGGCCTGCATCGAGCAGGGCTTCTTCCAGCGCGAGATCGCCGACGCCGCCTTCCGCTACCAGCAGCAGCTGGACTCGGGCGACCGGCTGGTGGTGGGCGTCAACGCCTTCACCTCCGCCGACGAGGAGTCCCCCGATCTCCTGCGCATCGGGCCCGAGGTGGAGGAGGAGCAGCTGGGCACGCTGCGCCGACTGCGGGAGGGGCGCGACGGCAGCTCCGTTTCGCTGGCTCTGGAGAGGCTTCAGGAGGCGGCGCGAGGGTCGGACAACCTCATGCCCCGGATCCTCGACAGCTGCCGGGCCCTGGCCACCGAGGGCGAGATAATCGCCGCCCTCCAGGAGGTCTTCGGGACCTACCGGGAGTCGCCCTCCTTCTGACCGCGCCGCCGCTCATGGTGGTTGAACCGGCGCAGCCAGTCGCGGGTGTCCTCGGCTGAGGGCAGCGGCTTCTCCCCCCGCGCCCGGGGAGGACGGTCCGGGCCGGCACCTCCCCGGCGATCTATCACCGAGATCAGCTCCATCGCCCCCATGGTGGTCGCCCCCAGGTTCCGCACCGCATCCCGGAGCGCCCGGTCGCTGCTGACCAACCGCGCCGGCGCCCCGCGGTGGCGGTGGGCCTCCACCAGCTCGATGATGCGGTGGTCGGCGGAGGTGCCCGGGTCCGGATAGAGGATGCGCACCCGGGGGCTGCGGGCCCCGGGGAGGCGGTGGGGCGGGCCGTCGAAGACGATGACCAGCTCCTCGTGCTGGGTGAGCAGCGCCGAACTCTGGCTGTAGGACAGGAGCAGTGCCTGGGCGTCCTGGTGGCGTCCGGCCACCATGAGGGGGCGGGCTCTGGGCCAGGCCCAGCTGACGTTGGTGCCGTCCACCACCAGCAGGGAGCGGATCATCAGGGGTCGGGCCAGGCCCAGCCGGACGGGGCCAGCGGTGACTCCACCGGGCCGGTGCCCACCAGCTCCGCCGCCGCCAGGAGCCGGGAGGGCAGATCCCCGGGCAGTCGCCCCAGCCCCTCCTGGTCCACCCCCCGCAGTCCCCAGCGGGCTCCCGCGAGCCCACCTACCAGAGCCGGCAGCTGGTCCCATGGGGTCAGTCGCGAGCTGGCCGCCGCCACCGCCTCGGTCCAGTCGCGAGCCCCGGCCAGGGAGGCCACGGCCGCCTCCAGCACGTCGGGGGCATCGGCCCCCTCCGGCAAGCCGGCCCCTGGCTCGGGTGGCCGGAGCCTCCGCTGGAACCCCTCCGGCGCCTCCTCCCGCACCGCCTGGGCCGTGCGCACCAGGCTGTCCTCGAGGTCCAGGGTGAGGAGGTCGCGCGCCAGAAGCGCCGTCGCCACCGCCGCCAGCTGGGCGAGCAGCTCCCCATGGGTGACGCCGGCCGCCAGCTGGGCCCAGGCGCGGGTGGCGGCCCCGCTGCGCGAGGCGGCCAGCGCCACCGGGAGCACCCGGACGAGCGGCAGGTCGAGAGCCGCCGTCCCGGCCGCCGAGGCCGCCGCCGGTCCCAGCTCTGCGGGGTCCATTCCCCGGGCCGCCAGCCTAAGCGCGATCCCCGTGGTGGACGCGGTCGGCAGCCGGTGCTCCTCGGGGAGCGCCAACCAGGCGGCGATCACGCGATCGGGGACCAGACGCCCCGCCTCCGCCAGGCTTTCCGCGAGGGTCAAGGCGTGCCAGCTGAGGGGCAGGCTGGCGTCCCCGCCCAGCAGCTCGCCCGCGGCCATGCCCAGCAGCATTCCGCGGGCTGCGTCTCCGGCCCTCAGTGGATCGCGGCGGGCACCCAGCATCCCCCGATTATCGGCGGGACCCGAAATTCAGGCCGCCGGTCGGTAGGCGCAACCGGGGTCCTCGCCGAGCGGGTCCCCGCCGGCGGCGAAGGCCCGGGCCCGGGAGCCGCCACACAGCTGGCGGTAGGCACAGATGCCGCAGCGCCCGCTGAACTCGGCCGCCCGGATGCTTCGCAAAATGGGGCTCTCGCGGTACACCTCGGCGAGCCGCTCGCGGCGAAGGTCGCCCACGGCCAGGGGGAGGAAACCGGAGGGGCGGACCAGGCCGTCATGGGAGACGAAGACCACCCCCATGCCGTCCCGCGTGCCGACGGTCTGAGGTCGGGGAGGCCTGCCCCCGGGGCCGGCCAGCTCTTGGAGACGGGTGCGAAGCCTTCCATACAGGGGTCCGTGGAAGGCCGCCCCTGAGCGCCTCTCGGCGACCACCCGGCGGAAGAACGGTGCCTCCACCGTGCGGACCAGGAGGGGGTGCCGGGAGGTCTCGTAGAGGAAGTGGCACACCTCCTCGTTCTCCTCGGCCGTGGGCGAGCGCAGGTCCTCGCCTCGCCCCACCTCGATGAGGAAGAACACCTCCCAGATCGGCACCGCAAGGCGGAGGAGGAGCGCCGCCACGTCGGCCAGCTCCTCGAGGTTGGAGCGCATTACCGTGGTGTTCACCTGGACCCGGAAGCCCATCTCCACAAGCCACCGGATCGCGTCCACGGTGGCCTGGAAGTGCCCGTCAACTCCCCGCACCCTGTCATGGGTCTTGGGGTCGGAGCCGTCCAGGCTCACCGAGACCGCCCTCACCCCGAGACTCTTCATCTCGGCCATCGTCGAGCGGTCCAACTGGGGGGAGACCGAGGGCGACAGAGCCACGGGCACCCCGAGGGTTCTCGCGTGAGCGACCAGCTCCTTGAGGTCGGGGCGGGCGAGGCAGTCCCCCCCGGTCATCACCAGGACCGGCCGCGGCTGACCGAGTTCGGCGACCTGGTCCACGAGGTCCAAGGACTCGGCGTGGTCAAGCTGACCAGGCAGCGGATGGTGCACCGCCGACGCCCGGCAGTGTCGGCAGCTGAGGGGGCAGGCCACCGTGGTCTCCCAGAAGACGAGGATGGGCCTCTCGGCAAAGGTGACGCGGCGACCCGGCTCCTCCATGATCTCGATTCTTCCGTTTTGGCGCCCGGGCCACCCGGGTGATTCCACCTGAGGGCGAGCGCCGGGATTCCCCCTTTTCGCGGCCATGGAGCCCCTGGCACCGTGGGTGACGTGCCAATCCCTGACCTGCTCCCGGTTCGGCTCCCAGGTCTCTCGGTAATCCGGCTGTGAGCTCGGGTTCCTCCGCGGACCTCTACCTTCTTCTCCTCGGCGGGGTGGCGCTGGTGGTGGTGGTAGGCGGCCTGGCAGAGGCCGGCCGCCTGTTCCGGGCCCGGTCACGCCGGGTCGCGCCGGAGGATGCGGCGCCCATGTCCGCTGCTCCGGGGGCCAGCTTCCTCCAGGTGGCACTGGGCTCCCTCTGGGTGCTGGATGGCGTCCTGCAGGCGCAGCCGGCCATGCCGCGGGGCTTCGCCGCTGGGATCCTTGCCCCCGTGGCCCATGGCCAGCCCGGGTGGCTGGCCGGCCTCCTCTCCTGGGAGGAGGCGCTCTGGCGGGCGCACCCGGTCCACCTCACAGTGGCCACAGCCCTGATCCAGGTGGGGATCGGGGTCGCAGTCCTCGCCGGGGGCAGTTCCCGTCTTGGCCGGCTCGGCCTGTGGGCCTCGGTGGGCTGGGGCATTCTGGTCTGGATCGGAGGGGAGGCGCTGGGCGGGCTCCTCGCCCCGGGGGCGTCGCTCCTGCTGGGGGCGCCCGGGGGGGCCCTGGCCTACGTGGCAGCCGCTGGCCTTCTTCTGGCACCGCCCTCGGTCTGGGAGCAGCGCCGGGTGGGAAGGTGGGTTGAGCTGGGGCTCGGGGCCCTCTTCCTCCTGGGAGCGCTGGCCCAGATGCTGCCCGCGGAGGGCTTCTGGTCCGGCGCCGGGCTGGGCCCAACGTTGACCTCTCTGGCCGCCACTCCCCAGCCAACCTGGATCTCCGGCCCCATCCTGGGGCTGGCCCACCTCGCCCAGTCCCAGCCCTTCCTGGTCAACACCTGCTTTTTGGTGATCCTCGGGGCGATGGGGACGGCGCTCCTCCTGGGAGGCGCAGGGCGGCCCACCACCACCCTGGGGCTGGTCCTGCTCTTTTTGATCTGGTGGCTGGGACAGGATTTCGGGACCCTGGGCACCGGGATCGCCACCGACCCCAATCTGGCGCCGCTGCTGGCGGTGCTCCTGCTCGCCGCTCACCGCAACCGGGCCCTGCACCCGGCCGCTCCCCGGCCCTTGCCCGCAGCGCTCCGTCGGGTGGCGGTCCTGGGAGTGGCCGCGATCGCGGTGGGTTGCGCGGTGGGTGTCGCCTATGTTCCCATCGGCCACCCGCCGGCGGCGCCGGCCTCCCTCGGGCCCCACGGCTGACCATCGGGCTTACACTCCCAGCGTGGGGACCAGGCCGGTGCGCATCCTCACCGCCAAGGTGGGGCTGGATGGACATGACCGTGGGGTCAAGGTGATCTCCCGCGCCCTTCGGGACGCGGGGGTGGAGGTGATCTACACCGGCTTGCACCAGACCCCGGCCCAGGTGGTCGAGGCGGCGATCCAGGAGGACGTAGACGGGATTGGGATCTCGCTTCTTTCCGGAGCCCACATGACGCTCTTTCCTGAGGTGCTCCGCCTCCTCCGGGAGCGCCACGCCGAGGACATCGTGGTCTTCGGCGGGGGGATCGTTCCCCCCGGGGACGTGGCCGCCCTGCGCGAGCTGGGGGTAGACGAGGTGTTCACCCCCGGCACCAGCATCCAGTCCATCGTGGAGTACGTCCGGCGTCGCTTCGGCAAGGTGGGAGTCGAGGCCGGCTGAGCCGGAGTTGCTAAGATCGGGCTCGGTGCCGGGTCACTCCCGGCGGCGCCTGGGCCTGCCTCAATGGCCCCGGGGAGCTTCTGTATGCCGCTCACACTCGATGTCGCCCAGCGCACCGTCGTGGGGCGTGGCGCGCACCGGCTGCGGCAGCAGGGGCTGGTCCCCGGGGTTGTCTATGGCCACCAGGTCGAGGCGCTGGCGGTGGAGGTCGGTGAGCGCGAGCTGGGCCGGCTGACTCACGCCGCCGGGGCCAGCCACCTGATCCAGCTCAAGGTCAAGGGGGAGCGCCGGCAGCGTCCCGTGCTGATCCGCGAGGTGCAGCGCGAGCCACGCAGCGGGCGCACCGTCCATGTCGACTTCTTCCAGGTGAACCTCAAGGAGAAGCTGGACGTGACGGTGCCGGTGGTGCTGGCCGGGGAGGCGCCGGCGGTGAAGCAGGTGGGCGGTGAGGTCCTGCAGGTGCTGCACCAGCTGGCCGTCAACTGCCTGCCCGACTCGATCCCCGGCGAGATCACCGTGGACATCTCCGGCCTGGCGGAGATCGACGACGCCGTCAGGATCTCGGACCTCAGCCTCCCCGAGGGGGTCGAGCTCGCCGCCGGAGTGGACTCCGAGGAGATCCTGGTCAAGATCCAGCAGCCGCGGGTGGCCCAGGAGGAGGAGGAGGCCCTGGTCGGGGCGGAGGCTGCGGCGCCAGAGGAGGAGGCGGCGCAGGCGGAGGAGTAGGGGCGGCCCGTCGCCGCTCCCGGATCCTGGCCAGTCGCTCCCCCAGCGATCCTTCCATGCCGTGCCGGGACGGCTGGTAATAGGCTCGGCCCTCCAGTCCCTGGGGCAGGTGGTGGTGGCTCACCAGCCCCTCCGGGTCATCGTGGGCGTATTCGTAACCGCGTCCGAACCCCAGCTCCCGGTCTCGGCGTGTCACGGCGTTGCGCAGGTGGACCGGGACCGGCAGGCTGAGGCTGGTCGCCACCTCGGCGGCGGCCGCCGAGTACCCGCGGTACACCGAGTTGCTCTTGGGGGCCAGGGACAGGTAGACGGTGGCCTCGGCCAGCGGCAGCCGGCACTCGGGCATGCCCACCACCTGGGCCGCCTGGTAGGCGGCGACCGCGACCGAGAGGGCGGAGGGATCGGCGAGCCCCACGTCTTCAGCCGCCAGGATCACCAGCCGGCGGGCCGGCACCCGGGGATCCTCACCCCCCTCCAGGAGCCGGGCCAGCCAGTAGAGCCCCGCGTCCGGGTCGCTGCCCCGAACCGACTTGATCAGGGCTGAGAGGATCTGGAAGTGGAGGTCCCCGGCGCGGTCGTGGGTGAGGTGGGGGTGGGCCAGCGCCCGTTCGGCGAGCGCCCTGTCGATCTCCGCCCCATCCGGCAGTCCGGCCGCCGCCTGCTCCAGGCAGTTGAGCAGGGTGCGCGCGTCCCCTCCACAGCCGAGGGCCAGCGCCTGGGCGGCGTCGGGCGCGATGGTCAGCCCGCGGCCCCCCAGGCCCCGGGGTTCAGACATCGCCCGGCGCACCAGCTCCAGCAGCTCCGTCTCCCCCAGGGGCGCGAGCTCCCAGATCAGGACCCGCGAAAGGAGCGCTGTGGTCAGCTGGAAACTTGGATTCTCGGTGGTGGCGCCGATCAAAGTGATGAGCCCACTCTCCACGTGGGGGAGGAGGGCGTCCTGCTGGGTCCGGCTGAAGTGGTGTATCTCGTCCAGGAAGAGGACGGTGCCCCCGCCGCGCCCCCTCAGCCGCCGGGCGTCATCCACCACCCGGCGGACGTCCGCGACGCCGGCGCTGACCGCCGACATCCTCACCAGTCGGCGGTCGACCTTGGCGGCCAGCAGGCCGGCGATGGTCGTCTTCCCGGAGCCGGGCGGTCCCACCAGGACGACTGAGGGAAGACGGCCGAGGCGCGCCGCCCGGCCCACCGGCCCTGCCTCTCCGAGGAGAGCCTCCTGGCCGAGCAGCTCCTCGAAGTTCCTGGGGCGCATTCGGAAGGCCAGCGGCGCGTCGTCTGCCAAGGTCTCCGGTGCCGCCGCCCCGCCTTCCTCGTCGTCGGGAAAGAGCTCGCCCATGGCAACATCTTGGGGGACGCGGGCCGCCCGGGGCTGGCCGGCAGCGGACGGGGGTTTCTTCGCGTCCGCGCGGGGGAGGCGATACGTCATCCTGGAAGGGGCAGATCCGTGCCACGGAGGACAGCTTGTGGACGACTCAAGGCGCACCGGAGCGGAGCTGGCGGCGGAGGCCATCGCCAAGGCCGGGGGAGACACCCTCTTCACCCTGCCGGGCAGCCACATCGCCAAGGTCCTGGACCACGCCCGTCGCCTCGGGATCCGGGTGGTCAACGTACGCCATGAGGAGAACGCGGTGATGATGGCCGAGGGGATGGCCCTGGCCACCGGTCGGCCAGGATTCGCGGCCGTGACCGCCGGCCCCGGGCTGGCCAACGCCATGGCCGGTATCGCCGAGGCCAACCTGGCAGGTGCCCCGGTGGTGGTGCTGGCCGGCCGCACGGCTATCGCCCGGCGGGGGATCGGGGCGGTCCAGGACCTCGACCAGCTGGCCATGGTCCGGCCCGTGACCAAGTGGGCCGCCGAGTGCCTGGAGCCGGGGCGGATACCGGAGTTCCTCGCGGAGGCGGTCCGGCGCGCCTCCTGGGGGGACCCCGGAGTCGCCTACCTGGAGGTGCCTGAGGACGTCCTGCACCAGCTGGGGGAGGGATCACCGGTCTGGGTGCCGGAGGCGCCCCGCTCGGTCCCGGCCCCCGCCGACCTGGAGCGCGCCCTGCAGTTGCTGAGGGAGGCCGAGCGACCCCTCATTCTCGCGGGCTCGGGAGCGTTCTTCTCCGGCGCGGGGGAGGCGCTGCGGCGCTTCATGGAGAGGACGGGAATCCCCCTGACCACCACTTCCGGTGCCCGTGGGCTGGTGGACGACAGCCACCCGCTCTGCCTGGGCACCTTGGTGCACGGCGGGGCCGCGCTGGTGGGCGCCTCGCTGGCTCTGGTGCTTGGGTCGCGCTTCAACGCCAACCTCATGTACGGGAGGGTCCCGCTCTTCGGCGAGGACCAGGCCGTTCTCCAACTCGACCTGAGACCCGAGCATCTCGGCGGGCCCCGGTCCCCCCAGCTGGGGCTCAGCGGTGACGTGGCCGCCACCCTGGACGTCCTCAGCGAGGGGTGGGAAGCGGGCCCCGAGCGGTGGTCCGAGTGGGTGGCGCAGGCCCGGTCCGCGGCCGAGGCGAGCTGGGAGATGTGGTCCGAGGAGGCCTCCACACCGGCCCAGCCCATCCACCCGGGTTGGTTGGCCAGGGAGGCCGCCAGGATCTTCGACCAGCTTCCCGAGCCCGGCACCTGGATCTCCGACGGGGGCGACAGCGTCCCCTGGGGGATCGCCTTCTCCCGGGCCCACTTCCCCGGCTCCAACATGCTGATCGGGTCAGCCCTCGGCACCCTGGGGGTCGGCCTGCCTTTCGCCATCGGCGCTGGCCTGGCCCGGCCCCGGCGGCCGCTTCTTCTCTTCAGCGGTGACGGGGCGTTCGGCTTCTCCGCCATGGAGCTGCAGACCGCGGTGAACCACGGAGTTGGGCTGGTGGTGGTGGTGGTCAACAACGGGGTCTGGCGTGGCCCGGGCACGGCCCCGTCGCAGGTCGGCCGCGAGGTCGACCATGCGGCCCTGGCCCGCTCACTGGGGGGCTGGGGGGAGCGTGTCGAGGACCAGGAGTCCTTCCTCAGGGTCCTTCCCCAAGCCATCGAGACGGCCCGGGACGGGATCCCCTGCGTGGTGGACGCTCGAGCGGACGGCAAGGTGGTGAGCAACCTCTTGCGCAGCCTGGACGACCTCGGGCTGATGTAGGGGCGTCCTCAGGAAGCCGCGCCCTGGACGGCGACCCTCCTCGCACCGCCACCTGCCGGCCAGTCGGCGGTGGCGCCCGGGTGCCGCCACAGCTGCCCGAACTCGGACTCCGAGATGGGCGGAGAGAGCAGGAAGCCCTGGGCCAAGTCACATCCCATCCGGCGGAGACTGTCGAGCTGGGCTGGGGTCTCCACGCCCTCGGCCGCCGCCTCCAGGCGCAGGGCGTGCGCCAACTGCACCAGGCCGTCCACCAGGGCCCGGTCACGCCAACTCCCCTCCAGGCCGGCGACGAAGCCCTTGTCGATCTTCAGCTGGCGCAGCTGGAAGCGCTGCAGGTGCGACACCGACGAGTACCCGGTGCCGAAGTCGTCCACGGCCAGGTGGACCCCCATCCTGGCCAGCTCCCGCAGCGCCGACGAAGCCGCGACCGAGTCGGCGAGCACCACAGTCTCGGTGATCTCCAGGGTGAGGTGGGTGGGGTCCAGCCCGGCGTCCTCCAGCGCGGATCGGACCCGGTCCACGATTGAGGGGTCCAGCAGCTGCCGGGGTGAGAGGTTGACGGCGATCTCCGGCCCCTTCCGCCGACATCTGGACCACTGGGCTGCCGTCCGGCAGGCCTCCCGGAGCACGAACTCTCCGATCTCCACGATCGCCCCGGTCTCCTCCGCCAGTGGGATGAAGTCGCCGGGGGCTACCTGTCCTCGCTCCGGGTGCTGCCAGCGCACCAGTGCCTCCGCGCCCCGGATTCTGCCCGACTTGAGATAGAAGATGGGCTGATATTGGACGGCGAACTCGCCGCGGCTGAGGGCCCGCCGCAGGTCGAACTCCACCTGCACCCGGTCGCCGAACCGGGCCCCCATCTCGGGGACGAAGGCGGCCACCGCCCCGCCACCATCGGCCTTGGCCTGGTACATGGCGATGTCCGCCTCCTGGAGGAGCTCCTCCGGCTCGGCCTCGGGGTCCGACGTGGTGGTCAGGCCCAGGCTGGCGGTGACCACCACGTCGCTCGGTCCGGCACGCATGGGCACGCTCAGCTCCGAGAGGATCCTGCCCGCCACCCCCAGCGCCACGGCCTCAGACTCCACGTCCTCCGCCACCACCACGAACTCGTCCCCTCCCAGCCGGGCGACCGTGTCACTGGGCCGGAGCAGGCGGCTCAGCCGGGCGGCCACCTCCCGCAGAACCTCGTCGCCCACTCGGTGTCCCAGGCTGTCGTTGATCACCTTGAAGCGGTCCAGGTCGAGGAAGAGAAGCGCGGTGCGGCCGCGGTCCCGCCGCAAGCGGGCCAGGCTCATGCGGACCCGCTCCACCAGGAGTCCGCGGTTGGGGAGGCCGGTGAGCGAGTCGTGGAGGGCCAGCCGCTGAAGCTGGTCCTCCGAGTGCTGCCGCTGGACCGCGGCCCCCAGGAGGTGCGCCACCCCCTGCAGGAAGTTCAGGTCGTCCTCGGAGAACTCCCTTGGCTCCTTGGAGTGTGCCGCCAGCACTCCGAACGGCTCCTCTTCGCTCCCGGAGGGGACGGCCACCGCGACTGTGGCGTGCACCCCATACCTGGAGACCAGGACCTCGGACTGAAAGCGACGCTCCGAAGCCAGCTCTCTGGAGAGCACCGGCCCCCGGTTGCGGAAGGTGTACCCCGCCTGGGATCGCTGGCCCGCCGGCACCGTGGCCACACCCATCCGGTCTGGGGCCCATCCCAACCCGGCCACCAGCCGGAAGCAGGCGCGCCCGGGCTGCCAGCGCATCACCGACACCAGGCTCACCCCCAGATGCTCCGCCACCAGTTCGCAGCTGCGCTGCAGGAGTTGATCCAGGTCGCGCCCGCTGAGTGCCTCGCGGCCGAGCTCCGCCACCGCCGCCTGTTGAGCGGAGCGGCGCATCGCGGCGCGCTCGCCGTCGCGCTGAGCGGTGATGTTCTGGGCCTGCCAGGCGACCTGGGGCGCGCCGCCGTCCAGTGCGGGCATGGGGGTGGCCGAGGCCAGGAGGTGGACCACCTCCCCGGTCCGGCTGACCAGCCGGTGCTCCAGCCGGCGGATTCCCTGTCCGGGCGACCTGGCCAGCCGCCTTCTGGCCCGGTCGAGCAGCGGTCTGTCCTCCGGATGGGTGAAGGTTGCCAGGTTGCGCCCGAGCAGGCGCGGCTCCCGCATCCCCAGCAGCTGGCAGAAGGCGGGATTGGCCTGCAGCAGGTTCAGCTCCGGGTCGAGCACGCAGGTCGCGACGCCGGTGTTCTGAATCACGTGATCCAGTCGGGTCAGCCGGTCCCGGAGGGCGAAGGCGCTCTCCGCCGCCTGCAGCCGGTGATCCAGGGCACCCCAGGCGAAGGCGACGTTGTCGGCCAGCCGTTGCAGCAGGGACACCCGATCAGAGCTGAAGAAGCCGATCTCAGGGGCGTACACCGCCATCACTCCCCGGAGTTCTCCCCCCTCGACCAGCGGCAGAGCGCCCACCGCCTGGAACCCGGAGTCCTGAGCCCGCTTCCTCCAGGGGATGAAGTCGGGGTCGCAACTCACGTCCTGGCTGACGCTGGGGCGGAGGCTGCGCGCGGCCCGTCCCACCGGGCCGTGGCCCTCGGGGACCTCCTCCCGCGAGCTCACCCGGAAACCCGCCAGGTACCCCTGGTCTCCGCCGAAGGAGGCTCGCAGGGTGAACCACCCGTCCTCCCCGGCGGTGCCGACCCAGGCCATGTGCATCCCGCCCTGCTCCACCGCGATGCGGCAGGCGCTGCGCAGGAGCTCGTCCACGCTGGTCGCCCGGAGCATCGCCTCGTTGCTGGCGGCGAGCGCCGCTCGGAGCCGGTCCATCTCCCTCAGACGCTCGCGCAGCCGGAGCTCCTGGCGAATGTCCTCCACCTCGGCGAGCACGGCCGAGGGCTGGCCCTGGGCCACCGGGACAGCGGTCAGCCGGACGCGCACCCACACCTCCTCGCCGCTGGGGACGAGATGGCGCACCGTGACGGCGGCCGATCCCGGCTGGGTCAGGGCCTGGTGCAGGGCGGCGGCGGCGGCGCTGTGGTCGTCAGGGTGGGTGAGTTGGAGGAGGCTCGACCCCACCACCTCCCCGGCACCACGCTCCAGCAGCCTGCAGAAGGCGGGGTTGGCCGCCAGCACCAGCTGCTCTTGGGAGACCACCACCATGGGCCTCGCGGACTGGTCGAACAGGTGGCGGGAGGGCGGCCCCTGACGCGCGCCAGCGGCGCCGTCCAAGCCCACCCCGGTCCCGTTCTGGCGCGAGTGCTGCTTCACTGGCGGGCGGAGTCTAGACCGCGCCACTTCGATTGCGGGTGATGGCATGGTAGCGAGGGCGTGACATTCCGGCCGGTCTCCGCGATCATGGCGAGGTGCCCACCTCAAACCTTCCCCTGGCGCGCTACGCGGAGCGCATCGAGGAGGACTCAGCCCTCCTGGCCGGCCTCCTCGGCGAGGCCAGCTTGGATCGCGCCGTGCCGCCCTGCCCCGGCTGGAGGATTGAGGAGCTGGTCCGTCATCTCGGGGCCGTCCACCGCTGGGCGTTCACCTACGTCTCCCAGGGGCGGGAGGAGATGTTCGCTGGACCGACCGAGGAGCAGATGCTGCGCTCCGGTCCCCACCGGGGAGAGCTGGCCACCTGGCTGCGCGCCGGAGCCGCCGAGCTGGCCGCCGCCCTCCGGCAGTCCCCGCCGGATCTTCGCTGCTGGTCGTTCCTCCCGGCTCCATCGCCCCTCATCTTCTGGGCCCGGCGACAGGCCCACGAGACCGCCATCCACCGGGTCGACGGCGAGCTGGCCCTGGGGGCCGCCCGGCCGCTGCCCGCGGACTTCGCCGCCGACGGCGTGAGCGAACTCCTGCTCGGCTTCGCCCACCGCAGCCGCCGGAGGCTGCGGCGGGAGAGTGAGCTGGCGGCGGTCCTGGAGGCGGAGGACACCGGTGACCGCTGGCGCTTCGCGGCCACGCCAGCCGGGCTGGAGGTGGAGGAAGGCCCGTCGCTTCTCGCGCCCACCACGGTGCGTGCGCCCGCCCACCGGCTCTACCTGTTGACCTGGAACCGGATTCCGCTGGAGGCGGTGGCCTGCGACGGGAGCCCAGAGCCCCTCAGCTGGCTGCGCGAGTCGCTGCGCGTGACCTGGGGGTGAGACGGGTTCTAGGGCTCAGCCGCGCTCCCCGGGATTGGAGCGTTCCCGGATCAGTCGGAGGAGGCGCTCCCGGCATTGGGGCCACTCGTCCACCAGGAGGCTGTAGTACAGGGAGTCGCGGCGGCTTCCGTCCGGCCGTCGCTGATGGCTGCGGAGCTTCCCTTCGCACTGGAAGCCCATCCGCTCCAGGGCGCCCCGGGAGCGGTGGTTGAGACTGTCCAGCCTCCAGGCCACCCGCCGGAGGCCCAGCTCCCCGAAGCAGTGCTCCAGGAGCAGGTACTTCATCTCCTCGTTGTACCCCTGACCCCAGCTGGAGCGGCGCAGCCAGGTCCAGCCCATCTCCACCCGCTGGTGGTATCCGTTGAAGTCGTACAGCGTGGTGCTGCCCAGCACCAGTCCGTCGGCCAGGCGGGTGGCGAGAAAGGCCATCTGCTGGCTCCGATCCCCAATGAGATGCTCCACGATGACCTGCCGCATCTCCGCCTCGGAGTGGGGCTGGGGTGCGAGCTTCCAGCGCCAGACCTCTGGGTCCACCGTCTCCAGCAGCGGCCCGGCGTCCTCCGGCTCCAGCGGGCGCAGCTCCAGGTGCGGTCCCAGGAGCCGGGGCGGGGCGAGCGCGCTCATCCGAGGGCGGCTGAGGCTGGTGGGTCGGGGCAGCGGGAGATCACCAGCGGGCGATTATCCCACCCCGGGTGGGTGGGGCCGAAAGCGCCCTCCAGCGATCCCGCCCGCCCCAGCTTCCGGCCACAATGTGGAGATGAAACAGGCCCGCTGCGCGGCCTGTAGTCCAAGTCCGGCGCCCAGGCCGGCGAGAGGGGCTCCCCGCCGGCGCCTCTTTCGGGAGTCGAGGTGGACACGGTACCGGTCAGGCCCGCTGGCGTGAAGGAAGGAGGTTGGCATGGCGGCCATTGATCAGCTGATCCGGAACAACACCACCTACGCCCAGTCGTTCCAGTTGCCGGACCTCGGTGCCTCTCCGCGCCTCCCTGTGGCTGTGGTGGCCTGCATGGACGCCCGGATCGACGTCCCCCGGGTTCTGGGGCTGGCGCCTGGCGACGCCCACGTGATCCGCAACGCCGGCGGGGCCGTCACCGACGACGTCATCCGCTCCCTGGTGATCTCCCAGCGGCTGCTGGGGACGAAAGAGGTCCTGGTGATGCACCACACCGGTTGTGGGATGCTGACCTTCCGCGATGACGACCTGAAACGCGAGATCGAGGACGAGACGGGACTCCGGCCGCCGTTTGCGCTGGAGGCGTTCCGCGACCTGGAGCAGGACGTGCGCCAGTCCGTCCGCCGGATCCTCCAGAGCCCCTTCATCCCCCACCGCGACCAGGTGCGCGGGTCCGTCTACGACGTGCGGTCAGGACGGCTGCGGGAGGTAGCGCCGTAGGGCGACCGCCTGCAGCCCGGCCGTGGCGCGGTCGTGGAGACGCTCTCCCCGGCCGTCGGCGGGACGCGGCCCCGGGCCGGCTCTCCCTGAAAGGCCACCTCCCTCCCGGATCCGGTCAGCGGGTCGAGGGTCCCGACACTGCGGCGGCTGATCGGCGCAGCAGTGCGCGCCGCGAGCCCGGCCTGAGCCGCCAGCCCGAGGTGAGCAGGACCGCGTTGTGGTCGCGCTCCCACGCTCCCAGCCGTTGAGCCCGATACAGGCAGGTGGCGCCCTGGGCCACCATGGTGCCGGGAAGAAGGCCGACCTCCTGCCCAATCACCCACAGGTGGGTCGCGGCGATCACCAGTCCAAAGGTCACCACCCCGTATATACCGACCACGAGGAGCGCGGACCGCACCAGCTGCGGGCTTCGTGCGACCCTCACCTCGGCGGGTGCCTCCGGAGCCCGATCCGCGATGGCGCTGGGCCAGTGGTACCGGTGGTGGTCGAGGCCCAGGTACACGGCTGAGAACAGGGCGACCCCCAGAATCACTCCCGACCAGTAGTACGCCTGGTGCGCGACAAAGAGCCAGAGCGCGGTGGCGGACACCCCCGCCATCCCGAAAAGAAGCAGGCCTTGCGCACGGTACTCCGCGGCGTACCGGTACAACAGGGGGACGATCGGTGGCCGTGGAGTCGCGCCTGCCTCGACTTTTGAGGACATCTCGACCTTCGGGTTCTCCGCCAACTTGGAGAGGTCGCCTGGGTCGCGCGCGCCCCTTCCGATCCACCGCCGGGCCCAGCTTCCCCTGATACCTCTCACGCGGAGCCCACCACCTCCACAGCGACCGCGGCGCAGCGATCCGGTTGGGGCCCGCCGCCGGAGGGCGGAGAGCAGCTGAGGGGGCCGACGAACTGAGCCCAAATGATGGCCTCACCAGGGCGCGCGGCCTGGAAGTAGAAAGCTCCTCGCTGCCAGCCCCGGGCCGCCACGACGGTCCCGGCTGAGGATGAGAGCCCCTGCATGCCGGCGCAGTGGTCGGGGGGCAGGCACCCGATGGCGAAGACCTCGCCGGGCGCCACCCGGATGGTGGGCGGCGGCCAGAACAGCTGCCCCAGGCAGTCCCCCAGTCGCTCGGTCTCGTGGAACTGGGTCCGCAGCCAGAGCGGTTGCGAGCAGAAAGAGAAGGGGAACGTAGGCGCGGGGATGGCCCCCGACGGATAGGGAAGGAGGTTGGCGCTCACCCACAGCCACAGCCCGACGCCGACGACCGCCAACGCCGGGATTCCGGCCGCGGCCCGCGGGTGGCGGGCGACTTTCCGCCGAAGTGCCATGGCGGCATTATGGCCGCCCCCTTGTCCGGACCCTGACCTGCCGACCGCGACTTCCACCTCTGGTGACCCCCCCCTCCCGGATCTGGGCCGCCGGGCGTCCCACGACTTGGCCGATATGCTGGGAGCTGCGGCCCGAGACCTGCTGGAGGTGGATGGACCTGGCCATCGGAGCGACCGCGGTGCTGTTTGGCCCCCCGCTGCGGCTGGCCCCGGTGACCGCCCACGAGCAGGCAGTCTTCTGGGTGCAGATGGCGGCCCTGCTCACCCTGGCCCTGGTGCTCGGGAGGCTGGCCAGTCGGTGGGGCCAGCCGCCTGTGGTAGGCCAGCTGCTGGCCGGGGTGATCCTGGGCCCGACCGTGCTGGGAGAGCTGTGGCCCGCCGGGTTCGCCTGGTTCCTGCCTCAGGGGAAGCTGGTGCAGTCGTCCCTGCTCTTTGCCGTGAGCACGCTGAGCCTGGCGATCCTGCTGCTATCCGCGGGCTTCGAGACCGACGTCACGCTGTTGCGGCGCCTCGGCCGCCC
Source organism: bacterium (assembly GCA_021791415.1). Taxonomy (GTDB): domain Bacteria; phylum Chloroflexota; class Dormibacteria; order Aeolococcales; family Bog-877; genus JAJYXT01. Next base: position 14,773 of record JAJYWQ010000063.1, on the reverse strand, counting down.
GGCCATCTGGGTCTCCGCGGGCAGCCTTCTTCTCCCGGTCGGCGCCGGAGTGGCGGTTGGCCTCCTCTTGCCGAGCACGGCGCGAGGCCCGGCGGGCAACGTCTGGTCCTTTGCGCTGCTGGTCGGGGTGGCTCTGGGCGCTTCGTCGCTGCCGGTGATCTCCGAGATCGTCGGCCACCTCGGAGCCACCCGGCGCGACTTCGGGCAGATCACGCTTGCGGCGGGCACCGTCAACGACGCGGCGGCCTTTGTGCTGATCGCGCTGGCGGTCGCCCTGGGTGCCAGCGGGGCGGTCTCTCAGCTGGCCAAGGTGGTCATCGGCCTGGCCGTCCTCGGGGCGCTGGCCGCGCTGTTCGCCCAGCCGCTGGTCGACCGCCTCCTGCGGGCGGCCAGGCGGCGGACACCGGCCCGCGGACCGGCCGATCCGCGGCCCGCGCTCGCCGTCTGCATGGTGGCCGCGACGGTGGCGGCCGCCCTGGTTCAGCTGATAGGCATCGAGGGGGCCCTCGGAGCGTTCGTGGCGGGCGTGGTGCTTGCCAGGTCACGCTTCGCCGACGCCGGGACCCTCCGGGTCGTGGCCCAGCTCAGCGCCGCCTTCTTCGCGCCGCTCTACTTCGCCACCGCCGGCCTGCAGGCCAACCTGTTGCTGCTCCGCCTCCCCCAGACCCTGCCGGTCTTCGGCATTCTGCTGATCGTCGGCGCGGCCGCCAAGTTCACCGGGACATACCTCGGGGCGGCTGCCGGCCGGCTGCCCCGGATGGAGCGGATCGCCCTCGGGATCGGCCTGAACGGCCGGGGCACGGTGCAGGTGATCGCGGGCACGGTCGGCCTGGCGGCGGGGATTCTGGACACCGGCACGTACACCGCGATCGTGGCCATGTCCCTCCTGACCTCCTTGGCCACCCCGCCCTTGCTGCGGCGCGCGGTCCGCCGGTGGGAGGGTTCCCCCGAGGAGCGCCGGCGCCTGGACTTGGAGGAGAGGATCTCCGGCCACCTTTTGGTGACGGAGAAGCGGGTGCTGCTGGTGGTGGACCAGGAGCGGGCCGGAGCCGATGCCCTCTGGCTGGTTGCCCATGCCTGGCCCGAGGGCACCGCGCTTACGGTGATCACTACGAGCTCCATCCCGGGGTTCCGGGAGTCGGCCATGCAGTTTCTTGGCGAACGCGAGGTGGAGTGGCGGGTGGCCGAGTCGTCTCCGCTGGAGGAGGCGGTTGAGTCAGAGCAGAGCCTGGGCTACGGCAGCCTGGTCGTGGCCTCGCGCCTCAACCAGGGGGACGCCGATCCCCAGAACGGGCCGCTGGACCGGCTTCTGCCCAGGGTGGGCCTGCCCACAGCCATCGTCCTGCGGCCGGATTGCGAGCCACCCGAGCCCACATCGCCCTCCGGGATCCTGGTGCCCGTGTCCGGAGCCCGCGCCTCGCGCGCGGCACTGGAGGTCGCCTTCAGCCTGGGCGAGCGCACCGGCGACGCCGTTCACCTTCTTCACGTTGACACCAGCCCGAAGGGCGCGGCGTCTCTACGTCCTGGCCTGCGTCTCCCCCGGCGGCCGCGCCGCATCCCCAGGGACCGACGGGCGGCGGCCGCCATCCTGAGTCAGGCGCGGGCCATGGGCTCCGGGTACCGGGCGAGGGTGCGCTCGGAGGTGCTGCGGAGCCCGAACTTCGAGCCCGGGCTACTCGCCGCGGCCCGCTCGAACCGCTGGGTGTTCCTGGGCGTCCGGCCGGTGTCGACCGACGCCGGGATCTACTACGGAGAGGCTGCCGAGGCACTCCTGGGCGCCATTCCCGACCGCTCCGTCCTTCTCACACTCCCGGACTGACCGGTCCACGGACACCACGTCTCCCGCTGTTGAGATCGAGTGGACAGTCCGCGAAGGTCCACCGGTGATCGTTTCGTAGTGGAAGACGGGGAGCACTTCGGGTGTCATGGACGCCGTCGCCCGCCTCTGTTCGCTGGATAGGATGTCAGGAAGGTGGTCAACGTCGTCTCGCCCGAGAGGGCGCCGAGTGCGCCTTAGGTGAGCTATCGATAGCCGGGCCCCGGTGATTCAGACCCGGCGGCTCTCCCGGGGGTGAGAGGCAGGAACTTGCCTGCAGTCAACGGCGGGTCGGTCCGTGACGATCTCGGCGAGCCCGCGGAGACCTTGGAAGTCGTCCGGGTTGCGGGTGTAGACGGGGAGGTCCCTGGCACAGGCCGCAGCTGCAATCAGGAGGTCCAATGCTCGAGCCCCACGTGCCTTGCGCCCGCCTGCCACCTCCGCCGCGTAGATCCGACCATGGGCCCGGGCCGCTTCCCCGTCGAAGGGGTAGGGGGTCGAAGGCGGCTTCCGCCCGCTGCAGGAGATCCTGTCGGCGCTCTCTCTCATCGGCGTCGTCGGTCGCGTGGGGACCGGCGGCGAACTCCGCCCTGGTGATCTCGCCGGCCGCCAGCTCGAGCAGGAGTTGGCCAGCTTGGCGCTTTTCGAGGTCGACGACCACCGAGGTGTCTGTGACTCCACGCTGGGCGCGTTGGGCGTCAGGCCGGGGGGGAAGGCGTGAGACGCGACAGTGTCAAGGTCGGCGCGACGCCGGGAGCGCCACGGTAAATGGCGATGACGGCCGCGGCGGGCATGAACCGGCGTCACCGAATTGACCACCTCCTGGCTCATGTCTGGGCCGGGCACTCCCCGACCCGCTCATCCGACCATCCGACGCGGATCTGTTGGTTGTTGGCGGGCGCCACGACCCTCGGACTGCCGTGTTCATCTGCTGGCTGACACGTCCCGGGGTGCTGATGCTGCTCCCCTGCGGCCGTAGATCCACTCGGGGTGCCTCTCCCAGGCCGGGGGCATGGTGCGCAGCCGGGGGTCGGTCTCCCGCATCAGGGTCACGATCGCCAAGCCCGAGAGACCCATCACCACCGCGATGGTCCAGAAGGCCGCCGACAGACCGAACAGGGCCGCGATCACCCCGAGCACAACGGGGCCGACAGCGTAGCCGCCATCACGCCACAGCCGGTAGACACCCAGTGCCCCGCCACGCCAGGTCGGGGCCGCGACGTCCCCTACCGAGGAGATGAGGTTGGGGTATACCAGCGCCATTCCCACCCCCATCAGTGCGGCGTCCACGAGCCAGGCGCCGAGCCCCGAGGTCACCTGCGTGAGCAGCACCCCGGCGCCGATGCCGAAGATCCCGGTCGCGATGGGTAGACGCCTTCCGATCCTGTCCGCCAGGGCCCCGGTCGCTACCTGACCCACGCCCCAGACCCAGGCATAGACACCGACCAGGAGACCCACCTGGAAAAGGGTGAGCCGGTGCTGGAGAAAGTAGAGAGGGAAGAAGCCGATCACCAAGCTGTCGGCGAACTTGTTGAGGAAGCCGCCCCAGCAGACGGCGGCCATGGTGCGGTCCCGCCAACTCATGTAGGCAGCCAAACGCCGCAGGGGAGGGGCCATCGTGGTCTCGGAAGCGCGGCCCCCAGGGGCCGGGCCCGCACCGCCCCCCGATCCCCCCTCCGCCCTGGCGAAGTGGATGGTTTCTCGGGTTGGCCAGACCGTGAGTGCGGCGCCCAGGGCGACGATCACCAGGGCCAGCAGGTAGGGAGCCGGGCGCAGTCCAAAGGATGTGACCAGCAGCCCGGCGGCGAAGCCGCCGGCCCCGACCCCGACGTATCCGGTGGCCTCGTTGATGCCAACGGCGATTCCGCGGTTCACGGGACCGACCAGGTCGATCATCGCGGTCACGGACATGGTCCAGGTGAGGGCCTGGTTGACCCCCAGGAAGAGGTTGGCGACCAGTACCCAGACCCAGTTCTGGGCGAAGATGATCAGCAGGGCGTAGGGGATGGCGAAGGCCCACCCGGCGAGCAGGAGCAGCCGGCGCCCATGGCGATCGGAGAGATGCCCGGCGACCAGGTTCATGGTGGCCTTCACCAGCCCGAAAGCCGAGATGAAGGACACGGTGTAGAGCACCGAGGTGATTCCGAAGGCGTGCTCCGCCAGCGGTGGCAGCGCCACCCTCTCCACGCCGATGGTGGCCCCGACCAGCAGGGTGAGTAGGGCCAGGACGGAGAACTGGAACCAGTTCTGGCGGAGGCCGAGCACCGGTACCACGCCCACACCCCCGGCGCCAGTCGCCCTAGCGCCCATCAGCCCGGAGCCAGACGCCGATGGTGGCCAGCATCCGGGCAGCGAGGTCCTGGCGGAGCCACCCAGCGCGTCCACCACTGATCCGCTCCGGTCTTCGAGCCACACGCCAGAAAGCAGTGGCCCCACCCTGCCGGTTCCCCCTGGCGCCTCGCCTCCCCCGATATGGGGGTGGCCTCGGCGGGCCGGCCAGGAGAGGGACGGGTCACGCCGCCCCTGTCCGCACGGGCCGGGCGGCCAGGGTCCACTCCGGATACCCCAGCGCCATCCGTCGGGCCCGGAAGCCTGCGGCCCTCAGGCGCCGGACGGCTTCGTTCGCGAAGCTGCAGTAGGGACCGCGGCAGTAGGCGACGATCTCCCGCTCTCGGGGTAACTCCGCCAGGCGGCCCTCCAGCTCCTCCAGCGGCATGGAGATCGACCCCGCTACGTGCCCCGCCAGGTACTCCTGTCTGGGCCTGACGTCCAGCAGCAGCATGTTGCCAGCCGAGAGTTGCCGCTCGATCTCCACGTGTTCGACTGCGTCCAGCTCATCCGAGAGCTCGAACTCCTCCGCCACCACCTGGGCCACGTCGGGGACCCGCTCGGCGGCCAGGTCCCGCAGGCGGACCCACAGGCGCATCACTGAAGGGTCGGCCAACCGGTACCTGACCTGCACCCCGTCCCGCCGCCGGCTCACCAGGTGAGCCCGGTGGAGGACCTGGAGGTGCTGGGAGGCATTCGCCACGCTCAGCCGCGCCTCACCGGCCAGCTCGTCAACGGTGCGCTCGCCTTGGGCCAGGAGGTCGATGAGCTCCAGACGATGTCCGTTCGCCAGAGCTTGCCCGACTGTCGCGAGGTGCCCGTAGAGTCGATCTTTAAACTCTCTATTGACCATTTGAATAGTCTAGCTTGACTTGTGACTCACGCGCCAGCTCTGGTCAACCTCCTCAGGGCGTCACGGCCGCGGTGGGTCGCCCTGGTCACCTCGCCGGGCCCTCCGAAGACGAACCCCGCCTATTCGGCGGGCCCGGCGTCGATCAGTGCTTCGGGAGGGGCCGGGTGGCTACGTGGATGAGGCCACTTGGCGACGAGGGGCACGTCGGGTGCGACGTTCGCCGAAATCCGCCTGTGTCCGCCGGATAGGGTGCCCAATAGGGTGTCAACTTCGTCTTCTCCGAGAGGGTGCCTGAGTACGCGCCAGGACGCGCCAGTGGACCCTCGGCATCCGGTGATTCAGCCCTGAAGGATCCCTGAAGTTCAGCGACAGGAACTACTCTGCGCTCCAAGGGCGGGTCAGACCGTGACGACGTCGACGAGTCCTCGGAGGCTTTGGAAGTCCTCCGGGTTGCGCGTGTAGACCGGGAGGCCTGTGGCACACGCGGTAGCTGCGATTAGGAGATCCAATGCCCGAGCGCCACGCGTCTTGCGCCCACTTGCCACCTCGGCAGCGTAGATCCGCCCATAGGCCCGGGCCGCTTCTGTGTTGAAGGGCAGGGGGTCGAAGGCCGCTTCCGCCCGTTGCAATCGATCCTGTCGCCGCGCTCTCTCATCGGCGTCGTCGGTCGCGTGGGGCCCGGCAGCGAGCTCTGCCATGGTGATCGCGCTGACCGCCAGCTCGATCGGGAGCTGCCCGGCGTCAAGTTGTTCGAGGTCGATGACTACGGAGGTGTCGATCACCCCACGCTGGGCACGTTGGGCCTTAGGCACGGGGGCTGGGGTCCTGACCCGCAACGTTGTCGAGGTCGGCGCGAAGCCGGCTGAGCTCGACGCTGGGAGCGCCCTGGAAGATGGCGATAGCGGCATCAGCAGGTACGAACCGGCGTCTCCGAAGGGGAGTCAGCTCTCCGACAGGCACACCATTTCTGGTGACGACGAAGGTCTCGCCCTGATCCAGTGCCCTCATGATCTCGCCGCTGTCATTACGTAGCTGCCTCTGGGTGATGTCTCGTGCCATGGGGTGATCGTAGCACTGTGTGCTACTCCCATTTGTCGGACTCCCTCCGGCGGGACTCCGCACGGGCTCTCCACAGCCTATTGGAAGGCGCGCCTGAAACGGATGCGGTGTCAAATGGGGTGTCAAATCCACGGGCGGAGACGTCCAAATAGTCCGGCTGATCTCAAAGACCGGCACCGATGGAGGCCCTGGTCGGGAAGGGCGGATTCGAACCGCCGACCTCACGGTCCCGAACCGTGCACTCTAACCTGACTGAGCTACTTCCCGGAGGTGCCCAGTATATCTGAGCTTCCATGGGACGCCCCCCTCTCTAGACTTCACCCGGTGCCCATTTACCTGGTCCGTCACGGGGAGACCGAGTGGACGGTGAGCGGTCGTCACACCGGCCGCACCGACATCCCCCTCAGCCCCCGCGGTGAGGAGCAGGCGCGCCACCTTCGGGTCCGGCTGGCCCCGGTCGACTTCGCCCGGGTGGTGGTCAGTCCCCTTCTCCGGGCTCGCCAGACCGCCGCCCTGGCCGGTCTCGGGGAGCGGGCGGGGGTAGCCCCCGACCTTCGGGAGTACGACTACGGGGACTTTGAGGGGTGGACGCGCGACCAGATCGAGGCGTCCTGGCCAGGCTGGGACCTGTGGCGGGACGGGTGCCCCGGGGGCGAGTCGCCGGACCAGGTTCTGAGCCGGGCCAGAAGGCTACTTAAGGAGCTCAAGCCACTGGGCTCGAAAGAAGTCGCCCTCTTCGGGCACGGCCACATCCTCCGGGCGGTTGCCGCCGCCTACCTCGAGCAGGAGGTCGGGCTCTGCCGCCACCTCGTGGTCCCGGTGGCCTCGATCTCCATTTTGGGCGAGGAGCACTCCGTCCCGGCGATCGTGAGCTGGGGGGCGGCGTGAGCCACCCTCAGGCGAGCCGCGGTTGCTCGGCCAGGCTCTCCCGCAGTTGGGGGCGACGGCGGAGCTCGCCGGCGGCGCGGGCCACGGCGAAGTCGTAGACCGGGGAGACCCGGAAGGGCCGGGGCATCAGCGTGCGCGCCCTCCGCAGGGAGGCGCACAGCGCACGATGGGCCAGCTCCTGGGCTGGGGTCCAGCGGATGCGGTAGTGGCGTCGGATCGGATCCGGCAGAAGCCCGGAGGTGATGAAGCCGGTGAGCTCGGCGAGGGCCCTTGGCCCCTGCATCCCCAGCCGGGGAACGAGGATCACGTCGGCCACCTCTCGGGAGCCGGCCCCAGGGAGGGCCGCCCCGTTCCCCACCAGCTGGTCCATCCAGGTGCGGAGATCCGCGTACCCCTCCCACCCGGTCCCGTCAGGCAGCCCCATCATCCGGACCACCTGGTCCCACTCCACGACGAACCGATCGCGATCCCTTGGTTGCAGGCCGCCGATGGCGGCGTCGTGGGTGGCCAGCATGGACTCCACCAGAGCCGCGTGGACCCAGAGTACGAGGTCCTGATCCCGGGCGCGGTACGAGCTTCCCGCCGGCCAGGTGCCGGTGGCGTGCTCCTCGGAGAGGAGGCCCTCCACCTTTCGGTGGGCCCTGTTCACCTCCCTGGTCGCCGCGCGGGCCTCCTCCTTGGTCCCGAAGACCACGGTGGTGACCCAAGCCACAGTTCGCTGGAACCTTCCCACCGCGTCCTGGGCGAAGTCACTGTGGTCGAGGGCACCCTCCGCCACCAGGGGGTGCGCCACCTGGACGAGCAGCGCCCGGGACGCGCCCAGGAGCAGGAGCGGTTCGCGCATCACCCGCCAGGTGATGCTTCCCGGGCCGAAGAACCCGGGGTCGGGGTCGGTGGACCGAAGGGGAAAGGGCCCTGCCGGCGGCAGGCCCGCCGCCAGCAGCCAGAGCGCCTCCTCCCGCGACGGAATCCTGATCTCCATGAAATCAGGGTACCCGGACCGGAGACGCGCTCGGCGGCCGGGAACTTGGCCAGCGGCCCGGGCTTGACCGGTGATCACGCGCCCCGTATGGTCGAGCTCGTGCCCACCCCCGATGTCGAGGCGCTTGTGGCCCCGTTTCGCTCCTGGCTGGGTGCCTGGGAGGGCGAGGGGGCCGGCCGGTGGTCGGACCCGCCATTCCGGTACCGCGAGCGGCTCGTGCTTCAGGCCGTGCCGGATCGGGCCGTACTGACCTGGGACCAGCGGACCGAGGTCCTGGGCACCGGTGAGCTGAGCCATTCCGAGAGGGGCTACTTACGGCTTCTCCAGGGCGGCGAAGTGGAGCTGGTTCTGGCCATCCCGGCCGGATACACCGAGATCCAGGTCGGCCTACTGCAGGGCGACCGGCTGGAGCTCTCACCCGGAGCTCTCGGAGTCACGCCCGCGGCGCGGCGGCTGGACCGGGTCGGCCGGCGGCTGCAGATGGAGGGGTCTACGCTGGTGCACGAGATCCTGATCGCGGTGGGGGAGGGCGGCCTGGCGCCCCACGTCCTCTCCCGGCTGCGGCGCCAAGGGTGAGCGCCGCAGCCCCGGTGGGGGAGGATTCGGGGCTGTTCGCCGAGGACCTCGCCGAGGCGGCCGCCCTGGATCGAGCGGACCCCCTGGCCTGGGCCAGGGAGCTGTTCCATGCCGGTGCGGCGAATTCTCCCTACCTGGATGGGAACTCCCTGGGCCGCTTGCCCAAGCGCTCGCTGAGCCGCCTGCTCCAGCTGGCGGAGGAGGAGTGGGGAGATGGCCTGGTCCGTTCCTGGAACGGATGGATGGACATGCCAGCCAGGGTGGGAGACCGGCTCGGCGAGGTCCTCCTGGGCGCCGGACCTGGACAGGTCGTGATCGCCGACTCCACCTCGGTCAACCTCTACAAGCTCGCGGCTGCGGCGCTTGACTCCCTCCCCGGGAGGAGGGCGGTGGTCACCGACCGCGCCAACTTTCCCACCGACCGCTACCTGTTGGCCGGGCTCGCCGCCAGCCGCGGGCTGACGCTTCGGTTGGCGGACTTCGACGAGGTCATGGGGCCCACCCCGGAGGCGGTCGGCAACGTGGTGGGAGCGGACACCGCCCTCGTCCTCCTCTCCCACGTCGACTACCGCTCCGGGGCGCTGGCCGACATGGCGGGGATCTCGGCGGTCGTCCGAGACGCCGGGGCGCTGACCCTCTGGGACCTGAGCCACTCGGTGGGAGCGGTGCCGGTGACCCTGGACGAGAGCCGGGCTGACCTCGCCGCCGGCTGCACCTACAAGTACGTCAACGCCGGCCCCGGGTCACCCGCCTTCCTCTACGTCAGCCGGCACCTCCAGGGCAGGCTCCGGCAGCCGATCTGGGGGTGGATGGGCAAGCGTGACCCCTTCGCGATGGAGGAGGGCTACATCCCTCAGGAGGGCATCGGGAGCTTCCTGTCGGGCACCCCCCCGATCCTCGGTCTGGCCCTAGTCGAGGAGGGGGTCGAGCTGCTGGCCGAGTTGGGGATCGACAGGGTGCGGTCCAAGAGCCTGGCCCTTACCTCCCACCTGATCGAGCTCGCGGACCGCCGGCTGGAGCCCCTGGGGTTCCGGCTCGCCACCCCCCGCCAGGACGGGCGGCGGGGATCCCAAGTGACGCTGCGCCACCCCCGGGCCAGGGAGCTGTGCCAGCGACTGGACAGTTCGGGCGAGGTGGTCTTGGACTTTCGCCCCCCGGACCGCGTGCGCCTGGGCTGCGCCGCTCCCACCACCTCGTTCACCGATCTGGCCCGGGCGGTCGCCGCCCTGGCCCGCTCGGCGGCGCAAATCGCCTCAGGGGAGGCGGGATAGCCGGTTCCCCGGCCCGCCTCGGGGCGCTGGTCCCGGGTCAGCTGGGGCTGGTGGCAGGCTGCGCCGGCCGCGGGCGGTGGTGCCCGCCGAGCCAGATGAAGCCGCCCACCGCGGCCAGGACGTATGCGGCGTAGGCCAGGACCTGCAGCGCAGTGGGCTGGGCGGCGTAGCCCAGGAAGGTGTGCAGTACGTCTCCCAGCGCGCCCTGCTCGCTCAGCTGAGCCGAGGTGTTCCAGAGCGGATGGGCCAGGAAGGGCAGCCAGTTCAGCTGCTGGAGATTCTCCACGGCGTCCGCCAAGAGGCCGGCGGCAAAGAGCATCAGCATGGATCCCACGATCTGGAAGAACCGCCCGAGGTTCAGGCGGTGGCCGAGCCGGTAGATGGCGAAGGCGACAGCCAGCGCGGCCAGCAGCCCCAGGCCCGCGCCCAGAGCCGCCGCCGGCACCGAGGCGGCGAAATTGGCCTGGGTGCCGGCCGCCGCGAAGAAGATGGCGAGGGTGAAGACCACCGTCTCCAGCCCCTCCCGGCCGACCGCCTGAAAGGCGACCAGGGCCAGGCTCAACCGGGCCCCCCGCCCCATGGCCCTGTCGGTGCGCTCGCGGAGCTCACGGGACAGGGTGCGGGCGTGGGAGTGCATCCAGAAGGTCATGTAGGTGAGGACGCCGCAGGCGAGCAGGTAGGTACATGTCTCGAAGATGGTCTGGACCCGGGACCCCTCGTAGGTGTGGATCAAGAGAAACGCTGCGGCACCGCCACCGAAGGCCAGCACAAGGGCGGCCCCCACTCCCAGGTAGACGTCCCGGAAGTGCTCCCGATGCCCGCTCCGGGCCAGGTAGGCCAGCAGGATGGCGATGATCATGCTGGCCTCCACCCCTTCCCGAAGGAAGATCACGAAAGTGGGCAGCATGGAACCCGGGACCTCCTGTTGCTGAGCCGCTGCGGCATTCGCCGCCCCGGCTACGGTACGGAGGTTAAATCGTAGCTGTCAAGTCGGAATATGCGACAGTGGCGGGCTCACGTCGGCTCCGGCGGCTGATAGGGGTCCTGCATCTCCTTCAGGAACTCCTCGTACTCCGCCTCCTCCAGCCACTCGGGGTGGCGAAGCGCGCCGGATCTGTACCACCCAAAGCTCATCGCCGCCGCCCCCAGGACCAGGATCCAGGCTCCGACGTCGGCGAGGTCGAGATGGTGGCTGATGATCGGGACCGCCACGGTCATGGCCCCCACCACCCCGTACACCACCCACATCCCGACCTCGGTCCGGGTCAGCTTGGGGATGGGGCGGTCAGCGCCGCCCCGGGGGCTGGTGGCGGGGAGCACGCCCGGATCTTACGCTCAGCCGGGCCGGGCGGCCGAGCCCGGCCTCCGCAGCCCTCCAGTGGCCGGTGACGGTGCACCCCGAAGGGCGAAGCGCCTGGCTCCGCCGCCGGCCCCAGGGAGCCTCTCCGCCGGCGCCCCAGCCGGGAGCTGACCGCGGAGAGCCGAGGAGAAATGTGCCGGCACATTTCAAATCTCTCGTTGCGAGTTGACAAATCTGGATCCTCGGGCAAAAATGACCACATGAAAGACGAAGAGCAGATCGAGGAGATCCTTCGGCAGGTGGCGGCCGGCGGGCTGTCACCGGAGGAGGCGGCGGCGAAGCTGGCCGAGATCCGCCGCGGAGGCGCCGTGGCGGTGGCTGAGGCCCCGGTGTCCAGGGTGCGCGTGACCGGGCTGGTGCACCCCACGAGGGTTGTGGGCGACCCGGAGGTCCGCGATGCCGTGGTGACCGGCCCCCATCAGGCGGCCAGGGAGGGCGATGCGCTTGTCATCCGGGGGATGCCTCTCTCTTCCACTTCCGGGTGGTTCTCGTTCCACTGGCCGGAGAGGGCCCCCTCCGGAGCCCATGAGATGCCTCTGCGGCCGATCGTGGTGCGGATGAATCCCAACCTTCCCCTGGAGGTCGAGATGGCCGCCGGCCTGCTCACCGTGCAGGGCATCATGGCCCCCATCCGCGCCGACATCCAGGCCGGGAGCGCCAAGCTCACCGGGGTCACCCAGCCGCTGGACCTCAAGGTCACCTGGGGCACCGTCTCGGTGGAGGGCGTGTTCGCCGCCGGGACCTCTCGAATCCGCTGTGACGCCGGCACCGTCAAGGTGGTGCTGAAGCCGGGCTCCAGCGTGAAGGTGGAGGCGCGCAGCACCCTGGGCAAGATCACCCTGCCCGGCGATGACCCAGGACTTTCCGCCGGTTGGACCATGGGCGGGGACGTCCGTCATGTGACAGTTGGGGAGGGCGCGGGGGAGCTCCAGCTCGAGGCCACAACCGGCGCCGTATGGCTGGAGCTGGGTTGAGCGATCCGGACCTGCACCCGCCCCACCGCTGCCCGGTCTGCGGCGAGGAGCTGCGGCTGACCCGGCTCAGCTGCCGCGCCTGTGGAACCGAGCTCAGCGGCGACTTCCCGAGCTGCGAGTTCTGCTCACTCCGAGGGGAGGAACGAGAGCTTCTCAAGCTCTTCCTCGCGTCCCGAGGAAACATGAAGGCCCTGGAGCGGGGGTTGGGGGTCAGCTACCAGGCGGCCCGCTCCCGTCTCGACGCGGTCCTGGTCCAGCTGGGGCTGGAACCGGGGGCGCAGTCCCCACCCGAGGGCCCGCTGGAGCTCCTGCGCGCCCTGGCCCGTGGCGAGGTCTCGGTCGAGGAGGCGCGGTCAGGCCTCGATTCCGGGGCCTGACCCGGAGAGGGAGCGCTCAGCGGAACCCGTAGAGCCCCTCATGGAAGTCGCCGGTCTCAGACCAGCGGCGGATGACCCGGTCGACAACTTCGTCGTCCACCTGGGCGGCCCCCATCTGGCGGGCGTTGCCCTCGACCGCCTCCAGGACCTGCCCCTTCACGAAGTCCGGCACCCTGGCGAAGCGCGCCATGGCGGAATCGGTCCAGGGCAGCTGCTCCGCGTGGCGCGCCTGGATTCGGTGGGAGACCTCACCCCACATTTGGTACTTGATCTCCATGATCTCCGGGGTGATGGTGGTCCCTAGCCCCTTCTTGAGCGCCGTCCACTCCACGCGCCAGCGGGTCAGCTCCCGGCAGAAGGCGGGGACCTCCTCCAGCCGCCGCTCGGCCGCCTCGGTCCAGGTGAACTGGGGCAGGCCGGTGCGGTCGCTCAGGGGGTGGCCATAACCCAGCTTCTTCCCCAGGCTGTCCACGAACTTGGAGCCGATCTCGTCCAGCCCGCGTTGGCGGGCTCGCTGCTCAGCGGCCTCGACCGCCATCTTCTCGGCCCGCTCCGGGTCCATGTGGCTCGCGGGGGCGGCCTGCCGGGCCCGCCGAACCGCCTCCAGGTGGGCGTCCAGGTCCCATCCGGGAGCCCCGTCCCCGTGCGGCACCGGGCATCCCTCGGCACCCTGTGTGGACCCCGGATACGGGCAGCCCTCCGATTCCGGCTCCGGCATGCTCAAACCTCCTCGGCGACTGGCTGATCGGCCGATGGGCAGCGGACCGGCTCCTCCGGGCTCCACTCCAGGAGCCGATCACAGGCCTCCCGGAGCTGGCCCATCTGGCCGGAGTCCAGCGGTCCGGCGAAATGGTCCCGAAGAGAGCGCATGTGGATCTCCGCACTGCTGACCAGCCGCCGCCGTCCCTCCTCGGTGAGGGCGGCGAAGGAGCCCCTGGCGTCGCTGGGACACACCTCACGGCGCACCAGCCCTGAGGCCTCCATCCGCTCCACGAGGCGGGTCAGGCCGCTGCGGCTCAGCAGCACCCGGTCGGCCAGCTGAGCCATCCTCAGCCTGCCCTCCGGCGCCTCGGCCAGCTGCACCAGCACGTCGTACTCGGCCAGCGGCAGGCCGCGAACAGCCAGGAGCTCCCGCTCCAGCGCCCGGATCAGGACCGCGTGGGCGCGCAGGAAGGACTTCCAAGCGGCCAGGGCCGCCGGGTCGATCGCCATATCCGTGGTTGCTTGCACAGACAACTACCTCTGGGTTATGATTGTACCTGCAATTATGACCGCGGCGGACGCGACATTGGAGGATTGTGCATGACTTGGAAGTTGGACATGGCTCACTCGGCGATCGAGTTCTCGGTGCGCCACATGATGGTGAGCACGGTGAAGGGAAACTTCAGGGAGTTCAGCGCCGATTTGGAACTCGATCCCGAGGACCTGACCAAGAGCTCGGTGCGGGCGGTGGTCAAGGTGGCCAGCGTCGACACCCGTGACCCCCAGCGCAACGCCCACCTGACCTCCGCCGACTTTTTCGAGGCGGAGAAGTTCCCGGAGATGGTCTTCCAGAGCACCAGGGTGGAGCACGTGGGCGGGGACCGCTACCGGGTCACTGGTGACCTGACGATCAAGGACGTGACCCGGCCGATCACGCTGGACGTCACCTACCTGGGGACCCAGGTCAGCCCCTACGGCGTCAAGGCGGCCGGCTTCGAGGCCACCACCACCATCAGCCGCAAGGACTTCGGGCTCACCTGGAACGTCGCCCTGGAGACCGGTGGGATGCTGGTGGGCGACGAGGTGAAGATCTCGGTGGACGCCGAGGCCAACCTGGTGGACCAGGCCGCCGCGGCCTGAGTGCCGGTGCACTCCGGCGGCCCGCTGGTCGGGCCGCCGGACCATCGCGGGGGTCAGCCCTCCAGCTCCTCGTCCTCATCTTCGATCTCGTGAAACGCCTCGCCCGGAGCCAGGCGCTCGGGGCACAGCACCCCCACCAGGTGGTCCGACTCGTGCTGCACGATGCGGGCGAGCCAACCTTCGAAGCTGCGCACCACCCCGCGCCCCTGGGGGTTGCGGTAGCGGACGGTGGTGGACTCGAAGCGGCGTACCACTCCCACCCTCCCGGGGAGGGAGAGGCAGCCCTCACGGGCGTCCACCTCCCCCTGGGCAGAGATTCGCTCCGGGTTGCAGATGGCGAACCGCCGCCCTTCGTAGACGACCACTGCCAGCTGCAGGCTGAGCCCCACCTGCGGGGCGGCCAGGCCGACCCCGTTCCACTCCACGCAGCGCACGTACATCTCCGCC
>JAJYWQ010000032.1 GCA_021791415.1 bacterium | reverse complement strand
GCCGGACCCCGTCCAAACCTCCGAGCACCCGAGGACACCCGCCGACCCTGGACCGCCCGTCTGCGGGCCGTCCGTGGCGGTTCGGCCAGCCCCTCAGCTCCCACTCCGGCTAAATGGATACCCCCAAAGGTTCACTTATCGGACACTGGACCGAGGACGGGATGGCTTAGGGGCGGCGTCCGGAGCAGCCGCGTGGGGGGCCGATAGGGGAGTCTTCATCCTCCCCTCCCCTCCGAAACAACAAGTGCTCCTGATCAGATCGGTCCACCAGCAGCGCCCCCGTACGCTCCAGCGCCTCAACCGTCTCGAGGGCCTCCTTGAGGGTGAGTCCCGCAACGGGCTCGACCTCCCTCCAGGGATTGCTCATATCGCCGCTGAGCATCTGGAGGATGGGCAGCACTCGGCGGTCGGCCAGCACTCGCAACTGGACCTCGTTCCGGGACTTGCCTTCGGGCCCCTGGTATGCGACACCTGAATTGACAAGTTCAGTGACAACCTCGCCCACCTGCCCTAGATCGAGGCGGAACTCACGAGCCAGGTCGGGCAGCGGATGCCAGCGACCGTCAGTCAGTGCATCGGAGACCATGCCGAGCACCTCATGGCGGTCCCAAGCCCGCCTGGCTGTGTGTGTGGCCGGCGACGAGGCGCGGATCGGGGGCGGCGGCTCATTTCCGACGGTGATCCAGTACTCGACGCCTTCTGACAGCAGCCCATCCCGGCAGCCCCAGAACACGGCCAAGGCAAAGCGCCGGCCCTCAGGGTCCACGACGCTGACCTCCGCTGCAGCACCCTCAGGGTCCGCGAGCACGCGCCGCACCGCGAGTACTCCCCAGGGTTCCGGATACGAGCGCTGGAATTCGATGACCGCATCCTGGCCTTCAAGACGCTCGGCAGTGGCCGGCATCTCCACCACGACCTGGGGATGGAGGAACGTGGCAGCGCGCGCCCAGTCTCGATCCTGGTAGGCCTCGTACAGGGCGCGGACCTGCTCTCCGGGGGTCATGGGCCCACGGTAACCCCAGGCCAGCCCGACAGCAAGGGGCTGTCGCCTTCCTTGGCCATGGCTCGGCCATGTTGTGAGTGGACCCGGACGGGATCCCAATGCTCCTCGCCCTGCCCGACAGGGGAGCGGAGCGCCAGTGGCACAAGGTGCGCGTCAATCTTACGCACGGGACAAGTGGGCAGATTGCAGGATCGTCATCGCAGCGTCCCGTTCGGCCGCAAGCCCCGGACCTCTCATGCACGCTACGAACTGAAAGTAGTTATCAGTTGGTGTTGGTGGGCGTTCGATGACAACGCTGATCCAGCGATCCGCACCCAGCCCCGAGCAGTCGGTCCAGCCTCCGGCACCCTCCTGGATCTTCGCCGAAAGCCCGTCGACGCTCATGTGAGAGCCCGCCTGGCCCGCCAAGCTCCAAGTAGGGAAACCGTTCTCCCACCACTCAACCAGGAGAGCGCCCGGCTGCAGATAGGCCAGTGGCTGCCCGCAGCCGCTGGTGTTGCCGGACTTGAAGCAGGGATCGTTCAGCTGCTGATTGCTGACCGCGGCCGCCATGTAGGTGAAGCTGCTCGGGGAGGACCAGGTCGCTCTCGACCAGCCCTCGGGATAGGTGAAGCTGATCGCGTTGGCGGTCCACTTCACAGCGGGGGCTGTCGAGGGGCTGGTGATGGGCAGCGGCTCAGGCGCGCAGCCGACCATGAGGAGGCCCGCGGCCAGGAACAGGAACCCGCGCACGCCCGATGTAACGCCGCGCGGCCGCGGCTGGTATTGCCTGGTGCCTAAAGGCATGCGGGCCGATCTGCCCCAGCTCACAGTGCGGTGGAGACCACCTCCACGATTGTGACCGGCGAAGAGCAGACTGACAACCTCCACCGGACCAGGGCCATGGCGGCGTCGCAGCAGGGATAAAGTAGCGTAAACGGTGGTTTGCGCTACTGTCTTAAGATGGGTGCGAGTTCGTTCGTGCCGTTCCTTGGCTCCGCCGAGAGCGTTTGGTCTACGAGGCAAGTTGCGCAGTTGCAGGGTGGTGCGGTGATGCTCAGGGCACTGCGCCGAGGATGCGTTCCAAGGCCGCTCGGGGCGGAAGGATGGGGGGGCGGTCCCCTCCGAAGGCGATGAGGTCCTTGTCCCCTGACACAAGCAGGTCTGCCTCCACCTCCCGGGCCAGAACCACGAGGTAGTCGTCGCTCTGGTCACGGGTGAGGGAGCGACCTGGAGTTGGGTCGGGCTCGGTATTGGCGATGCTGGCGATCTCAGCCACGTACTCGGGCACATCATGCAGGTCGATGTAGGAACGGAAGCGCTCACGGAGCAGAACGCCGGTGAGCTCGTCCAACAGGTGAGGGCTTGCAATCAGCTGGTAGCGCCGCTCGCGGGCGGCTTGGAGCGGAGCGGCCGACGGGCCAGAGGAGCCGAGGGCGGCCGAGACCAAGACGTTCGGGTCCAAGACGACCCTGAGGGGGCCAGGACCTAGCTCGCCCGGCGGGAGGCCCTGAGCGCGGCCAACTCGGCGGTGGCGATGGCCATGGCCTCGTCCTCGTCCAGGTCATTGCGGGACCACAACCTGTCGAGCACGTTGCCAGCCACGAACCGCCGGACTGCTTCCTCGATCACAGCTCCTTCGTCCGTCCCTGCCTGCTGGGCAGCCGCCTTGACCTTGGCCAACAGATCCTCATCGAGTACCACTGCGGTGGCGCGCTGAGCCATGCCGACCAGGATACGGCCCTCCAGGAGCAATGGAACGACGAGTCGCGCTATAAGGCGCTGGTGTGGGCATGTGGGGCGGGCTGTCTCGTGAACGATGGTTCGCGGACAAATGCAACCCGCACTGCGCTTCACGGGGCCCACCTGTAACGCAGTCCGTGTCCGCAGCTATGTAACGACCTCCCCCGTTGATGCTGCAGTTAGACGATGCGTATCGGCTACGGGCGGGTGCCCACCACCGACCAGAACCTCGACGCTCAACGCCGCGCGCTCCGGGCCGCCGGCTGCGACCGGGTTCTCGTCGACGGGGCGAGCGGTAAGTTGGCCCGCCGCCCCGAGCTGGACAAGGCACTCCTGGCCGCCCGGCAAGGCGGCCAGTTGGTGGTCACCAAGCTCGAGCGGCTGGGACGGTCCCTCGAGCACTTGATCGCCCTGTCCGACGACCTGCAGGCCCGGGGGATCGACACATCCAGCCCCGTGGGTCGGACGTTCTTCCAGATCCTCGGCGCGATCGCCCGGTTCGAGCCGCCTTGATGGCCGAGCGCACCCGCGACGGCCTGGCCGCCGCCAGAGCGCGTGGCCGTACCGGGGGGCAGAGACCCAAGCTCAGCCCCCGCCAGGCCAGGATCGCGCAGGAGACGTACGAAGCTCTGGGGCCAGATGGGCGGCGGGCTCACACCGTGGCCGAGATCGCCTCCGAGTTCGGCGTCTCGCGTCCCACGATCTATCGCCACCTCCAGCGCTCGGGTCGCTGCCGTCAGCCGGTCAGAATCGGTGGACCGGCCACGCCGAATGATGCCGATTGTGGGCACCGGATGGGAACACACCTAAGGATCGTCAGGATCGTCGTGGTCCGCGTGGAGCCCCGCAGGCCGCCGGGGGCGGCTGGGCGGACCGGCCGGGGCGGACTCCAGGGCTGATGGGGAAGCGGCTGAGGGGTTCCCCTGCCCGGGGGCGGGTACCCGACTGAACCGGGCCGGGCGACCGTCCTGCCCTAAGCCTTGCGGAAGTAGGGGTCCTGTCGGACAGGGGGCCGCTGGCGCTCCGAGGCGACCGGCCGACCGGCCGCCTAGGCCGACTTGATGCTGGTGCGCAGGCAGCGGGTGCAGACTCGCATGCGCCTCGCCATCCCGCCACCCCGAGGGGCCACGCGTGCGTTCACCAGGTTGGGCATGAAGCGCCGGCGGGTGTGGACCTTGGAGTGGCTGACGTTGTTGCCTGCCACCGGACCCTTGCCGCAGATCTCGCACCGCTTGGCCATGGCGACCTCAGTTGAAGGCTAAGTGACGGGGCCCGGCCGGCGGGCGGCCCCGAAGTATCATTCCGCCGCAGTCTACCAGCCGCGAGCGGCCTATCGCCGGATCGCAATGCGGGGAAACAGGAGTCATGCCCGGAGCACGACCGTTGGTCCAGACCCACCCCCTCGGCACTGTCGAGGTCTCACCACGGGTGGTGGCGGCGCTGGCGGCCAGGGCCGCGGAGGAGTGCTACGGGGTCGCGGGCATGGCCGACCGGGGCTTTCGGGATGGGCTGGCGGAGCTTCTGAACCGCGACGCTTTCGAGCGGGGGATCGACCTGCGTATCGAGGAGCGGGGCATCCGGGTTGAGCTTTATGTGGTCGTCGAACACGGGGTGCGCATCCTGGAGGTGGCCCACAACCTCATGAGCTCTGTCGCCTACAGCCTGGAGCACCACCTGGGCCTGGCGGTGCTCAGCGTCGACATCAACGTCCAGGGTCTGCGTCTGCCCGAGCGAGCCGATGCCGGCACCTGAAGTCTCCTCGCCGGTTCCGGCGGTGGTGCTGGGCCGGGGGCTGAGGCGCGGGTTGCGCTCGGCCCTGGCCCGGCTCTCGGAGCAGCGCGATCGGATCAACGACCTGAACGTCTTCCCGGTGCCGGACGGGGACACCGGCACCAACATGCACCTCACCCTGCAGGCGGCGCTGGCTGAGGCCGAGAGCCTGGGGCCCGATCCTGAGGCTGGCGAGGTGGCGGCCGCAGTCGCCCACGGGGCGCTCATGGGGGCCCGCGGCAACTCGGGCGTGATCCTCTCGCAGATTCTCCGCGGCGTGGCGGAGGGGCTCCGGGGCAAGGCGGAGATCGGCGCCGGGGAGTTGGCCGCGTCGCTCAAGGAGGGGAGCGCCGCGGCCTACCGCGCGGTCAAGCGGCCGGTGGAGGGGACCATCCTCTCGGTGGTGCGCGACGCCGCCGAGGCGGCGTCGGCCGCGGCCGACACCGGGGCCTCCCTGGCGGGAGCTCTGCAGGCCTCCGCCACGGAGGCCTGGGATGCCGTCGAGCGGAGTCGCAGCCAGCTGGAGGTGCTGCGCCGGGCCGGTGTGGTCGACGCCGGGGGCTTCGGCGCCGCCGTCATCCTGACCGCCCTCGCCGAGGAGATCTCCGGGTCGGGATCACCGCAGGAGCCGGAGGTGGCCTTCCCCGGGCGGGATGGTCGTCGACAGGGGGTGCTGGCGGTTAGCGCTCCGGATCAGGGTTTTGGCTACTGCACCGAGTTCAGCCTGGTGGGCTCCGAGCTCGGGGCGCTGGAGGTGCGCCAGCGGCTGGGGGGAGAGGAGGACGAGGACGACTCGGCCCTCGTGGTGGGGGACCCGGGGCTGCTGCACGTACACATCCACACCGCCGAACCCTGGCAGCTGCTCACCCGGGCCGCCGAGCTGGGTCGCATCGAGCGCCTGAAGGTGGAGGACATGACCCGCCAGCACCAGGAGGCCCGGGCTCGCGCAGGAAGCACGCCGGAGGCCCGGGTGGGGACCCGCGGGGTGGTCGTCGTGGCCCCGGGCTTCGGCTTCCACCAGCTACTCCTGGGGCTGGGGGCAGCGGCAGTGGTGGAGGGGGGGCAGGGGCGCAACCCGGCCATCGAGGAGCTGCTGCGGGCGATCGGGGAGGCGCGTTGCGCCGAGGTCCTGCTGCTGCCCAACAACCCCAACCTGTTGTTGGCCGCGGAGCAGGCGGCCCGGGTCAGCCGGAGCCAGGTGGCGCTGGTCCCCTCGCGCAACCTTCCTCAGGGCATCGCGGCCCTGCTGGCCTTCGACCCCGAGGTGGGTCTGGAGGTCAATCGCAAGCGGATGCAGAGGGCAATGGCCGGCGTCCACTGCATCGAGGTGACCACCGCGGTGCGTCCCAGCCAGTACCCCGGCGGGGCGATCGCCCGGGGCGACACCATCGCCGTGGTCGACGGCGAGGTGGCGGCTGCCGGGTCGGAGCCCGGCGAGGTGGTGGTGGCCGCGTTGCAGGGGCTGGGAGGCGAGCGGTTGGAGGTGGTGACCATCTATCGCGGGGCGGGCGTGGAGGCAGCGGCCTCCCGCCGTCTGGAGCTGGCCATCAAGGGTCGCTTTTCGGAGTTGGAGGTCGAGTCCCACGACGGGGGACAGGCCCTCTACCCGTTCATCATCTCGGCGGAGTGACGGTGGCGGTCCGCATCGTCACCGACAGCACCTGTGACCTACCGGAGGAGTTCCGTCGCCGCCACGGGGTGGTGGTGGTGCCACTCCGGCTCCACTTCGGCGAGGAGACCTACCGGGACCGTGTCGACATCTCCGACCAGGACTTCGTGCGCCGTCTGGAGCTCGCCCGCCAACCTCCCACCACCTCTCAGCCGCCCCCCGGGGACTTCGAGGAGGTGTACCGAGAGCTGCTCCAGGGCGGCGCGGACGGGGTGGTCTCGATCCACATCGCGGCGGTTCTCAGCGGCACGGTGAGCTCGGCCACCATCGCCGCCGACGAGGTCGGCGCGGGACGGGTGCAGGTGGTGGACAGCCGCACGGTGAGCATGGCCACGGGCTTCTTGGTTCAGGAGGCGGTCCAAAGGGCCGAGCGGGGGGAGTCGGCGGCCCAGATCGCCGCCGCGCTGGCGACCATGCCGCCGAGGCTGGGGATCATCGCCCTCCTGGACACCCTCCGCTTCTTGCTGCTGGGAGGACGGATCGGCAAGGTCCGCGCCATGCTCGGAACCGCGCTCTCGATCAAGCCCCTCATCGGCCTGGGCCAGGACGGCTCGGTGGTGCCGCTTGGGCGCGTCCGCTCCCGCTCCGCGGGGGTGGCCCGGCTCGGAGAGCTGCTGGCCGAGCGGAGTCCGCTGGAGCGCTGTGGCGTCATCCACGTCGGGGCCCCGCAGGAGGGCGAAGCGCTACAGGAGTCCACCCAGCGGACGTATCCGGGGATGGAGGTTCTCATGAGCCACGCCAGCCCGGTGCTCAGCACCCATGCTGGCCCGGGAACCATCGCCTACTGCTACCTGGAGGCGGCCCCAGATCGCCGCTGACCAGTGGGGCCAGGCGGCTGGCTCGCGGCCGGTCGGTCCCACCCTGGACACCCCGCTGCAGCGGTTGCCCAAGATCTCGGCGGAGCGCCTGGCAGGGATGCGCCGCTTGGGCCTGGTCACGGTGCGGGACCTCCTCTGGCACTTCCCGCGCCGCCACGAGGATCAGCGCCTCCGGGTGCCGGTGGGACGGCTGCGCCCCGGGGAGCGCGCCACGGTTGAGGTGGAGGTGCTCTCCGTCCACCTGAGGCGCGCTCGCCAGCGGCGGATGGAGCTGGTGGAGGGCGAGGTCGGCGATGAGACCGGCAGCTTGGGGGTCATCTGGTTCAACCAGCCTCACCTGGCCCGGATCCTGCATCCGGGGCGGCGGGTGACCCTGCACGGCCAGGCCGCCCGCCACCAAGGTCAGCGACTCCAGATGCGCAACCCCGAGGTCCAACTGGAGCGCCGTGAGGGGGTCCAGGTGAGCGTCGGGGGGCTGGTTCCGATCTATCCCGAAACAGCCCGCCTGACCTCGAGGTGGCTGAGGGCCAAGGTGGGAGAGCTGCTGCCGCTGGTCGCCTTGGCCGAGGAGACCCTGCCGGAGGAGGTGCGGCGGCGCGAGGGTCTCTTGCCCCTGGGAGAGGCGCTGCGCCAAGTTCACTTCCCCGAGAGTCAGGCTCGACTGGACGCCGCCCGGGCCCGGTTCGGGTTCGAGGAGCTCTTCTACCCTCAGCTGGCGGCGCTGTTGGCCCGCCGCCAGCGGCTGGCCCGAGCCGGCACCAGGTCACCCTATGACGTGGAGGTGGCGCGCGCCTTCACCCGTGCCCTTCCATTCCGCCTCACCGACGACCAGCGCCGGGCTGCCCACGAGATCCTAATCGACCTCGACAGACCCTCGCCGATGAACCGGCTCCTGCAGGGGGACGTGGGGTCCGGGAAGACGGTGGTGGCCGCCATGGCGGCCCGGATGGCGATCGCCGCGGGCCACCAGGTGGTACTGATGGCCCCCACCGAGATCCTGGCGCGCCAGCACCTGGAGACGATGAGGGAGCTGCTTTCGCCCTTCGAGATATACCCGCGCCTCCTGGTGGGAAGCACCGGTGCCCGCCAGCGGCGGGAGATCCTGGGGGGCCTCCTGGCGGGTACCGACAAGCTGGTGGTGGGCACCCACGCCCTCATCGAGGACGAGGTGCGCTTCCCCCAGCTGGGGCTCTGCATCGTGGACGAGCAGCACCGGTTCGGGGTGGCCCAGAGGCTGCGCCTCAGGGAGAAGGTCGACCTGAATCCCGACTTCCTCTCCATGACCGCCACCCCCATCCCCCGCAGCCTCAACCTGACCCTATACGGGGACCTGGACGTGAGCCAGATCCGCACCCTCCCGCCGGGCCGGGTCCCGGTGCGCACCGAGTTGGTCGAGGCGGCGGGCCGGGACGCGGCCTACCAGCTGATCCGCTCGGAGGTCGGAGCAGGCCGCCAGGGGTTCATCATCTGCCCGCTCATCGACGACAGCCCGGGCGCGGAGGCGCGCTCAGCCACCGCCGAGTACGAGCGGCTGACCAAGGAGGTCTTCCAGGACCTCCGGCTGGTGCTGGTGCACGGGCGCCTTCCCGCCCGGGAGAAGGCCGAGCGCATGGAGGCCTTCGCCACCCACCAGTACGACCTCCTGGTGGCCACCAGCGTGGTGGAGGTCGGAGTCGACGTCCCCAACGCCACGGTCATGGCCATCGAGGACGCCGGGAGGTTCGGGCTGGCCCAGCTGCACCAGTTCCGCGGCCGGGTGGGGAGGGGCGCGCAACCGGCCCACTGCCTCCTCTTCGTCGGTGAGGAGGATCCCGCCGCCACCGCGCGCCTGCGGGCCCTGATCGAGCACTCGGACGGCTTCGAGCTGGCGGAGATCGACCTGCGCCTCCGGGGGGCAGGCGACCCGTATGGGCTCCGGCAGCATGGCTTCCCCGAGATGAGGGTGGGGGACCTGCTGGACGACCCCTTGCGGGAGCGGGCCCGGGCTGCGGCCGAAGAGGTGCTCAAGGCGGACCCGGAGTTGACCGATCCCATCCTGCGACGGGGGATCCGCGACTACCGGGTGGTCTTCGAGTTCGACTGAGAGCTGCCTCCCCTGGCGACTCGGGCTGCCATGCTATGGGAGTTGGCCACCTATCACCGGAGCCCCGCCCCCTCGGACCCCGGCCCGACCCCAGCAGGGGGGCCACGACGCCCGGCGCGGCGCCGCCTGAGGCCGGTCCGGGGCGCGCGGCTCACCGGCGGGGAGGCCGCCGGGCGCTGGCTGCTGACAGTGGAGGAGCCGGACCTCCGGGCGACCGCAGGGGTGGCTCGGGGCGCACTCTTCAACATCCTCGGAGATCAGGTGTACGGCATGCGGGTGGTGGACCTCTGCGCCGGAGTGGGGACGCTCGGCATCGAGGCCCTCTCGCGGGGTGCCGCCCACGCCACCTTCGTGGAGGTGCGGTCGGCGCGGGCCCAACTCATCGCCCGCAACTGTGAGAGCCTGGGCTTCTCGGATCGGGCCGAGGTGGTGGCCGAGGACGCCGAAGGCTGGGCTCGGCGCAGGGGGGACGTTTTGGTGCGCTCACAGTTGGTGCTGGCGGACCCCCCATACGCGTCGCCCGGGCCGGAGCTGCTCGCGCGGCTCCTGCTCCAGGCGGGTCGGCTGGCCAGTGAGTTTCCCGCCTGGGATCCCACGGTGGTCATGGAGCACCATCGGGAGCTGACGCTGGAGGAGGCTTCTGGGGCGTTAAATTGCGTGCGGGTCGCCCGCTACGGCACCACCCAGCTGTCCTTCTACCGGAGGTCTAGATGACCACTGCCGTCTATCCCGGGAGCTTCGATCCCATCCACGAGGGACATTTGGACGTGATCAAGCGGGCCCAGATGATCTTCGACAAGGTGGTGGTGGGGGTGCTGGACAACACCGCCAAGAGCTGCCTTTTCACGGCCGCCGAGAGGGCCCAGATGGTGCGGGACAGCCTCGGCCCGGAGAGCGACGTGGTGGTGGCCCACTTCTCCGGCCTGGCCGTCGAATTCGCGATCAGCCAGGGGGCGGCGGTGATCGTACGCGGCCTCCGAGCGGTCTCGGACCTGGACAGCGAGTTTCAGATGGCCCTGATGAACCGCCGTCTGGAACCCAGGGTGCACACCGTGTTCCTCACCACCAGCTTCGCCAACGTGTACCTCAGCTCGTCGCTGATAAAGGATGTCTGTGCCCACGGTGGGGGCGTTCAGGGGCTGGTCCCGGCGCCGGTCGAGGTCGCGCTCCGCCAGCGGTTGGAGAGGCCCGGTCCCCGCCCGAGAGCGGAGGAGGAAGGATGAGCGACGACCAAGACGAATTCGGAGTGGAGAGCGAGCGGGTCTCGATCTTCGACGTCCTCGACCAGCTGGAGGCACTGGTGAACCAGAGCCGACGGGTGCCGCTGACTCCCAATGTGGTGATCAACGAGGACGAGATCCTGGACGCCATCGACCAGATCCGGGTGGGGCTGCCCGATGAGATCAAGGAGGCCCGGCTGGTGCTGGAGACGCGGGAGGCGCGCCTGCGCGAGGCGGAGGAGCAGGCGGCCCAGACGATCCTTGCGGCCCAGGAGCGGGCCGAGCGCCTCACCGACCAGCACGAGATCACGCGCCAGGCGACCGCGGAGGCCGAGCGGCTGCTGGCGGAGGCGCGGGACCGTCATCGCAAGATGCGCAAGGACGCCGACGACTATGCCCGGGAGCGGATGGAGGCGCTGGAGACACAGCTTTCCAGTGCCCTCAGCGAGGTGCGCCGGGGCCTGGAGACGCTGGAGTCGGGTCGGGACGGCGAGGAGAGGCCCAAGGGTCGCGGCCGGAGGCGCTGACCCAGTCACCTGATAGACTGGCGCCCGAGATGGCTCTTCCGAAGGAACGCGTGCCCAAGGCCCGCCGGGATCGGCGGCGCTCCCACCTGGCGCTGGCGGCTCCGACCCTGGCTCCCTGCCCCCGCTGCCGGCACCCGCGCCGCCCGCACACGGTCTGCCCCAACTGCGGGCAGTATCGGGGACGGGAGGTCATAGCGACTGAGTAGGGCCTGGTGCCAGGGGGGGGGATGAAGGGCGACGCCCTGGTGTTTCCCGGCCAAGGGGCACAGGCGCCCGGGATGGGGAGGGAGTTCGTCGGGAGGGGGTGCTCCCTCGACCTCATCGAGGTCGCCGAAGCCGAGGGGGTGCCGCTGCGCTGGCTCCTCCTCGACGCGGGTGCGGAGGACCTGCGCCAGACCGAAGCGGCCCAGCCCGCGCTCTTCTACACCGGGGTCGCCATCTTCCGGCTGCTCTCGGCGGGGGGGCTGGTGCCGAGCTTCGCCGCCGGCCACAGCCTTGGGGAGTACTGTGCGCTGGTGGCTGCGGGGGCGATCGCCCCGGAGGCGGGGATGAGGCTTGTCATCCGCCGGGCGCGGGCCATGGCGGGCGCTCCTCCAGGCACCATGGCGGCCGTCCTGGGATTGGCGCCCCAGGTGCTGGAGTCGATCTGCGCCGAGGTCTCGGCGTCCGGATCCCTGTGCGTCCTGGCCAACGACAACAGCCCTCAGCAGCAGGTGGTCTCAGGTTCGGCAGCCGGGGTGGAGGAGGTGTCGCGGAGGGCACGGGAGGCCGGTGCCCGCCGGGTGGTTCCGCTCCAGGTCGGCGGCGCCTTCCACTCACCCCTCATGGCTGGCCCGGCCGCCCTGTTCGCGCCGGCCATCGCCGAGACCGAGATCGCCGAGCCCTCCTTTCCGGTGGGTGTGGGGGCACTGGGCCGGGTGGTGAGCAGCGCCGTGGAGATCCGCCGCGGACTCGAAGTCCAGCTGCAGAGCCCGGTCCTGTGGACAGCCACCGTCCGGGCCCTCGAGGCGGCCGGGGCGCTGCGGTTCCTGGAGTGCGGTGCCGGGGCCACCCTGGGGCCGCTGATCAAGAGGGTGCTGGAGGCGCCAGATGTGGTCCAGGTCGACTCCCCCCAGCGAGCTGCCGAGGTCGCCGAGGGGATGCTGCCGTGACCCATACAATGGCCAGCAGCTTGGGGCCCAAGATCCGGCCAGCGATCCGCTCCCGGCGAGCCGGCCGGTGAAGTCCTTCGTACGCCGGCTGGTGCGGCCCGGGAAGGGCGAGGAGGCCTCCAACGCCACCCCGGCCGAGTCGAGCCCGCCGGACCACCTGGCGGTCTTGCCCGGGGAGCGGCTCAGCGGGGGTCGAGCCCGACTTGGCACAATTCCCGAGCGCGACAACGTGGACCCGGCACCCCAGCTGCCGGACCCAACAGAGTTGGCCAACCAGACGGCTTCCAGCCGTCCAACGAGGGGTAGAGATGGCAGACACGACGTGGGAAGGCTTCCAGGCGATCGTGGTGGAGCAGCTCGGCGTGGAGGCCGAGCAGGTGACTCCCGAGGCGAACTTCGTGGAGGACCTGAACGCGGACTCGCTGGACCTGGTGGAGCTGATCATGGCCTTCGAGGAGGCGTACGGGATGGAGATCCCGGACGAGGACGCGGAGAAGATCCAGACCGTGGGACAGGCCTGGGACTACGTGAGGGAGCACCTGGACCTGGCCAGCTGACGTCGGTCCGGCGCCGCCGGGGGAGGACCACCCCGGAGGAGCTGGCGGCCCTGGAGGCCGAGGCGGAGAGGCGGCTGGATGAGCTGGAGGCCCGGCTGGGCTTCCGCTTCAAGCAGCGGGAGCTTCTCCGCGAGGCGATGACCCACACCTCGTGGATCAACGAGCGGGGGGTGGCGGGGCGCGACAACGAGCGGCTCGAGTATCTCGGGGACGCGGTCTTGGAGCTGGTGGCCGGCGAGTATCTGTTCAAGCGCTTCCCGGGATACGACGAGGGTCAGCTCACCCAGATCCGCTCTTCCCTGGTGAGCACGGTGGCCCTGGCCCGCCTGGGTGAAGAGCTGAGGCTGGGGGAGACCCTTCGCCTCGGCAAGGGCGCGGCGAAGTCCGGTGCCCGGCGGCTCACCTCTCTGCATGCCAACGCCTTCGAGGCCCTGGTGGGGGCCACCTTCCTCGACCAGGGGTACCGCCGCGCCGGCCGCATCTTCCTGTCCCGGATAGGGGACCTGAGCGCCTGGACCGACCCCAACTTCAAGGGCAGACTCCAGGCCGTGGCTCAGGAGAAGCTCGGCGGGCCTCCGCAGTACCGCACCGGGCCCGTGGGCCAGGATGCCCGCAGCCGGCAGTACCTCTCCCAGGTTTCCGTGGAGGGGCATGGGACGCTGGGTGAAGGCCGGGGGGGCACCAAGCAGGCGGCCGAGCAGGCGGCAGCACGCCTTGCCCTGGAGAAGCTCATGGCCCCCGCGCCAAAGCGGCGGCGCGGCCGGGGAGCCGCCTCTCTGGCCGCGGCGACCGTGCCACCTCAAGCAGAGCCGTCCACTTTGCCCTCGACGCCGTCGGTGGCCCAGGTCCCGGGGGAAGAGGCGGACCTGCCGCGCCGGAAGCGTCGCCGGTCCCGCTCCCGCCCGGCGGTCGACCTCCTGACCCCGGAGGTGCCCCCGCCTCAGCCCAGCGCACCGGAGCCCCTCGGCATCCAGGTCTCACCTGGGGGAGCGGATCCCGCAGCGTCCCCGTCGGTGGCCCAGGTCTCGGGGGAAGAGGCGGGCCCGCCGCGGCGGAAGCGTCGTCGGTCCCGCTCCCGCCCGGCGGCGGAGCCGGCCGCGGCTGAGCTCGGCAGCCCCGGGGCCCCGGCGACGCACGTCTCTCTCGATGGCCCCACCGTGGGAGCATCCGAGGCGGCCGGTCCTGCGGCGGGGGAAGAGACCAGCTCGCCACGGGGGAGGAGGCGCCGGTCCCGCTCCAGGCCGGTGGTGGAGCGTCCCGAGCCGGAGCCTGACGTCGCCGCGGCGGCCCGGCCCGGGCCGGCTGAGGGCCAGACGCCGGACGCCTCCGGCGAAGAGGCAGCCGGCCACCGTCGGCGTCGCCGGAGCCGGTCGAGGTCCTCGGGGGCCACCGGCGCCCCTCCCGATTCGGCGGTGGAGGCGGTGGCTGCCCGACCGCCGGTCGCCGGCACCGCATCCGCGGAGGCAGCGGGGGCTGCTCCCAGCCGTCGGGTGACACGCCGTAGGGCGGCGGCCGGACTCTCCGGCCAGGCGGCTCGGGATGCGCCGACACCTGCCCCGGAGACGGGCCGGGCCGGTTCCGCACCAGGATCGGAGGCGGCGGCCCCGGAGCTGGCAGCCGGGCCCGAGGGCGCGGTGGCGGCCCGCCGCACCAGGCGTGGGCACCGGGGAGGGCGCCATCGGACCAAGGTGGTGGTCTCCGGCCCGGAATGAGGGTCACGCGCCTCCAGCTTCAGGGGTTCAAGAGCTTCGCAGCGGCGACCGAGCTCGACCTCGGGGGCGGGATCACCGCCATCGTGGGTCCCAACGGGAGCGGCAAGTCCAACCTGGTGGACGCGATCCGCCTGGTGCTGGGAGGGGCCAGCGCCCGCGAGCTTCGGGGCCAGCGGCTGGACCACGTGATCTTCGCCGGGGGCGAAAGGCGGGCCCCTCAGGGGATGGCCGAGGTCTCGATCACCTTCGACAACGAGGATCGCAGGCTTCCCGTCGAGGACGTGGAGGTCTCTCTCAGCCGGAGGGTCTTCCGAGACGGGGGCAGTGAGTTCCGTCGCAATGGTGAGCGGGTGAGGCTGCGCGACGTCTACCGGCTGCTCGAGGCCACCGGCCTTGCCCAGTCGGGGTACGCCATCATCGCCCAGAACGACATCGAGGCGATCATCCGGGCCACACCGGCCCAACGCCGGCACCTGATCGAGGAGGCGGCCGGGGTCCGCGGCACCCAGGCGCTGCTCGACGAGAGTGCGTCACGGATGGCCTCGCTGGATCAGTGGCTGGAAGGGTCCGGAGGCAGACTGGCCGAGCTCTGGCCTCGGATCGAGGAGCTGCGCGCCGAGGCCCAGCTGGCTGAGGAGGCGTCGGCGCTGCAGGACCAGGTCCGCCGGCTTCGCGGCGGGCTGGAGCGGGCCGCATGGCTGGAG
This sequence comes from bacterium, assembly GCA_021791415.1. Lineage (GTDB taxonomy): Bacteria > Chloroflexota > Dormibacteria > Aeolococcales > Bog-877 > JAJYXT01. The sequence continues at coordinate 33,859 of JAJYWQ010000032.1, read as the reverse complement.
GCGGTCACCGAGGCACGGCGCGCCGAGCGCCAGCTTCAGGGGGCTCGCCGCGCCCTGGACCAGGCGCGGGTCCGGGAGTCCGACTATGCCCTCATCTACCGGCGGCAGAGAGATGAGCTGGAGCTTCGCGAGCGGCTGCGCCTGGAGCACGAGCGGGCCATGGGCGAGCTGGCGGTCAGCCGCCAGCGGCTGGAGGGTGAGGCGACCAGGTGGGGGGAGCGCGCGGTCCAGGCCGTCCGGGACCGAGCGGCCTCGCTGCGACTTCAGCGCGAGGCCCTCGGGGACCTGGATCAGATGGGACCAGAGGCCCCCGACGACCAGCTTGCGGGCAGCCAGGATACCGCTGACCGGCTGAGCGCCCTGGAGGCGGAGGCGCGTGAGCTGGAGGGACGGGAGGCCGTTCTGCGCGGGGCGCTGTCAGAGGCCGAGGCCGAGGCGGCTCGGCAGAAGGCGGCACAGCAGAGTGCGTTGCGCGGCATAGAGCGGCTCGAAAGTCGGGTTGAGCTGCTCGACGCGCGGGGAACGCGCGCTCGAGCGGACCTCAGCTCGCTCCGCGCCGAGGCCAGTGAGCTGGAGCAGCGAGTGGGGAACGATCAGGAGGCCCTCCTGGCGGCCAGCAGGGCGCAGGAGGCAGCGGCCGGCCGGCTGGCGACGGAGATCCAGGCCGAGGACGCCGCCCGCCGCAACCGGCGCTCCCTGGAGGCCGCGCTGGAGGAGGCGGAGCGGGCGGCCCGGCAGGCGGCCGGAGAGCTTGCCGAGGCCGAGGCGCGGGCCGGGCGGCGAGGAGCCGATGGCGAGATCGCCGCCGCGGTGCGCGCCGCGGAGCTGGCGCTGGCTTCCATGGCCGACGTGCTGCGGCCGCTGGCTCCAGACGACGCGGTCGCCGTGGACGCCGCTCTCGGGGAGCTGGCCGCTGCCCTTCTGGGCGATGAGGAGGAGGCCAGGCGGGGTCTGACGCGGCGCGGCGGAGCGGCCGAGACAGTGGTGTGGTCGGCTCAACCGCGGAGCGGCGCCGGAGTCAGCCCGCCGGCCGGCTGCCGCCGGCTGGTGGAGGCCGTCACCGGTGATGCGCTGGCCGTCGAGGTGGTGGCCAGTCACCTGCCCCGCACCTGCCTCGCCTCGGATCGGGAAGCCGCAGCCGCCTGGCTGGCCCTGGAGCCCCTGGGCCGGGCGGTGCTGCCCGATGGGACGGTTCTCGGCACTGGTTGGGAACGCACTCCGGCCAGTGGTGGCGGGGCGATAGTGCGTGCGGCCACCCTCCGCTCCCTGCGCTCGGAGCGGGAGCGGCGGGAGGAGCGGGTTCGCGAGGCCGAGGCCCGGCGCGAGTGGGGGGTGGCCCAGCACCGACACCGCGAGGCGGCGGTGGAGAGTGCTCGAGCCGAGCTGGCCGCCGCGCGCGAGGAGGCCGAAGCTCTGAGGTCCAGGGTGGCACGGGGGGAGGCCGCACTGGCCGAGCTCGGTCGGCGCATCGAAACCCTCGACGCCGAGCTCTCGAGTCACAAGCCCTTGGTCTCCGGGGCGCTGGCCGAGCTCGCCTCGGCGCGGGAGGAGGAGGCGGCGGCGGCCCGGGCGCAGGCCGCGGCCCAGGAACTGGCGAGGGTGACTCAGGAGGAGCTGACCCAGATCCTGCCCCGACTGACCGAGGTCCGGTCCCAGGTGGCCGTCGTGCGCTCTCAGTGGGTCGAGCTGGAGGCCCGCCGAGAGGCCGGCCTGCGCCTCTCCCGCGAGCTCCGCGCTCAGCGGGACCGGCTCGCGGCTCGCGTGCTGGCCGCCGCCCAGGGCGCCCGCGCCGCCGAGGCCGCGGCCGCCCACGCCCTGGGCCGCCTTTGGGCCGTTCGCGAGGAGCTCGGACGGCTGGTCCGCCGGACGGTGGCGGAGGCTGGGGCCGTCGCCAACACCGCTTCGGCGGATGCCGATCCACTGGCCCGGCTGGCCGATCTGGAGCGGCGGAGGGCGGAGCTCAACTCCGAAGTCAGGGCCGCCGAGGATTCGGTGTCCAGGCTGGAGGCGCAGCTCGCCGACCGGGAGGCGGCGGCGGCCCGGCTGCGGCCGGAGCTGGAGCCGGCTCCTGAGGAGCAGGCGACCCGGCTTGAGGATCCCGGGCGGACCGCCCAGGAGCTCCAGCGCCTCGAGCGGCGGCTGGCCCAGCTCGGGCCCGTGAACGCCCTGGCCCCCTCCCAGCTGGCCGATCTGCTGGATCGCACTGAGGACCTGCGCCGGGTCCACGAGGACGTTGAGGCGGCGAGGAGGGACCTTTCGCTGGTCGCGGCAGCGGTGGGCCGGCTCACCGGCGCCAGGTACAGGTCGACCCTGGGACGGGTGGCCACGGAGTTCGAGTCGGTGTGGAGGGAGCTCTTCGGTGGTGGGAGGGCACGGCTGGTGGCGGTCCCCGGCACCGGCTCGGAGCTGCCCGGGGTGGACCTGGAGGTGCAGCCCCGAGGAAAGCGTGTGATCCCGCTGGGCCTTCTGTCCGGCGGCGAGCGCGCACTGACGGCTTTGGCCCTGGTCCTGGCGACCCAGCAGGTCTCGCCCAGCCCGTTCTACGTCTTCGACGAGGTGGACGCGGCCCTGGACGAGGCCAACGTGGGCAGCTTCGTGCGGCTGCTGCGCCAGCGCGCCCGCACCACCCAGTTCGTCCTGGTGACCCACAGCCTGACCACCATGGCCGCCGCCGACCGCCTCTACGGAGTCACCCAGGACGGCAGGGGGGCGAGCCGGGTGCTCTCGGTCCGCTTGGGGGCGGACGGCTCCCCGGTGGAGGAGCGGGGGACACCGGAGGAGGCGGCGCTTGTCTGAACCAGCTGGAGAGCGTCGGCCGAGGTGGTGGCGGAGGCTTCCGCGCCGCCTCGACCGGCTGGGCAGCGGGCTTGGCAACCAGCTTCGGGCCCGGCTGGCCCGCGGGTCGGTGGATGCCGCCACGCTGGAGGAGATCTTCGAGTTGCTGCTGGCCAGTGACTGTGGGGCCCCGATGGCCGAGGAGCTGGTCGAAGGGCTTCGCGAGCGGGCGGAGCGCGAGCGGCTGCGTGAGCCGGCCGAGCTGCTTGCCGGGTTGCGCTCCGAGATGGAGAGCAAGTTGGTAGGCCGAAATCGAGAGCTCCGCCTGGGCGGAATGCCCGCGGTCTGGCTGCTCGCCGGGGTGAACGGCTCGGGGAAGACCACCACAGTGGCCAAGCTGGCGGCGCGGAGCAAGGCTCAGGGCCTCAACCCGCTGGTAGCCGCCGGGGACACCTTTCGGGCCGCCGCCCAGGATCAGCTTCGGCGGCTCGTGGAGCCGCTGGGAGTTGATGTGGTCGGGCACCGCCCGGGGGCGGACCCCGCCGCGGTTGTCTACGACGCCCTGGAGGCCGCGCGGGCACGCCAGCGGGACCTGGTCCTGGTGGACACGGCGGGCCGGCTCCACACCAAGGACAACCTGATGCAGGAGCTGGCCAAGGTGCGCCGGGTGATCGCCGCCAGCATCCCCGGCCAGCCTGAGGAGTCGCTGCTGGTGCTGGATGCCTACGTGGGCGCCAATGCTCTGGCCCAGGCGCGCGCCTTCTCCGAGGTCATCGGTGCCACCGGCGTGGTTCTTACCAAGTTGGACGGGAGTGCCCGCGGGGGCTACGTGTTCCAGGTGGAGCGGGAGCTGGATCTCCCGGTGAAGCTGGTGGGGACGGGCGAGGGATCAGACGATCTCGACGACTTCGACCCCGCGGCCTACGTCTCGGCCCTCTTATCTGACGAGCCGTAGGCCGCGGCCTCCCGGCACCCGGGGCCGGTCCGCCTTACGGTCGCACCCGAGTCCGCTCTGGAGAAGGGCGACGGTCAGCTCCGGCGCCGGAGGCCCACCCTGGGGGCGGTCGGGCCGTCCGGGCACCGCCGTGGACCTTGTATCGTGTCAAGGGCATGGCATTGACAGCTGACCTCGCGCGCTCCCGCTCGCACCGCCTCCAGCTCCTGGACGCCTACGGTCCGGTCCTGACCGAGCGCCAGCGCGAGGCGTTGCGCCTGCACCTGGAGGAGGACTGGTCGGTGACCGAGCTGGCCGACTCGCTCGGGGTGTCGCGGGCGGCCGCCCACGACCTCATCCGCCGGGGCCTGCGCCGGGTGGAGGCGCTGGAGTCAAGCCTCGGGCTCTGTGGTCAGCTGGCGGCGGCGGAGGCCCGGGTGGCCGACCTCGAGCGGCGCCTTTCGCGGTCGCAGGCGGAGGCGGGCAGCCGTGTTTGACACCCTCACCGACAAGCTGGGGGTGGCCTTCAAGCATCTCACCGCCAAGGGGCGCCTGAACGCCGAAGACGTGGATGCGGGCCTTCGGGAGGTACGCCTGGCGCTTCTCGAGGCCGATGTGAACTACAAGGTGGCGCGGGAGTTCGTGGACCGGGTGCGAGAGCGGGCCGTGGGGGCCGACGTCCTGCAGAGCCTGACCCCGGGTCAGCAGGTCATCAAGCTGGTCTTCGGGGAGCTGGTGGAGCTGCTCGGGGGCGAGGACCAGGCGCTCTCCTACAGCCCCGAGCCACCCACGGTGGTCCTCTTGGTGGGTCTCCAGGGGGCCGGCAAGACCACCACGGCGGTGAAGCTGGCGCTCCTGGTACGAGCGGAGGGGCACCGGCCCGCGCTGGTCGCAGCCGACCTCCGCCGCTCGGCGGCCGTCGATCAGCTGCAGATCCTGGCCGCGGAACACCAGGTCCCGGTCCTGGTACCGGAGACGAGCCGGGGACTGGCCCACGGGGTCGCCTCCGCCGTCCAGGGGGCTCGGCGTCAGGGCCACGACGTGGTCCTGGTGGACACCTCGGGTCGACTGCACCTGGACCAGCCCCTCATGGACGAGCTGGCTGAGATCCGGTCCGCCGTCCGCGTCCACCACTCGCTGCTGGTGGTGGACGCTATGACGGGGCAGGAGGCGGTGCGTGTCGCCGGCTCCTTCAAGGAGCAGGTGGGGGTGGACGGGATCATCCTCACCAAGCTGGATGGCGACGCCCGGGGTGGTGCCGCCCTCTCCATGCGCGCCGCCATCGGGCTCAGGGTCTGGTACTGCGGCGTGGGGGAGCGCCCCCGGGACCTGGAGCCGTTCCACCCGGAGAGGATGGCGCGCCGGATCCTGGGCATGGGCGACGTGCTCACCCTGATCGAGCGCAGCCAGGAGCAGATAAGTGAAGAGGAGGCGGTCTCCGCGCAGGAGCGTATGCGCGACGGCCGCCTCACCCTGGACGACTTCGTGACCCAGCTGCGCCAGCTTCGTCGCCTAGGGCCGTTGGAGTCGATCCTGGGGCTGATGCCGGGCGGGCGGGAGCTGATGCGTGCCCAGGGCTCGGCGCTCCCCGGCGAGGCGGAGCTGCGACGGCTGGAAGCGATCGTGCTCTCCATGACCCCCGAGGAGCGCCGTAAGCCGGAGCTCGTCGATAGCTCGCGCCGCCGCCGGATCGCGCGGGGCAGCGGCACCACCCCAGCCGAGGTGTCCCGGCTCATCAAGGGGTTCGAGCAGATGCGGTCGATGATGAAGGGTCTCTCGGGAGCGGGCGGTCGGCGCCGGCTGGTCCAAGAGCTGTTGAAGACACCGCGCGGCCGCACGCCAGCTATTGGCGGATGAGAGCGGTCGAGCGCATTAAGCGAGGAGGCAGAGTATGGCGGTGAAGATCAGGCTGAAGAGGATGGGGGCCAAGAAGCGCCCCTTCTACCGGGTGGTGGTGGCGGATGCCCGCTCTCCGCGGGACGGGCGCTTCATCGAGATGGTGGGGTACTACGACCCGCTTCCGGATCCCGTGGTGGTGAAGTTGCAGGACGACCGGATCCGATACTGGATGGCCACCGGGGCCCGCCCCTCGGACGCCGTGAGGGAGCTTCTCGAGCGGCAGGGGATGCTCGATGCCAAGCCCCGCCGTGCCCGTCCGGAGCGCGCGGCCGCCGCGACCGAGGTCGAGTCGGCGCCCTCCCAGACGCCAGCCGAAAGGGCTGAGCCGGAAGAGGCGGACAGTCCGCAGGTGCAGGCGGAGAGCGGTCCGGCCGCGGGCGAGCCCGAAGAGGTGACGGCTGCTGAGACCGAGGCCTGATCCGGTGCCCGACTACCGCGAGCTGGTCAGCCACATCGTCCGGCAGCTGGTCAGCCGCCCGGATGACGTGCGCGTGGAGATCGAAGGGCAAGGGCGCCACTACATGGTGCGGATCTGGACTGCCCCCGAGGACCTGGGCCGGGTGATCGGTCGACAGGGGCGAAACGTGGAGGCCATCCGGATGGTTGTTCGGTCGGCCTCTCTCCGGTCTCGAGACCGGGTCCAGGTCGAGGTCGTCGATTGACCAATCCCCCAGGGAGGGTGCGAGTGGCGCGGGTGGTCAAGGCCCATGGGCTGCGGGGCGAGGTGGCCCTGGAGCTCCTGGGTGGGGGGTTGGACCGCCTCCCCGACGGCACCGAGGTCTTCCTCGAAGGGGAGCCCCGGGTGATCAAGGAGCCCCGCGCCGCCGCCGACCACCTGCTCTGCCGGCTGAGCGGGGTGGAAGACCGGACCGCGGCCCTGCGGCTGGTGGGCGGGTATCTGGAGGTCCCCCTCGACAGCGTCCGCGACCTTCCGGAGGGAGAATACTTCCACTTCCAGCTGGTGGGTCTACGGGTGGTCGACGAGCGGGGCCTCGAGCGTGGCGTGGTTGCCGACGTGCAGCCCTATCCTGCCAACGACGTCCTGGTGGTGAGCGGGCCCGAGGGCGAGCGCCTGGTCCCCGCGGTCCGGGCCGCGGTGCTGGACGTGGACCTCGACGGCGGGCTACTCACAGTCGCGGGCACCTTCCTGGAGCCGTGGGACGATGCGGGTTGACGTCCTCACCCTCTTCCCCGAGGTGTTCCCCGGCCCGCTGGGAGTCGGCGTGGTGGGCCGAGCGCTGGCAGCTGGGGTCGTCCGGCTGCAGGCTCATGATCTGAGGAACTGGGGGCTCGGCTCGCGCCGCCAGGTGGACGACGCCCCCTTCGGGGGAGGCCCGGGGATGGTGTTGCGCCCCGAGCCGCTCTTCGCCGCGGTGCGTAGCCTGCAGGCCTCCCAGCCAGCCCGCTCCATCCTGATGTCCGCCGGGGGCAGGCGGCTGGACGCCGGTCTGGTGCTGGAGCTGGCCCGGGAGGAGTCCTTGATGCTGGTCTGTGGCCGGTACGAGGGGGTCGACCAGCGGGTGGTGGAAGGCCTCGGCCTGGAGGAGGTCTCGGTCGGGGACTTCGTCCTGGCCGGCGGGGAGCTTGCGGCTATGGCCCTGGTCGAGGCGGTCGCCAGGCACCTGCCGGGGACGCTGGGGGACCCGGAGTCCACCCTCGACGAGAGTTTCGCGGAGGGGCTTCCCGAGTATCCCCAGTACACGCGGCCGGCAGTCTTCGAGGGACTTTCGGTACCATCAGTGCTTCGCAGCGGCGATCACGCGAAGATCTCCGCTTGGCGGCGCCGGGCCGCTCTGGAGCGGGCCTCCCGGATCCGCCCGGACCTGCTCCTCAAGGCGGAGACTACAGGGCAATCGAGACCCGCGGTCCAGACGGGCGGCGAGGCTGGTGGAGGTGCGCAGTGAACATCATCGACCTGCTCGAGGAGGAGCAGCTTAGATCCGACGTACCGGAGCTTCGGCCCGGGGACACGGTGAGGGTCCATGCCAAGGTGGTCGAGGGCACCCGCGAGCGCGTCCAGGTTTTCGAGGGCGTGGTCATCGGGCTGAAGGGTGGGGGCGTCCGGGAGTCGGTGATCGTGCGCCGCACCGCCCACGGGGTGGGGGTTGAGCGCACCTTCCTCATCCACTCGCCCCGGCTCGCCAAGATCGAGGTGGTGCGGCATGGCGTGGTGCACCGCGCCAAGCTCTACTACCTCCGGGGGAAGGTGGGCAAGCAGGCCCGGATCAGGGAGCGCCGGGAGGGCCCAGCGAGGCCCGCGGCCGCGGTGGCGGTGAGTGAGGATGTGGTCGCGGACGAGCCGGTCGAGGCTCCGGTGGCGCCGAGCCGGCGCCGGGGGCTTCGAGGGCGCGCCCCCGCCAAGTGACGCCGACTTCCTCCTCCCGCTGATCTCTCACCCCTGGAGGCAATAGACTTGGGGCATGCCTGACACGCTCCCCCGCAAGGTGCTGGTGATCGCCCGTCAGGCTTCGAGGTCCGAGGTCATCCGCCAGGCGCTGGCCGAGAACGGGATGGAGCTGGTCGGCTTTGAATCGACCGCCGCCGCCGCCGCCGGGCTCGATGCCAACCCCGCGGACGCGGCGGTCATCGAGGTCTTTGGGGAGGACCCGGCGCTGGTCCCCCTGGTTCGCCAGATCCGGGCCAGCATCCTCCACGCCGCGATCCCGATCATCCTGGTGGCCGCGGATGCCAACTCTCCCCTGGTGGCGGCGGCGCTGGACGCCGGAGCCAGCGAGAAGCTGCCCCGAGCGGCCTCTGCCAAGGCGCTCTCGGACCTGGTCCGTTCCCGGCTCGACGCCTCGGTGGCGCCCGAGCGACCGGCCAAGGGGCGCGGTGAGCTCTGGGTGGTGTGCGGACCCCGGGGAGGCACGGGCAGGACGATGCTGGCGGCCAACCTCGCGGTGGTGGCTGCGGATGCCTACCGGGTGGCGCTGGTGGACAACGTCCCCCGCTTCGGCAGCGCCCTTTTGGCGTTCAACCTCCCGCCCCAGACCCCCACCTGGGTCGAGCTGTCCTCGGTCGGTCCCGAAGAGGAGATCTTCGACCGTCTGCCCCGCCACCCGAGTGGGGTGTCGGTTCTCCCCGCGCCCTCACGCCCGGAGCTGGCGGACTCCGTCTCGCCGGCTGCCGTCGGGGCGATCATCCTGAGGCTCACCCACCCTGCCGAGCTGGTGGTCGTGGACCAGGGCGGGCGGCTAGACAACGGTGGGATCGACATCCTGGAGCGGTCCGACCATATGGTGGTGGTGGGGACACCGGACAACCCCGGCGTGTTCGCGGTCCTTGCCTGGCTGCGGATCTGCGACCAGCTGCGGATCCCCCGGGAGCGAGTCTCGGTGATTCTCAACTGCGTCCTCCCCTACCACCAGGTGGAGGCGGAGCGCGCCTCCCGGGTGCTGGAGCAGACGGTCCTCGCCGTGCCCCACGCGGGACTTGACGGGGTCCGGTCTCTGAGCGGGGGAGAGCCGCTGGCCTGGCGCCAGCCGGGCAACCGCTGGGTCAAGTCGCTGCGCGGGACGTTCGCCCAGATCTCCCCTCCACTCGCTACCAGGCTGAAGCGCTAGCCCGGGACGTTCTCCCGGAGCCAGACCGCCGAGCCCCCGGCTCCCCGCTCCACCACCCTGTAGGAGCTGTCCAGGAAGTGGTGGAGGGCCCTGGGGAGCCCGCTGCCGTCCACCACCACAAGCTCTGGCAGGGCACTTCGGACCCGGTTGACGAGGGCCCGCTCCCCCAGCCAGAAGTCGTCCATGTAGATGGCCGGAGTCGGGAGGATGGGGCGCAGCCCCGCCAGCAGGTAGGGCCAGGCGTTGGCCGACCACACCACGGCCGAGGCCCCCTCCAGGTGGTGGCTGCGGATGAAGGCCACCGCCTCAGACTCCCCCAAGGTGTCCAGGCCGAAGGCGGACAGGTACTGGGTGCCGGTGACGGTTCCGACCGCCCGTCCCAGCGAGAGCGGGATGTACTCCAGGGTGAGGAGCCCGCTGAAGAGGCCGGAGGCGTTCATGGCGAAGAGGGTGGCCCAGGTGCCGATGCAGAGGGCGGCCGAAGCCGGCAGCGCCAACCTGAGGAGCCTCGGGGCCTTCAGCCACTGGGGACGGTGCAGTCCGGACAGGACAAGGCACAGAGGGACGACCGCCGGCAACAGGAAGTGGGGGTAGGCGCGGTTGGGGAGGAGGTAGGCCAATAGGTCGGCGACCAGCCAGACCGCGGCCAGCTGGGCCAGGGGAGGGTCGCGCCGCCGCCCCACGGCCCCCACCAGCAGCAGCAGGCCCGCCAGGGCCCGGGGGAAGAGGGTCAGCGCGGTCAGGGGAAGGGACTCGGAGGTGTACCCGCGGTACGAGCCGACCAGGAAGTACCACACCCGGCCGGGGCCGGCCGCGGCCAGGTACGGGGCCAGCCCCGCTCCCACCCCGACCGAGCAGGCCAGCAGCAGGGCGGCGATCCGGCTCCCCCGGCCCGGCTCCGGCCGGACCGCGACCAGGAGGACGGCCGCGCCCACCGCCGCCAGTGCCGTCTGCTGGATCAGGACGGCCGTGGCCAGCACCAGCCCGGCTCCCACCATCCAGCCCGCCTGCCGTCGCTCCAACCCCTCGAGGACCAGCACCATCCCCAGCGCCTCGGGGGCGATGAGGAAGTTCTCCGGGAGGGCCAGATCCCCCCCCAGGAAGGGGATGCCCAGCAGCACGGCCGCGGCCAGCAACGGCCCCAGGCGCCGCCAGCCGTTGGCCCGCCGCTGGAGAGCCCACCAGAGCGCCCCGAGGGCCACGAGCCCGGCGAGGGTGGACAGCAGGTGGAGGCCGAACTCGCTGGGCCCGAAGGCCCAGAGGGCCAGGTCGTAAATCCAGAAGAGGAGGGGGGGCTTGTTGTTCCAGATGGTCTGGTAGAGGGCGAGTCCGTGGATGGAGAACCAGGCAGTGGTGGCGTAGCCCGCCTCGTCGCTGTACCAGTGGGGCTCCATCAGCGACGGCACCCGCAGGCCAACGTAGATGACGAAGGGGAGGGTGGCCAGGAGCGCCCGCGCGCGCGAGTGGGCGCTTGCCCTCTCGCCGAGTACGGGGGAGGCGAGCGGCTCGGGGAGCGACAGCTCCTTCACCCGGGTGCGGCCGGCTGGCGGCGGCTCATCTCAGCTCAACTCTCCTGGCGGCGGCTGAGTTTCGGCTTAGAACTGAGCCGAACTCAGGTTTCGGAGCCGGTGGGCTCCTTTCCCTCGGGCCAGTACTGCTCCTCCAGGATCTCCTTGTCCTGAAGTCCACGCCGGCGCATGAGCGCCCGGCCGCCGGCGATCATCCCCGGGTGACCGCACAAGTACACCATCCCCTGGCCGGGCGCCACGCCGAAGTCGTCGGCGTGCTTGCGCAGGACGTCCTCGGCCCGGCCCACCTCGCCCTCCCATCCCGGCTCTTCCCAGGGCCGGCTGACGGTGGGCACGTAGCGGAAGCCTGGGAGCTCCCGGCTGAGCTGCTCCATCTCCTCCAGGTAGCCGAACTCGTCGGCGTGGCTGGCTCCCTGGATCAGGAGGATCCTCGGCACGGCCCCGCCTTCGCCCGGTGGGCGGCGGACAAGCTGGCGCAGGAAGCTGGCGAAGGGCGCGACACCGGTCACCGTGGCGCAGAAGAGATGCACCCGGTCGGCTGCCGGCGGCTGCCGGAGGAACAGCCCCTTGGGGCGCCGGCGAAGCCACACCGTCTGCCCCACTCCCAGCCGGTGGAGGTGGGGGGTGAGCGCACCGCCGGGGATGAGCTCGATGAAGAGCTCCAGCTCCGGCTCCTCCGGCGCCGAGACTATGGAGTAGGGCCGTTCCAGCACCCGGTCCTCCAGCTCGACGCCCAGGGTGGCGTACTGGCCGGCCCTGAAAGGGAAGGGGTCGGCGGGGCGGATGCGGATGGACCAGAGGTCCTTGGTGAAGTCGTGGCGGGCCACGATGAGCCCCTGCTGGTAGCGGTCGTCGACAAGGACGGGCAAGCGCCGAGCCTCCTGGAACGGGATACCGACCCAGTTTAGTGGCGGGTTCCCCTTCGGCTGCTTGAACTGGGTGGGGGTGTGGAACGCTGTTGTTATCATCGCCTGGCCCCAAGGCCTCGGAGTTGAGACCGTTCATGCCCAGCAACCTCATCATCGTCGAATCACCCAGCAAGGCCCGGACCTTGAGCAAGTTCCTCGGCAGGGACTACGAGGTCAAGGCCTCTATGGGCCACGTCGTCGACCTCCCCCGGTCCAAGTTGGGGATCGACGTGGACGACGGCTTCACCCCTGACTACACGGTGATCAAGGGGAAGGAGAAGCAGCTCCAGGAGCTGAAGTCGGCCGCCCGCAAGGCCGGCCGGGTCCTGCTGGCGGCGGACCCGGATCGCGAGGGGGAGGCGATCGCCTGGCACATCGCCAACCAGCTTTCTCTGAAGCAGCCGGAGCGGATCGTCTTCCGCGAGGTCACCCGTCCGGCTGTCGAGGCCGCCCTGAAGGTGCCACGCGAGATCGACCGCAACCTGGTCGACGCCTACCAGGCGCGTCGCTCCATCGACCGCCTCCTGGGGTACAAGCTCAGCCCGCTCCTCTGGCGCAAGGTCCGCAAGGGACTCTCCGCGGGCCGGGTGCAGTCGGTGGCGGTCCGCCTCGTCTGCGATCGGGAGCTGGAGATCGAGGCCTTCAAGCCGGTGGAGAGCTGGACCCTGGATGCCCGGCTGCAGACCGGCTCTAGAGAGGACTTCTCCGCGCGCTATCACCCTCCGGCCAAGGGGAGGAGGGGCCGGGCCGCGGACGATGAGGGAGGGTCGGCGCTGCCTGATGAGCAAGCGGCCCGCAAGGTGATGGCGCAGGTTGAGGGCCGGCCCTTCAGGGTGGTCTCGGTCGAGACGCGTCGCCAGCGCCGCAACCCGCCTCAGCCGCACACCACCAGCACCCTGCAGCAGGAGGCCTCGGCGCAGCTGCGGTTCAGCCCCACGAAGACCATGCGGATGGCCCAGCAGCTATATGAGGGCGTGGAGCTGGGCTCGGCCGGGCCGGTGGGCCTCATCACCTACATGCGCACCGACTCGGTCCGCGTCAGCGACCTGGCCAGGGACGAGGCCCACGACCACGTGGCTAGCGCCTTCGGGCCCCGCTACGTCGGGACCAAGGGCACGGCGCGCCGCCGGGAGGCGGGACCGGTGGCCAGCCAGGACGCCCACGAGGCGATCAGGCCCACCAGCGTGGCGCGCACTCCGGAGGCGGTGGCCGACCACCTGAGCTCCGACCAGCTCCGCCTCTACCGGCTCATCTGGCGCCGGTTCGTGGCCAGCCAGATGAGCCCTGCTGAGTTCGAGAACACGAGGTGTGAGCTGGAGGCGGCGGGCCATCAGTTCCGTGCCACCGGTAGTCGCCTCACCTTCGACGGCTTCACCAAGGTGGCGGCCGCCGAGGAGAGGGAGGACCAGCTCCTGCCGCTCCTCGCGGAGGGCGATCTCGCCCGCCTGCTGGAGCTCCTCCCGGAACAGCACTTCAGCCAGCCTCCGCCCCGCTTCACGGAGGCGACGCTGGTCCGCGAGCTGGAGGAGCGCGGGATTGGGCGGCCCAGCACCTACGCTCCCACCGTGGAGCTGATCCAGACCCGGGGTTACGTCCGCCAGGTGGAGCGACGGCTTCACCCCACCCCCCTCGGGGTGGCGGTCAACGAGGCGCTCACCACCCAGTTCCCCGACGTCGTCGACCTGGGCTTCACCGCCGAGCTCGAGCGGCGGCTGGATGCCATCGAGGCTGGGGACGAGGGCTGGATCCCGGTGGTGCGGTCCTGGTACGAGCCCTTCGCCAAAGTTCTGGAGAGGGCCCAGGAGGACATGCCCCGGGTCCGGGTGAAGGCACCGCCCGCGGGCGGTGACTGTCCCCGCTGCGGAGCCGAGCTGGTGGTCCGGACGGGGCGCTTCGGCGAGTTCGTGGGCTGCAGCCGGTACCCGGAGTGCGACTACATCCAGGGGCGGGAGGAGCGAGCCGCCGCCGAGGAGGTGGGCGAGGCCTGCCCGGAGTGCGGCCGCCCCCTGGTGAGGCGGAGTGGCCGCCGGGGCCCGTTCGTGGGCTGCTCCGGGTACCCCAAGTGCCGCTACATCCGGCCGGAGGCGGGGTCCAGCCGGCCGGCCCGGCCCGCGCCGGAGCCCACCGGGGGGAGCTGCCCCGAGTGCGGCCAGCCCCTGGTGCGTCGCATGGGCCGGTTCGGCCCCTTCGTCTCCTGCTCCGGATACCCCAAGTGCCGCTACCGCCCACCTCGGGAGGCGGCCGCCGCGGCTCCGGCGGCCATGGCCACTGGGGGGGACGGACGCTGATCTTCCCCGGGGAGGTCCGCCGCCGCCGGCGGTAGACTTCAGACTTCGTGGCTTCTCATGAGGCATCCACCCCCCGGGCCACCACCATCGTGGCCGTCCAGCGGGGTCCGGAGATCGCCGTGGCCGGCGACGGGCAGGTGACCTTGGGCGACGTGGTGATGAAGCACCACGCCAGCAAGGTGCGGCGGCTGTTCCACGACCAGGTGGTGGTGGGGTTCGCCGGCTCGGTCTCGGACGCCTTCACCCTCTTCGACAAGTTCGAGCGCCAGCTGGAGCAGCACCAGGGCAATCTGGTGCGCTCCGCGGTGGAGCTGGGCAAGGAGTGGCGGACCGACCGCTACTTGCGCCACCTGGACGCCATGCTGGTGGTGGCCGGCGAGGGGCAGCTGCTGCTCCTCAGCGGGGACGGCGACGTGATCGAGCCGGACGATGGGCTGGGCGCCATCGGCAGCGGCGGCCCCTACGCCCTGGCGGCTGCCCGGGCGCTGACCCAGCACACGGCGATGTCCCCCCGCGAGGTGGCGGTGGAGGCGCTCAGGATTGCCGCCTCGATGTGCGTCTACACCAACACCGAGATCACCGTGGAGACCCTTCCCGGACCTGAGGAGGCTGTCGATGCCCGAGGGTGAGCTCACCGCGGCCGAGGTGGTGAGCGCTCTCGATCGCTACATCGTGGGCCAGCAGGACGCCAAACGAGCCATGGCCGTGGCGCTGCGCAACCGGATCCGCCGGATGCGGGTGGCGCCCGAGGCTCGGGGGGACATCATGCCCAGCAACATCCTGCTGATAGGGCCGACCGGGGTGGGCAAGACGGAGATCGCCCGCCGGCTGGCGCTGCTGACCAACTCCCCGTTCATCAAGGTGGAGGCCACCAAGTTCACCGAGGTGGGGTACGTGGGACGGGACGTGGAGTCGATCATCCGCGACCTTCTGGAGCAGACCATCACCCAGCTCCAGAGCCAGCGGGTGGCCGAGGTCGAGGACGAGGCCAAGCAGAGGGCGGAGGCCAGGATCATCGACCGGCTGGTGGAGCAGGAGCGCGCCTCCAGGGAGGGACCCCCTCCCGAGTCTGCCGCCCCGACCGAGGGCGCCGAGCGAGCGGCTCAGCCGCCCGTGGATGAGCCGGACCGGCGTCTCGCCCTCCGGCGGGAGCGCGCGCGGCGCCGCCAGCTGGCGCGCAAGCTGGCCAACCGTCAGCTGGAGGACCGGCTCATCGAGATCGAGGTGGAGGAGTCGTACAGCGCCCCGGTCGAGGTCTTCTCGGGCACCGGGTACGAGGAGATCGGCTGGTCGCTGGCCGACTTCTTCAGCCAGATGGCGCCCCCGAGGCGGCGGATGCGCCGGATGAGCGTCGCCGACGCCCGGCACACCCTGACCCAGGAGGAGACCGAGCGGCTGGTGGATATGGACCGGGTCTACGATGACGCCATCCGGTCGGTGGAGGAGAACGGGATCGTCTTCATCGACGAGGTCGACAAGATCGCCGGTGCCTACACCGAGAGCCACGGGCCGGACGTCAGCGGGGCCGGGGTGCAGCGTGACCTCCTGCCGATCATCGAAGGCTCGACCGTAAGCACCCGCTACGGCTCGGTGAGCACCGAGCACATCCTGTTCGTGGCCGCCGGCGCCTTCACCTCCGCTCGTCCTTCAGATCTGATACCGGAGTTCCAGGGGCGGTTCCCGATCCGGGTGGAGCTGACCTCGCTCGGGGAGGCGGACCTGCGCAGGATCCTGGTCGAGCCCAGCAACTCGCTCACCGGTCAGTACCGGGCGCTGCTGGCCACCGAAGAGGTGGAGCTGGAGTTCACCGCCGAGGGCACCGCCGAACTGGCCCGGCAGGCTTTCCTGGTCAACGAGCGGGACGAGAACATCGGGGCCCGGCGGCTCTTCACCGTCATGGAGCGGGTGCTCCAGGACGTCTCCTTCGCCGCCGAGCAGTACCGCAGCCAGCAGGTGGTGGTGGACGCCGAGTTCGTCCGCCAGCGGCTCGGGGACCTGGTACGTGATCAGGACCTGCGCCGGTACGTGCTCTAGCGCCGGACAGGCCCGAGGCCCGTCCACTCCCTAAGCGCAGCGGCCCGGGCCGGCCTGACCTGATCCCCCGGTGTTCGCTTCCGGGTTTTGGGCTACCATTGGCGACGGAGATCAAATTCACATGCCCGCCGGACGGCCCCCGGGTTCCCCTGGGCCGGGTGCCGGTGGATGGTGGGCAGAGGTTCAACGCAACTGGAGGCGCACCATGCCCGTGGCTACGCTCACCGAGCTCCTGCAAAACGGGGTCCACTTCGGTCACCAGACCAGCCGGTGGAATCCCAAGATGCGGCCCTACATCTTCACCAGCCGCGGGGGCATCCACATCCTGGACGTGGCCCAGACCGTGGAGCTTCTGGACGCCGCCTGCGCCTTCGCCCGGGACACGGTGGCCCAGGGTGGGCAGATCCTCTTCGTGGGCACCAAGAAGCAGGCCCGGGACACGATCGAGGCGGAGTGCGGGCGCTCCCACCAGCCCTACGTGATCAACCGCTGGATGGGCGGGATGCTGACCAACTTCGAGGTGGTGAAGCTGCAGTTGCGACGGCTCACCGAGCTCGCCGAGCGCCAGGAGCGGGACGGTTTCGCGGGCATGATCAAGAAGGAGCAGCGGCGCCGCGAGGATGAGCTGGAGCGCCTTCGGCGCAACTTCTCCGGCATCACCGCGATGAAGCGGCTGCCGGCGGCCCTCTTCGTGGTCGACCCTCACAAGGAGCGACTCGCGGTCACCGAGGCCAACAAGCTCAAGATCCCGATCATCGCCATCACCGACAGCAACTGCGACCCTGACGAGATCAGCTACGTGATCCCCGGCAACGACGACGCCATCCGCAGCGTGCGCCTCATCGTGACCCGGCTCACCAACGCGATCGTCGATGGGCTCGATCAGCGCCGCCAGATCGAGGCCGCCCAGGCCCAGGCCGCGGCGGAGCGGGCAGCCCAGCTCCGGGCCGCCGAGGAGCAGGCGGCAGACGAGGCCAGTGCGGAGCCGGAGAATGAGGAGGCCGGGGAGTGAGCCAGGAGATCTCGGCGGAGCTGGTGCGCCAGCTGCGACAGCAGACCGGGGCGGGGATCATGGACGTCAAGCGCGCCCTGGTCGACTCGGCTGGTGACTTCGACCGTGCCCGTGACCTGCTTCGAACCAAGGGTCTCGCCTCGGCGGAGAAGAAGGCCGAGCGAGAGACCCGCGAGGGTCTGGTGGACTCCTACATCCACCCCGGCGGGCGGCTGGGGGTCCTCCTGGAGGTCAACTGCGAGAGCGACTTCGTGGCCCGTACGGACGAGTTCAAGGCGCTGGTCCACGACCTGGCTCTGCAGGTGGCCAGCCTCGGTCCACGCTGGATCCGCCGGGAGGATGTCCCCTCGGAGGTGCTGGAACACGAGAGGGAGATCTACCGCCAGCAGGCCGCGGCCGAGGGTCGGGACGCGGCCCGGGTAGACCAGATCGTCGAAGGGAAGTTGCGCAAGTGGTTGGAGACGGTCTGCCTCTACGAGCAACCCTGGATCCGGGACGACGCCGGCAAGAGGGCCCGGCGCGTGGAGGAGGTGATCAAGGAGACGATCGCCTCAACCGGAGAGAACATTTCGGTGGCCCGCTTCGCCCGCTTCCCCTTGGGCGAGAGGGCCGAGGGAGGCGTAGGTGGTTGAGGCCATGCCCCTCACCGGGGTGGCGGGCCAGGACCGGCAGCGTCCCCCTGCCCGCTATCGGCGGGTGGTCATCAAGCTCAGCGGGGAGGCCCTGGTTGGGGACGGCGGCTACGGCATAGACCCGCTGGTCCTGGACACGGTGGCCATCGAGCTGCAGGCCGCGCACCAGCTGGGCACCGAGATAGCGGTGATGATGGGGGGCGGCAACATCTTCCGCGGGCTGGCGGGAGCCCGGCGGGGGATGAATCGGGTCACCGCGGACCTGATGGGGATGCTGGGAACCGTGATCAACGGACTCGCCCTCCGCGACGCCCTTGAGGCGCACGGCATGCCCACCCGGGTTCAGACCGCCATCGAGATGCACCAGGTGGCCGAGCCATACATCCGGGGGCGGGCCATCCGCCATCTGGAGAAGGGGAGGGTGGTGGTGTTCTGCGCCGGCTCGGGCAATCCCTTCTTCACCACCGACACCCCGGCGGCACTGCGAGCTGCCGAGATAGGTGCCGACGTGCTCATCAAGGCCACCCGGGTCGACGGGATCTACAGCGCCGACCCCACCAAGGACGCCAACGCCGAGCGGTTCGAGACCATCTCCTACCTCGACGTCCTCAACCGGGGGCTGCAGGTGATGGACAACACGGCGATCACCCTCTGCATGGACAACCGCCTCCCTCTCCTGGTCCTGGACCTCTTCACCCCCGGCAACCTGGCCCGGGCGGTGAGTGGCGAGCGGGTCGGCACCTTGGTCACAGACCAGGAGCACGTGGGGTGAGTGCGGACCTGCTGCGCGCCGCGGAGGAGCGGATGGCCAAGAGCCTGGACGCCCTGCAGCGCGAGCTGGCCTCGATCCGCACGGGTCGAGCCTCTCCGGCTCTGATCGAGCACGTCAAGGTCGACGCCTACGAGAGCCAGGTGCCGATCAACCAGGTGGCCAGCCTCTCGGCGCCAGAGCCCCACATGATCCTGGTCCAGCCCTGGGACCGGCACCTCATCGCGGCCATCGAGCGGGCGCTGCAGCGCAGCGAGCTGGGGCTCAACCCCAGCAACGACGGCCAGGTGATCAGGGTGCCCGTTCCCCCGCTCAACGAGGAGCGGCGCCGGGAGTTCGTGCGCCTCGTCAAGCAGCGCTCCGAGGAGGCCAAGGTCGCCATCCGCAACATCCGCCGGGACGACCTGGAGCGGCTGCGCAAGCTGGAGCACGATGGGGAGATCTCCGAGGACCAGGCCCAGCGCGCCCACAGCGACCTGCAGCGGATCACGGACCGCCAGGTGGAGCGGGTGGAGGAGATCGCCCGACGAAAGGAAGTCGAGCTGCTCGAGGTGTGAACGGGGATTCGGGCGGTGGCTGAGCGCGCGGCCTTGCCCGCCCACATCGGGATCATCATGGACGGCAACGGGCGCTGGGCGCGGCAGCGCGGTCAGCGGCGCACCGAGGGACACCGAGCCGGGATCCGGGCCATCCGGCGAGTGATGGAGGCGGCTGATCGGGCCGGGGTCCATCACCTTACCCTCTTTGCCTTCTCCACCGAGAACTGGTCCCGCCCCCGGTACGAGGTGGCGACCCTGATGCGCCTCTTCGAGCAGACCCTGCAGGAGGAGGTGGACGAGCTCCACCAGAACGGGGTGCGCATCCGGGTCATCGGCCGCCGTGAACGGCTGTCGGCGCGGCTCTGCCGACTGGTGGAGGAGGCGGAGGCGCGCACCCGCGAGAACGCCCGGGGCGCCCTGAACGTGGCCATCAACTACGGGGGCAGGGCGGAGATCGTGGATGCTGTCCGCTCCCTGGCCCGGGCGGGACAGGACCTCCGCCAGTTGGACGAGGAGATGCTCGCCGCTCACCTTTACACCGCGGGCCTGCCCGATCCCGACCTCATAATCCGCACCGCCGGAGAACTCCGGACCAGCAACTTCCTCATCTGGCAGGCGGCCTACGCCGAGCTGTACGTCACCCAGACCCTCTGGCCCGACTTCGGGGCTGCCGACCTGGAGGCCGCCCTGGCCGACTACGCCGTTCGGGTCCGCCGCTTCGGCGGGGTCCCGGAGCTCGATTGAGGCTCTTGGTCCGGACCGCCAGCGGGATCGCTCTGCTGGCGGTCCTGGGCGTCGCGTTGGAGATGGGCTCGGGGTATCTGGCGGCGCTGGTGGTCCTGGTGGCCGCCCTGGGGCTGCTTGAGTACCGACGGCTCTGGCGGGGAGCGGGGCTCCTGCCCAACCTGCTCGTCCTGGCCCCGCTCTCGGCGTTCTGGGTGCTCCGCTACGCCTACCCGACGGTGCCCGCCGCCGGCCTAGGCCTCTCCGCCGGGGCCCTGGCGGGGCTGGCCCTGACGCTGCTCTCCCGCCCCGAAAGCCGGCCGGTGGCGCGCTGGGCGGTGGCATTTGGGGGAGCGGTCTGGATCGGCTACCTGGCCGGGTTCCTGCCCCTCCTGTACCGGAGCGCCCACTCCCGGGGTGTGGAGATGGTCCTCCTGGCGGTGGGGGTGTCGGTGCTGGGGGACACCGGGGCCTATCTGGTGGGCTCCCGCCTCGGGCGCCACCCCTTCTTCCCGCGCATCAGCCCCTCCAAGACCTGGGAGGGCGCCGCCGCCGGCTTCCTCCTTCCCGCGTTGGCGGTGACGGCTCTCCTGCCGCTGGCGCTTCCCGGACTCTCCTGGTCGGTGGCCGCACTGGTGGCCGCCACCTGCTCCTTGGCGGCCATCGCCGGCGACCTGGCGGAGTCCCAGCTCAAGCGTGAGCTGGGAGTCAAGGATTCCGGAAGGCTGATTCCCGGACATGGCGGCATACTGGACCGGGTGGACAGCCTGCTCTTCGTGGCCCCGGTCATGTACTCCCTGCTGGTGGCGGCCGGTGCCCTCCGCTAGACGGACCCGAGTCGTGGTGCTGGGTGCCACCGGGTCGATTGGGAGCCAGGCGCTGGAGGTCATCTCCCGCTACCCCGAGGAGTTCGAGCTGCTGGGGGCCGTGGCCGGGCAAAGGACGACAGCTCTCCAGGCGGCGCTGCGCCCCTTCCCCGGGGTGGCGTGTGTGGTGGTCGACCCCCAAGGGCCGGTGCCGTCCGGAGTCTGGGTTGGCGAGGACGCCGCATGCCAGCTGGCCGCCGACCCGCGCGCCGATGTGGTGCTGGTGGCCGGTGGAGGGGCCGCCGCCCTCCTCCCCACCCTGGAAGCCCTGCATCGACCCTGCCGGCTGGCCATCGCCACCAAGGAGGTCTTGGTGATGGCGGGAGACCTGGTCACCGCCGCCGCCCGCAGGTCGGGCGCCGAGATCGTGCCCGTGGACAGCGAGCATTCGGCGATCTGGCAGTGCCTGCGCGGGGAGTCCGCCCAGGATGTGGTGCGCCTCTGGCTCACGGCCAGTGGCGGCCCGTTCCGCACAGCTCCGCTGGCCGGGCTGCAGGACGTGACCCCGGAGATGGCCCTGGCCCACCCCAATTGGAGGATGGGGCCCAAGGTGACCGTGGACAGCGCCACGATGATGAACAAGGGGCTGGAGGTGATCGAGGCCCACTTCCTCTTCGCGATCCCCTACTCCAGGATCTCGGTGGTGATCCACCCCCAGAGCGCCGTCCACTCCGCCGTGGAGTTCTGTGACGGGACCATGGTGGCCCAGCTGGGGGTGGCCGACATGCGCGCCCCCATCGCTCTGGCCCTCTCCGGCGGAAGGCGGCTGCCGGGGGTGGTCCCTCCTCTGGATCTGGCGTCGGCAGGCAGGCTGGAGTTCGAGGAGCCGGACCCCAGCCGCTTCCCCGCCCTCAGCCTGGCCCGCGAGGCGGCGATCCGCGGCGGAGGGGCACCGGCGGTGATGAACGCCGCCAACGAGGTTGCGGTGGCCGCCTTCCTGCGCGGCGAGCTGCGCTTCGGGGAGATGGTGGAGCTGGTATCCGAGGTGACCGGCTCGTACGCCGGCGCTCCCCCGACAACCCTGGAGGACGTCCTGGCGGCCGATGCCTTTGGACGGACCATGGCCGCCGAGATGGTGGGCCAGATGGACCGCCGCGGTGCCACGGGGGGTCGGCGGCCGTGACCGGGTTCGCCTTCACCTGGCAGAGCGTGGGGGGCATCGTGCTGATGCTCCTCGTGGTTATCTCGCTCCACGAAGCTGGGCACTTCGCCGTTGCCAAGTGGTCGGGGATCCAGGTCGACGAGTTCTCGATCGGCTTCGGGCCCCGGCTGGCCAGCCGCACCCGCGGAGAGACCCGCTATTCGTTACGCCTTCTTCCCTTCGGGGGGTATGTGCGCATGGCGGGGATGACCGGGCTGGAGGACCCCGCCGCCAGCGGCGGCCCCCGAGCGTTCCTCAAGGCGTCTCGTGCCCGCCGGGCGGCGGTGCTGGCGGCGGGCGGGCTTACCAACCTTCTGCTGGCGGGCCTTCTTTTCACCGCGGTCGCCGCCGCCGGTGGCCCGTCCCCACAGGTGCAGCGGGGTGGCGGGCTGGCGGCGGCCGGGGCGCCCGCCGCCGGGTACCAGATCACCGGGGTGGATGGCACCGCCACCACCTCCTTGGTGCGCATCCGGGACCTCATCCAGGCTGCGGCCGGGCGGCCGGTCCGGGTCGAGATGAGGCCGTGGGGGGGAGGGGCGCCGCGCACCTATCGGGTCACTCCTCAGCTGCACTGGGTCGGCCTCCAGGCCCATTCTCCGGTCCCCCTGGAGGCCGAGATCGTGGCCATTGACGGCAGGCAGATCCCCCACACCCCGCCCGCGCAGCTGGCATCCAACCTTCCCGGCTCCGGGGCGCTGCTGGTCACCTACCTCTCGGGCAGAGAGCGCAGGACGGTCCAGGTGCCCCGGTCCCAGCTCCCGGTGGAGTGGCAGGTGGGGTACCTGGCGTCCGCCGGCAACCCACTCCTGCCTGGCCTGGGGGATGCCCCCATGCCCTGGTACCAGGCGCTGGCGGTGGGGTTCTGGACGGTGCCCCAGGAGATCGGCGCCACCTTCGTCAACCTCTGGGCCCTGATCACCCCCCACCACAACCCCAACCTGCAGCTCACCGGCCCGGTCGGCATCGCCCAGGAGACCTCGATCGCGGCCCAGATCTCCCTCTCCGTCTACGCCACCCTGCTCGGCCTCATCAGCCTCAACCTCGGGCTCTTCAACCTCCTGCCGGTCCCCTTCCTGGACGGGGGACGCCTCTTCTTCATCGCCCTGGAGACGGCGCGCCGAAGGCAGGTGAGCCCCCGGCTGGAGGCGGCGGTGCACACAGTTGGGTTAGCCTTGTTGGTGATGCTCTTCATCTACGTGACCTTCGGCGACATCTCCCGGTTGACCAGGTGATCAAGCGCCGCAAGACCAGGCCGATCAAGGTCGGGTCGGTGGTGATCGGGGGCGCGGCCCCGATCAGCGTCCAGACCATGACCAAGACAGCGACCGAGGACGTCGCGGGGACTCTGGACCAGATCGCCAGAGCCGCGGACGCGGGAGCCGACCTGATCCGCGTCACCTGCGACACCGAGGAGGCCGGGGTGGCGCTGCGGGAGATCGTCAAGGGGAGCCGGCTTCCCATCGTGGCCGACATCCACTACGACGCCCCCTTGGCCCTCATGGCGCTGGACGCCGGCATCCAGTGCCTCCGGCTCAACCCCGGCAACATCCGCCAGCCCGAGAAGGTCGCGGAGATCGCCCGTCGCTGCCAGGAGCTGGGGGTGCCGATCCGGATCGGAGTGAACGCCGGCAGCCTCCCCGACCGCAAGCAGCTGGCTCGGGGCCGCGGGGAGGGGGGGCCCGAAGACGTGGCGCGGCGCATGGTGGACGCCGCCCTGGGCCACATCGGGATCCTGGAGGAGCTGGGATTCCAGGACATCAAGGTGAGCCTCAAGGCCAGCGACGTCCTCACCAACCTGGCTGCCAACCGGCTCTTCGCCAGCCTTCCCAACCGCTACCCCATCCACCTTGGGCTGACCGAGGCCGGCCCCACCTCCACGGGGGCCATCAAGAGTGCCATGGGGATCGGCATCCTGCTCGCGGAGGGGATCGGCGACACCATCCGGGTGTCCCTGGTGGATCAGCCTGAGGAGGAGGTACGGGTCGGACGCCAGATCCTGGCCAACCTCCAAGAGCGGCCCACGGGGCCCAACCTGGTGGCCTGCCCCACCTGCGGGCGGCTGGAGATCGACATGATGCCGATGGTCTCCCGGGTAGAGACGGCGCTACAGCGGGTGCGCCGCCCCATCACCGTCTCGGTGATGGGGTGCGTGGTGAACGGCCCCGGCGAGGGGATGCACGCGGACATCGGGATCGCCGGCGGCCGGCAGAAGGGGATCCTCTATCGCAAGGGCAAGGTGGTGGCCACCCTGCCTGAGTCCGAGCTGGTCGACTCCCTGATCAAAGAGCTCGATCGGATCGCCGACGAGGACCAGGAGCTGATCGCCGCCGGACGCGAGCTGCCCGAGGGCATTCCCGGGGACTGAGCTTCGGCGGCGGCCATGCCTGGCAGGGAGCCTTTTAGGCCGGGACCTCCGTGGGGACCCGCCCGGAGCAGGCGGCGACGAAGGATTCGAACAGCCGGGCGGCGTACGGCTGGGTTGCGAACAGCTCCTCTGGGTGGAACTGAACGGCCACCACCCATCCATCTCCTTCCATCTCGACCCCCTCTATGAGGCCGTCCTCGGCGCGGGCCGAGGGGGTGAGCCCAGGGGCCAGCCGCTCGACACCCTGGTGGTGCAGGCTGTTCACCGGGACCTCATCCTCTCCCACGGCCGCCGCCAGCCGGCCGCCGGGCACCAGGGTGAGGTGGTGGGTCAGGGAGAACCGGGGGCCCTGGCGGGGGTGCTGGACCCCTTGGGGGCACTGACTGGGGAGATCCTGGACCAGGCTCCCGCCGAGGACCACGTTGAGCACCTGAAGGCCCCGGCAGATGCCCAGGATGGGCAGCCTCCGCTCCAGCGCCCAGCGGGTGAGGCGGAACTCCAGATCGTCCAGCCGGTCGTCCCACTCGCTGGTGGGGTGGGGCTGTTCGCCGTACGTGCGGGGGTTGACATCCAGGCCCCCGGGGAGAAGGAGCCCGTCCGCGAACTCCAGACCATCCAGGTCACCGGTGTCGAGCGGGACCAGGATGGGGGTGGCTCCGGCCGCCTGAAGGGCCGCCAGGTAGGCCTGGTTCGCCGTCTGGAGAGGGACGTCCATGCCCGCCTCCGGGTCGGGCCGGCTACCGGGACGCAGCGGCATCAGCACCAGGGGCCGACGCCCTCCGGCAGCGGTCACGAAACGGTGGCCGGGGAGGCGCTGGCCACGAACTCCCGGATGCGCTCCACCGCCTTCTCCAGCGCTGGGCGTCCAACGGTGTACGCCAGGCGGATGTACCCACGACCCGCATCTCCGAAGGCCTCTCCGGCGAGGACCGCCACCCCGGCCTCCTCCAGCAGCCGGGAGGCCAGCTCTCGGCTGGGGATCCCCGTCCCCTCCACGTTGGGGAAGGCATAGAAGGAGGCGGAGGGCAGGTGGCAGCGGATCCCGGGGACGCTGTTCAGCCCGGACACCAGCAGGTCCCGCCGGGCCTGGAACTCGGCCACCATCTGGCCCACGGCCACCTCCGACTCTGGAGCCCGGAGGGCCTCCACGGCTGCCAGCTGGGTGAAGGCGGCAGCGCAGGAGCTGGTGTTGATCATCAAGGTCTCCATCCGCTGGGCCAGCTCCCGGGGCATCACCCCATATCCCAGCCGCCAGCCGCACATGGCGTAGGTCTTGGAGAGTCCGTCCAGCACCACGGTCCGCTCCGCCATCCCGTCCCTGGTCCAGAGTGGTCTGGGAAGCTCCGAGAAGCAGATGCGCGAGTAGATCTCGTCGCTGAGGACAAGGAAGTCGTGGCGCTGGGCCAGCTCGGCCAGCCGGTCCAGCTGCTCGGAGCTGAGGACACCCCCGGTGGGGTTCTGGGGGGAGTTGATGATCACCAGCCGGGTGCGTGGGGTGATCATGGACTCGAATTCATCCATGTCCATCCCGAACCCGTTCTCCTCCCGGAGGGCGATCGGCCGCGCCCGGGCGCCGACGAAGTCGGTCAGCGAGCGGTAGACGGGGTACCCGGGGTCGGGAAGGATCACCTCGTCCCCCTCCTCGACGCAGCTCAGGAGCAGGAAGTGGAGGATGTTCTTGGAGCCGGGGACCACCACCACCTGATCCGCCCGCACCGGGACTCCGCCCCGGGCGGACACGCTCTCGGCGATGGCCTCTCGAACCTCGGGCAGCCCCGCCGCCGGGGTGTAGTGGGTTGCCCCCGAGCGCATCGCCGAGTACGCCGACTCGACGATGTTGTCCGGGGTGGAGAAGTCCGGCTCCCCGATCTCCAGATGGATCATGGACCGGCCGCTGGCCTCGATCTGCTTGGCCTTGGCCAGAACCTCGAAGGCGCTCTCGGTGCCCAGGCGGCTCATCCGCTCCGCGAAACGCATGTGGACCTCCCGCGCCGGCCGTGGCCCGCGCTATGAGACGACGGTGATCTGCCCGAGCATCCCCAGGCTCTCGTGGGGGATGCAGAAGTACTTGTAGGTCCCGGGCACCGTGAGCTTCAGGGAGAAGGAGCCCCCGGGGTTCAGGGGTTGGTTCCAGGAGCTGGCACCACTGGGCAGGGCGGCGTCGGCCGGGTTGGCGGCAAGGGAGGAGGAGTCGGTGGTGGTGTGGAAGATGTTGCCCACGTTCTTCCAGGTGATGGTGCCCCCGGCCTTGAGGCAGACGCTGGCCGGGACGAACTTGAGGGAGTTGGTGGCGTCGACCGTGACCGCGCTCTGAGCGCTGGCCGCGGTGCAGCCCCCGGAGGAAGTCGTGGAGGTCGAGGAGCCCGGAGTGCCGCTGGCTCCCGCCGGCTGCCCGGGGATCGGCCCTGTGCCACAGGCGGCGACCAGGAGGGCCGCGCCGAGAGCGGCCAGGCCCAGCAGCAGGCGGGGGCGCCGAGAGGTCGGGTGCGTCATGACTCCTCCTTGGATGTGTCGCCCCTGATGCTACCGCCCCGAGTGCGGCCCGGTCGACTCCGCGGCGATGTCCGGGAGCAGAAGGGAGCGCAGCTGGCGGAAGCGCGCGAAGAAGCCGGCGGTGTGGGGCGAGCGGCGGAGGCCCAGCCCGGCGAAGTCATAGTGATGCACCCACTCATGGAGCAGGGTGTTCGTGAACGCGCCGGCGCCGACCACCTGGCCCCTCACCGCGGTGCGGTGGTACACGCGGATGGCGCAGCGCTGTGGGGGGCCCGAGCTGGGGACCCGGCAGCGGTAGTAGCCGTACGTGGCGCGTGCCAGGCGGCCCTTCTCGTCCCGGGAGTGGACCTGGGGCCGGTCCGCGACGGTGAGGGCGCAGGGCGGCAAGCCGAAGGCTGAGTTCAGCACGTCGAGCAGGGCGCTCCCCAGTAGCTCTCGCTCACGGCTACCGGAACTGGCGAGGATGGCCGACAGGAGCACGGGTGCGGTCGCCGGGGCGGGCACAGACGGGAGAGCGGCCGCCAGGCTGGCGGCATACCCGAGATCGCTTCCTCTCCTCCTCACCAAGCCGAGTGTACCCAGCTCGGATCAGCCATACTTCAGGAGCTCGGCGAACGCCTCGAGGGCCTCGCCAGGATAGGCACCCACCCTGGGCCACTCCCAGAGAGACTCTGAGTACTCCGCCCAGGCGAAGCCCCCCACCCAGTTGTCCTCAGGTCCACCCACATATCCGAGGGACCGGAGCTGGGTGAATAGCTGCTCCTGGGCGGGGCCGGACGCCGCGGGCGAGGCGTAGGGCCAGAGCCCGCTGTGGGCGATGAACTGCACGGGCTCCCCGGCGATTGCCTCCAGGACCCGGGCGCTGTAGCCCGTCAGTTCCTGAATCGTGGCCAAGGACTGCCCCCAGAGGAACGGGCCGTCGTTGTAGGTGTGGTCCTGAATGGCGAGCCCATCCGGGAGAGCGAGCGGACCTTCGCTGCCGGCATGCACTCCTCCTCCCCGTTCCTGACTCCGATGAGGCCGCTGCAGGGGAAGAAGGTGGCCGTGAGGCCGTCTGCCTCCAGCACCGGGAGTGCGTACTGGCACTCGTTGGCGAAGCCGTCATCGAAGGTGATCACCACCGGCCGGGATGGAAGCGGCAGGTCGTACAGGAGGTAGTCGGCGAGGCGATAGATGGTGATCGCCTGAGACCCGTTGGCCACGAGATACTGCGTCTCGGCGGAGAACTGATCCGGCGGCACGGTCAGCCCGTAGTCGAGCTCATAGCTGTACTGGCTGGCGTACTGGGACCGGTCCGGGTAGGGGCCCACCAGGTGGTACATGAGGATGGGCGCCGAGGCGGTCCGGAGTTGCAACGCGGCCGGCGCGATCACCGGTGCCTCCACGGCCGCTGGCCCCTCACCGACCACGAGGTAGCCGGCGGTGGCGGGTAGGGAACCGGGCCCCTCCAGAACCAAATCGGTGTGAAGGCAGAGCGCCGCGACCCCCGGCGGCGCCAGGGCCGCGGGCCTCGAAACCGTGACCGCCGCCGGCACCTCGGTGGCCGAGGCGACGTGGACCCGCGGGTTCTCCGGGCTGGCCCACTCCATCCCAACCGCCGGCCGGCCGAGCGAGAAGCCCACCACGTGGGAGGGACCGGAGAATTTCGCCGCCAGCATCGCCGACCTGGCCGCCGGCGATGGCCAGGCCGCCCGCTCTATGGGGGCCAGCAGCTGCCGCTGGGCCGGATAGTCCCGGTCCACCATGTCCTGGAGGAAGACTCGGGCCACCGCCACCGTCGAGTCGCCGGGAGACGGCGTGGGGGCCGACGTGGGCTGGTGGCGCGGAGGCGGCAGATTCCCGCAGGCCAGCAGTCCCGTCGCGGTCGCCAAGCCCAGCGTCCAGATCCGCAGCCGCCCGCGAATGCGCTGCATGGCCCCCCTGTTCCCCCTAGTCTCGCACCACCTGGTGGCTTACGGCGGGGCCCGGCTCATCGAAGCAGCCGCGGGTTGCGGCCGGGGACGGCCGTGAGGCCGTCCCCAGCCGCACGTGGCTAGTCGTCTACGCCCGGCGACCCCTGGGCGAGGGTGGAGATGGAGGATGACGCGCACTCCCCGAGCGCCATCCCTCCGACCGTGTTGGGCGGCTGGTGCGAGTCGCCGACGTGGACCGCCGGAAGGTTGTCGAAGCAGACAAGGTTGCGGCCGACGTAGTTGTTGAGCACCTCGTTGGCGTCAGGGTCGCCCATCTGGTTGCTAACGTCCAGCACGTTGCCGAGCACCGTGTTCCGCAGCGCTCCGAGCCAGCAGGTCTGAATTCCGATCATCCGCAGGTTGCCGCCGATGGTGGAGTCCTCGACGTCGACGTAGACCGGCGTGCTGGCCACCGCGAGGTCCTCGGACCATGGGGCAGGCGCGGGGATCCCGAAGCAGGCGTCGGGTTGGCTGACGTCCGCGATTGTCGGCCCGCCACCCCCGCCGATGACGGAGAGGTCGTGGCCCACAGTCACGGCGTGAATAACCACGCCGAGGGCGTCGACGGCGATGATGCTGCCCTGAACCGTGTCCTCTTGGACCGTGGAACTGGATCCGCAGAAGGGCAGCGATGGCCCGCAGCCGAGGAGGAGCACCGCGCCCTGGCCAACGAAGATGCTGCCTCCAACCGCCAGTGACCCCGGAAGGCCGAATGCCGGCGGCGTGGAGGCGAGGGCGGCCGGGGTCATCGCGTCCAGCAGCGCCCCAGGCCGGATGAAGAGGTTGCCCCGGACGGTCACCGAGCCCGACGGGATGGTACAAACTCCGGCCACCGTCAGTGACTGGTAGGTCCCCGACGCGATGGCCCCGCCTGTGCAGGTCTGCCCGTGGTCGCCTCCCCCCCGAGGACCGTCGGCGAGCGCTGTCCCGGCGCTCAGCAGTATTGCGGCGGCTGCCACCGCAGCGGCCGCCGACAGGCGCAGGTGTCTCATTCCCTCCTCCTTCCAATCGCGATGTCCACTGTCCATCCCGGGCGCCGAGGCCCGGCACTGCACCTCTGTGTGGCCGAGCACCTGTCGGAGACGGCGGCGGCGCAACCGCCGTCGGCCCGGAGTACTCCGGCTCGTCCCCGGTCAGCTCCCCTCAACCTGGCTCCTCCTGGTGCCGGGCCACTGTGAACGCGATCACTGTCGGCACGTCCACCGCGAAGAGGAGGAGTGTGGCCACCAGCACGACGAGCATCGGTCCGCGGGCCCCATCGCGGATGAAGACGTAGGCGAGCAGGCCGGAGATGACCAGGTAGGCCAGCAGCGCCCAGCGAACCACCTGGAAGAAGGTCTTGAAGGAGAACGGCCTGGCCTTGGCCAGCAGCCCCATGGCCAGTGCGGTCAGGATACCGCCTCCCACCAGCAGCCCCGCCGGGGGACCCAGGGGGACCGCGCCGGGGAGGTTGGCCGCGATGAAGACTCCACCCGCCAGCATGAGCGCCAGGGAGCCGATGCAGAGCTCGGTGACCGGCGGCAGCCGCCGGGTGACTCCACCCGACCCTCGGTCCCCGCCATCCCTCCCGGGCGCCGACACCTGGCTCATACGGTGGCCAGGTGGGTCATGATCACCAGGGTGGCGACCTGCATTGCCCCGGTGATGCCCGCGGTGAAGATGAAGCGGCGCATGAGGCGCGAGATTACCTGGCCGTTGGGGCGGGGCTTGCGCATCTCGAACAGCACCGCGATGTTGGCCGGCTCGAGCACTCCCAGGGCTATCAGCGCCATCGCCGCCACCACCACCGTGGAGGCCACGATCCAGCCATGGTTGGGGCTGGCCGCACCAACGTTGCCGAGATGGATGGCGAGCTGCCACCCCGATGCCAGGGTGCAGACCACCGCGGGAGGCATGATGAGAACCATCTTGGGCATGAACCGCGCGGTGAACTCGGCCCGGGCGGGCACCGAGAGTCGGGCCAGTGTCGGACCGAGGACGAACCCCAAGAACAGGTCCAGCACGGTCCAGATGGCGCCCGCGACCACGTGGAAGAAATCCAGCGCCCACAGCTGGTTGGCAGCTATGGCCCACACCAGACCGGCCAGCACCGCGGCCACCACCGGAAGCCCGCGCAGGGGAACAATCTGGACCCGGGACGTCACGGCAGGCGCGGTTCGTGCCGCTTCCAACATAGGCTCGGCTCTCATCTCCGCCATCTCTCCCCTCCGGTCCTCACATCCCTCCCCAGGACGGACCCCATGGCACTGGGCGCACCGCGACTACCCTCGCTGCGGCCCTTCATGTCGGGGTCGCGAGCCAAAGAATAGTGGATCGGCGTATCTCCGGCGCACGACGGAAATGCCGGCGGGTGGGGCCGGTTCGGCCCATCGGGTCCCCTGGAATTTGAGGAACGTCATCGGCGCGGTGCCGCTTGTGGTGCCCGCCGCGAGCACTATCTCTGCCCCTCGACTCGCTGCAAACTGTAGGGGCACCTCCCGACTCTCCCGAAAGGCCCTCAAGAAGGGCGCGCAGGGGCGGGCGCTCCTGCACAGGCTGGGCACACGCCGGATCTGGCTCTGCCAGTGCTCGGCGCCTTACCCTCTCCAGCGTGTGGCGCGCTGCCCGACCTGGCCCAGGTCGAGCCGGCGCTTTGGGCTTGGGAGCCCTGGCGGGGCCGCTCTTCGTGGCGGCCTTCACCGCGATCGGAGCCAAACGACCTGGGTATGACTGGCGCCGCCTCCCGGTCAGCTCTCTGGCCTGCGGCCGCCATGGGTGGCCCCAGCGCGCCAACTTCATCCTGACCGGCTCTCTGTACTGCTGCGCCGCTCGGGAACTGGGCCGGGCTCCGGCGCGCCGAGTGGGTCCACGCGCGGTCCCTCTCCTGGTCGGCGGGGTCGGTATCGGGCTGGTGGGCTCTGGACTGTTCGTTACCGACCCGGTTGGCGGATTCCCACCGTCGCCGCCCGGCGAATTGCGGCCCCTCATCGTGGGCGCCGGGGAGCCCGAGCCAACCCTGGGCGGGCGGCTGCACAACCTGTGCGCGATCCCCATCTTTGCCGGCACAACCGTCGCCGCCCTCGCCAGCGCCGCCACCGCCATCCGCGTCCGTGACTGTCGCTGGGCCGTTTATTCCGCGGGAGGAGCCATCTCCGTCGTGGGCACCTTCGCACTCTTCGGCGCGGCTTTGGCCCCTTCGTCTCCGCTTGCGAAATATGGAGGGGTGTTCCAGCGGATGGCGATTGGGGCTGCCTTTGGCTGGCTGAGCGCACTGTCCATCCGCGCCGGCCGCGCTTCCTAGCCTGCGCGGCCCTCCCTGATGAATTCAGGCCCCCGGCGATAGCTCTTCAACACTCCATGACCACAGCGGCCCCGGGCAGCTTGACTGACTGGCTGACTGGCTGACTAGATGAGTCGGCGCGCAGAAGCGCCACTTCCAGCTCCCCGGGCTGGCACAATCGCCTCATGGCTCAGCTACCGGTGCCGTCCGCGGTCGCCGCGGTCCTCTCAGACCTCGGCTCCGTGCGCATCTGGGCCGCGGACTTCTACCGCGACCTCCACTCCCACCCCGAGCTCTCCCACCGGGAGCACGCGACCGCCGCCAAGATCGCGGCGCGGCTTTCGGCGTCGGGTGTTGAGGCCCACACCGGTGTCGGAGGGACCGGTGTGGTCGGCCTGGTCCGAAACGGGGAGGGGCCGGTGGTCTTGCTGCGGGCGGACATGGACGCCCTCCCGATCGCCGAGGCCACCCGGCTCGACTACGCCAGCGCCACGACGGTGACCGATGAAGATGGCCCTCAGGTGGGCGTCATGCACGCCTGCGGCCACGACATGCACGTCGCGTGCCTGCTTGGTGCCGCCCACCTCTTGGCCGCCAGCCGCAGCAGCTGGACAGGCACCGTGGTGGCCGTCTTCCAGCCCGCGGAGGAGACGGGAGACGGAGCCCGAGCCATGATCGACGACGGCCTGGCGGGCCTCCTGCCCAAGGTGGATGTCGCTCTGGCCCAGCATGTGTTGCCGGCCCCGGCGGGAGTGGTGGGTACACACGCCGGCCCCACCCTTTCCGCGGCCGACAGCTTGCGCATCACGGTCCACGGGCGGGGGGCGCACGGTTCCATGCCCCAGGCCTCGGTCGACCCCGTGGTCCTCGCGGCGATGATCGTGGTCCGTCTCCAGACGGTCGTGGCCCGCGAGACCCGCCCCGGGGAGCCGGTCGTCCTCACGGTCGGCAGCCTGAGGGCCGGAACCAAGAGCAATGTGATCCCCGACCACGCCGTTATCGAGCTCAACGTCCGCAGCTACAGCGAGCAGACTCGAGTGGCAACTCTCGACGCCGTCCGCAGGATCGTCGACGGCGAATGTCAGGCCTCGGGATCTCCCAGTCCAGCCGATTACGTCCTGTTCGATCACTTCCCCCTCACCGACAACGACCCCGTGACGACTCAGAGAGTGGCCGCTGCGTTCACCTCGTTCTTCGGCGACCGCTCTGGGCCCATGCCGGCCCAGAGCGCCAGCGAGGACTTCAGTGACATCCCCAGATCTCTGGGGGTCCCCTATTGCTACTGGGGGATAGGAGGCACCGACCCGGAGCTGTATCGACGCGCCGAGCAGGCGGGACGCGTCGCCCAGGACATCCCCGTCAACCATTCGGCGCTCTTCGCGCCGGTGATCCAGCCAACCCTGGACACCGGCATACAGGCGATGGTCGTCGCTGCCCTGGCCTGGTTGGCCCCACCGCCAGCAGCCGGCCAATAGAGACGGTGTCGAGCCCAGGGTCAACCCTTCAGCTCGTGCTCGAGCTGCTGGGCACCTTCGTCTTTGGGCTGAACGGTGCGCTCACCGCGATGGAGTCCGAGAACCTGGACATCGTCGGCGTCGTGGTCCTGGCCGTCATCACCGCCCTCGGAGGGGGCATCATCCGTGACGTCCTCATCGGCTCGCTGCCCCCGGCAGCGTTCCGGGACTGGCGCTACCTCGCAGTCGGCGCCGGCGCCGGTGTCATCGCCTTCGTCGCCCGCCGGCTCTGGCTTCGCCTGGAACGGTCGATCACTGTCTTCGACGCCGCCGGCCTGGCGCTGTTCTGCGTGACGGGGACCACCACGGCGTTCGCCGCCCACCTGGGCCCCTTCCAGTCAGTCGTCCTCGGGACCATAACCGGCGTCGGTGGAGGCACGGTCAGGGATGTGGTGATCCGCAAGGTGCCTACTGTGCTGTCAAGCGGCCTGTACGCCGTGCCGGCGGCCTGCGGTGCCACGGTCACCGCGGTGGCGTTGGAACTCCATGTCTACGGCGGCGCCGTCGCCGTCCTGGCGGCCGCCATCTGCTTCTCCATCCGGATGGCAGGGGTGCACTTCAACTTGAACCTGCCCATCTCCCACCCGGGCTCCGCCGCAGCGCCCCCATCGCCAGACGAGGACCGGTTGGAGTGACCCCCTCCAGGTAGCCCGGGTGACCTGCG
>JAJYWQ010000070.1 GCA_021791415.1 bacterium | reverse complement strand
GGCCGGGTCTTCGGTCAGCGGACGTACCGATGCGCCGCTCATCGACTGGAGCGACCTGGGGTAGGAGCCGCGTCGCCCGGCGGCCCGCACAGCCGGCGCGAGTTGGAGAGCACGGCTGGGTGGAGAGCGCCGGGGTCATGGCAGGGCGTCTGTGGAGGCGTCGGCACGGTGGGAGTATCCCGAGATAGGGGGCCCAGGTGTTGGCCGTCTGGTTACGGGCTGGCGATGGGCCGGTGGCAGTGGGCGTTTCCAGCGCCTGATAGACTCGGCTCGTGAGCGAGTTGGTGGACGAGGCCTTGGCGCTCCAGCACCGCGTCCTGCAGCTCAAGGAGCATCTTTGACTTCGCAGGGAAGGCCGAGCGCGCTCTAACCCTGGAGGCGGGTCTGGCCGAGGAAGGGGCTTGGTCGGATGTGTCGGCAGCTCAGCAGTCGGCCCAGGAGCTCAGTCGCCTCAGGGACGAGCTCAGCGGGCTTGAGGCGCTCCAGAGGAAGGCATCCGACTCGGCGGAGTTGGCCTCCCTGGCGGCGGGTGACGAGGAGTTGGCTGCCTCCCTAGCGTCCGAGCTCCGCGGCCTACGCAATGAGATCGAGCGCCGGGAGGTTGATCTCCTTTTCCAGGACCCGTATGCCGAGTACCCGGCCCTGGTCAGCGTGCACGCCGGGGCGGGTGGCACGGACGCCCAGGATTGGGCGGAGATGCTGCTCCGGATGTACCTGAGGTGGGCAGAACTTCGGCCGCTGCGCTCTGAGCTGCTGGACCAGTCCGAGGGGGAGGAGGCCGGGATCAAGAGCGCCACGGTGCGCTTCGAGGGGGCTCACGCATACGGACTTCTTCGGGCGGAGAAGGGAGTTCACCGGCTGGTGCGGATCTCGCCCTTCGACTCCCAGCACCGCCGTCACACCGCCTTCGCCCTGGTCGAGGTGTACCCGGAGGTCCCGGACGACGTTGAGGTCGAGATAGACGAGAAGGATGTCCGGGTGGACGTTTATCGCAGCTCAGGGGCAGGAGGCCAGCACGTCAACAAGACCTCCTCGGCGGTGCGGATAACCCACCTCCCGACCGGGATCGTGGTCACCTGTCAGAACGAACGTTCCCAACAACAGAACCGGGCCACCGCGTGGCGGGTGCTGCGCTCCCGCCTGGCGGACTATCAACGCGCCCAGCGGGCGGAGCACCTGGCAGATCTGAAGGGCGACCTCATCTCGCCGGAGTGGGGAAACCAGATCCGCTCCTATGTTCTCCAGCCCTACACCTTGGTGAAGGACCTGCGCACGGGCTACGAGGTCGGGAATGTGCAGGCTGTGCTGGAAGAGGGGCACCTGGATCCCTTCATCGAGGCCTACCTCCGCCAGGAGGCCGAGCGGCGGGAGCGGGGCCAGGAGCCCTGACCGCCATCCCGGACAGGTCGCTCGGGGGGGCGCATAGCGGACGCGCAGGCTATACTCGCCCAAAGCAAGAACGGCCCAGGGCTACACCAATCTCCCTCGTTTGGGGGTCCGCCCGTCGAGCGCCAGCCGGGCTGGCACGAGGACCACAGCACCCCAAGATGTCGATCTCCACCAGCCCCGCCCCGCCGAGGCCCCAGGTGGCCGAGACCACCCGGCCGGTCCGCCACGAGCCACCGATAATCGTCTTCCAGAACGTCAGCAAGACCTATCACAACGGGGCCGCCGCCATCCGGGACGTCTCCTTCACCATCCCGCCGAGGGACTTCGTCTTCGTGGTCGGAGCCAGTGGCGCCGGGAAGTCGACCATCATCCGTCTACTCATCCGTGAGGAGACCGCGACGAAAGGTCACGTGCTGGTGGAGGGCCAGGACCTGGCCCGCCTCCGCCGCCGTCACCTGCCTCGGCTGCGGCGCAAGATGGGGATCGTCTTCCAGGACTTCAAGCTCCTGCCCAACCTCACCGTGGCCCAGAACGTGGCCTTCGCCATCCAGGTCACGGACCCCGGCCGCAGCCACCTGAAGGAGAAGGTGGGGGAGGCGCTGTACATCGTGGGGCTGGAGGACAAGCTCAACACCTTTCCCACCGAGCTCTCCGGGGGGGAGCAGCAGCGGGTGGCGATCGCCCGGGCTCTGGTCCACCGTCCGAGGATCTTCCTGGCGGACGAGCCCACCGGCAACCTGGACCCGGACGCCGGCTGGGGGATCGTGCAGCTCCTGCTACAGATCAACCACCGGGGAGCCACGGTGGTCATGGCCACTCACAACCGCGAGGTGGTGGACCTCTGCCGGCGCCGGGTGCTGGCGATGGAGGGGGGCTGCCTCATCCGGGACGAGCAGGAGGGCCAGTACCTGAAGGATGGGGAGGCGAACCTTTGAACCCCGTCCCCGCTCTCCGCTTCGTGGTCCGGGTCGCGCTTCAGAACATCGTCCGCAACCGCGGGATCGCATTCGCCTCACTTCTCACCGTGACCCTCACCCTCCTGGGTGCCGGGGCCGCCGTGGGGGTGGTGTTCGCCCTGGACAAGGTCCTCCAGCAGGAGGAGTCTCAGGCCAGCGTCCTCAAGGTGTTCATGGCCGACCACATCTCGTTCGCCTCGGCCCTGAACCTGGAGCACACCTTGGCCAGCGAGCCCAGCGTCCAGTCGGCCAGCTTCGAGAACAAGGACCAGGCAGCCGCCCAGGCATCCTCCACGCTGGGACTGGGCGGGGCGCTGCACATCCTGGAGACCAGTGGCGGTGGCAACCCGCTGCCGGCCAGCATCAACCTTCACCTGAAGAACATCGCCGCGGTCACCGCCATCAACAACCAGGTGTCGACCTCGGACCTGCTCTTCCCCGGACCCCACCAGACCGACTACAACAAGGATGTCATCCCCCGGGTGGAGCACTACATACTCGCCGCCCAGCTGGGGGGCGCAATCCTGGTGGCGGTGGTGGGCGCGGTGGCGCTGGTGATCATCACCATCTCGGTTCGCACCGCGGCTTTCGTCCGCCGCCAGGAGATCGAGATCATGAAGTTGGTGGGGGCGACTGACTGGTTCGTTCGCTGGCCGTTCATCCTGGAGGGCCTGATCCTGGGGGTGATCTCCGCGCTTTTGGCTTCGGGAGTCCTCCTCGGGGTGGGAGTCGCATTCGGCTCCGGGGGGTCCCTGGCGCTCGGCGTGGGGGTCCAGCTGGCGGTCCTCATCTCGCTGGGGCTCATACTTGGCGGGGCTGTTTTGGGCTCTTTCGGGAGCCTGGTCGGCATCCGGCGGTCGCTGGCCACCTGAGGCAGGAGGCGGGGGGGTGCCGGGGAGGATCGGCGGCGCGCTAGGATGGCGCCGGGGACAAGGCTCCACAGGAGGCGCTAAGGCCATGGCGGTATCCGAGTCGGCGCCCGCGATCGCAGCTGACCTGACCCAGGACCAGCTCCGCTCCATGTACCGGGACATGGTGCTGGGCAGGCTGCTGGACGAGCGGATCCTGGTTCTCAACCGCCAGGGCCGGGCCCCCTTCGCAATCTCCGGACAGGGGCACGAGGCCGCCCAGGTCGGGGTGGGGTACGCCCTCCGCCGGGGGCACGACTGGCTGGTCCCCTATTACCGTGACCTGACCCTGGTCATGGTGATGGGGATGGAGCCGAAGGACCACCTCATGGCCTCGCTGGGCCGGGCCCAGGACCCCAACAGCGGCGCTCGCCAGATGCCCGGCCACTACGGCAGCCGGGCCCACAACATCGTCACCACGGGCAGCCCGGTAGCCACCCAGATACTGCACGCGGTGGGGGTGGCCACCGCGTTCAAGTACCGCGGCGAGGACAAGGTGGTGGTGACCTCGGTGGGCGAGGGGGGGACCAGCGAGGGGGACTGGCACGAGGGGCTCAACTGGGCGGCCGTCCACCGGCTGCCGGTCATCTTCCTGGTGGAGAACAACTCATATGCCATCAGCGTCCCCCAGTCGCTGCAGATGGCCGTGGCCCATGTCGCCGACCGGGGGCCGGGGTATGGCATGCCGTCGGCCACGGTGGACGGCGGCGACTGCCTTGCGGTGTACGCCGCCGCGCGGGAGGCGGTGGACCGGGCCCGGCGGGGGGAGGGGCCGACCCTCCTGGAGGCCGTGTGCATGCGCCTCCAGTCCCACAGCAGCGACGACGACCAGCGCCGCTACCGCTCCCCGGACGACCTGGCCCAGATGCGGGAGCACGACCCGCTGGAGCGGTTCCGCCGCCAGCTAGAGGGGGCAGGCGTCCTCTCCGAGGGGGACGCCGACACCATCCGCAAGGAGTGCCAGCGGGTGATCGAGGCGGCCCAGGCGGAGGCGGACGCCGCGGCGCCTCCGGATCCCGCCACCGCCTTGCGCCACGTGTACCAGGAGGGCTGACGGTGGCTCAGGTCACCTACGTGGAGGCGATCCGGGGCGCCCTCGAGGAGGAGATGCGCCGGGATGACCGGGTGCTGGTCATGGGGGAGGACGTGGGGGCGAAGGGAGGAGTGTTCGGCGCCACCGCCGGGCTGTTCCAGGAGTTCGGTGAGGAGCGGGTGATCGACACCCCCCTGGCCGAAGCGGCCATCGTGGGGGTCTCGATCGGGTGTGCCCTGGCCGGGCTCCGCCCGGTGGCCGAGATCCAGTTCCTGGACTTCATTCCTCCCGCCATGGACCAGATCATCAACGAGGCCGCCAAGATCCGCTACCGCTCCAACGGTGAGTGGAGCTGCCCCATGGTGATCCGCGCCCCCTGCGGGGGAGGGGTCCACGTCCACGGGGCGCTGTACCACTCCCAGAGCCTGGAGGCGCTGTTCGCCCACGTCCCCGGCCTCAAGGTGGTGATCCCCTCGACGCCCGCGGACGCCAAGGGCCTTCTGCTCTCGGCCATCCGTGACCCAGATCCGGTCTGCTTCTTCGAGCACAAGGCCCTCTATCGCTCGCTGCGCGAGGAGGTTCCCGAAGGGGAGCACCTGGTGCCGATAGGGAAGAGCCGCGTGGCGCGCGAGGGCGCCGACCTCAGCTGCATCACCTACGGCGCCACCGTGCATGAGGTGCTGACCGCCGCCGAGCGGATGGGCGAAGATGGGATCGAAGTGGAGGTGCTGGACCTCCGCACGGTCCGGCCCCTGGACCGGGAAGCGATCATCGCCACCGCCCGCAAGACCGGCAAGGTGCTGGTGTGCCACGAGGCCAACCTCGCAGTCGGCGTAGGGGCCGAGGTGGCCGCCATCGTCGCCGAGGAGTGCTTCCAGCAGCTGGACGCGCCGGTGATGCGCCTCGGGGGCCCCGAGGTTCCTGCCATCCCGTTCGCCGAGCCGCTGGCCGAGGTCTACTGCCTTGGTCCGGAGAAGATCGAGGCCAAGCTCCGGCAGCTGGCCGCCTACTGAGCCCAAGAAGGAAATTAGCCCATGGCGATCACGGTCACGATGCCGCAGCTGGGGGAGTCGGTCACCGAGGGGACCATCGGTTCCTGGCTGGTGCAACCCGGCCAGCAGGTGGAGAAGTTCGACTCTCTGGTGGAGGTGGTGACCGACAAGGTGACCGCTGAGGTCCCCTCCCCGGCGGCAGGGACGGTCGTGGAGATACTGGCGCCGGAGGGCGAGCGGCTCTCCGTGGGCCAGCCGATCTGCACCCTGGATTCCCCCGAGGAGGAGCCGGCACCGCCCGCCGAAGACGCCGGGACCATGCCGGTGATGTCTCCGTCGGTGCCCGCGGCGGGTTCGGAGGAGCAGCCTGCACCCGTGGCGCCGCCGGAGGTGGCCGCAGGGGAGGCTCGCAAGCAGGTGGAGAGCGCGGCGGCGCCGAGGGGGCTGGGGTTCATCAGCCCAGCGGTGCGCCAGCTGGCGGACGAGAAGGGGGTCGACCTCTCCCAGGTCAGGGGCACCGGGTTCGAGGGGCGGATCACCAAGCGCGACGTCCTTCTCTACCTGGAGGGGACTCCGGCGGTGTCTGCGCCCACCGCGCCGCCGCCCTCAAAGGGCCCGTCCCCGGCCGCCGCCGCCCCGGGGGAGCGGGTGACCCTCAGTCCCATGCGCCGGTCGATCGCCGAGCACATGGTGCGCAGCCGCCACACCTCACCCCACGCCTGGACCATGGTGGAGGTGGACATGAGCGGCGTTCGACGTGCCCGGGACGCTCAGCGCGAGCAGTTCCGGGCCACCACCGGGGTGGAGCTGAGCTACCTGCCCTTCGCCATGCAGGCTACGTGCCTGGCCCTCCGCGCGGTGCCCACGATGAACGCCAGCTTCGAGGAGGAGGCGATAGTGGTGCATCGGGAGGTGAACCTGGGGCTGGCGGTGAGCGTGCCCGACGGGCTGATCGTCCCGGTGGTGAAGAACGCGGACCGCTACAGCATCGCCGGGCTAGCCCGGGCCGCCTCGGAGCTGATCGCCCGGGCGCGGGCGGGGACCGCCCGGCTCGAGGACGTGGAGGGCGGCACCTTCACGCTGAACAACGCCGGCGCGCTGGGGACGGTGCTCTCCCAGGCCATCATCAACCAGCCTCAGGCGGGGATCCTGGTGATGGACGCAGTGGTGCCCCGGCCGGTGGTGGTGGGAGACGCCATCGCCATCCGCCCGATCATGAACCTCACCCTCAGCTTCGACCACCGGATCAACGACGGCTCGGCAGCAGCCCGCCTGCTGGGGGCGGTCAAGAGCTGGTTGGAGTCTGTTGGGCCGGAGACCCCCCTGTATTAGGGATAGGTCCTGCTCCAGCGGCTAGGATGGGGAGGTGGCTGACAGCCCCGCCCCACCGCGCGTCCCCCTGCCCCTGATCCCCGACCGCAGGCCCACCGTCATCCCGGGACGCGGGCCGGTGGGAGACGGCCGTCCCATGTGGCAGCAGCTGTTGCCTGAAGGGGTGGACCGGCGCCCCCCCTGGCTCACGGTCAAGATGCCGGTGGGAGGCCGCTACACCCAGCTGGATCGCCTCATGCGGGGCCAGCGGCTGCACACGGTCTGCGAGGAGGCGCGCTGCCCCAACCTCGGGGAGTGCTGGAGCCACGGGACCGCCACGTTCATCATCCTGGGGGATGTCTGCACCCGCGCCTGCGCCTTCTGCGCCGTCCGCTCCGGCCGTCCCGAGGGGCTGGACACCGATGAGCCTCGCAGGGTGGCGGAGGCGGTCCGGGAGATGGGCCTCACCCACGCGGTCATCACCTCGGTGGACCGGGACGACCTTCCCGACGGGGGCGCGGGAATCTTCGCCGCCACCATCCGGCAGGTGAAGGAGCTCAGCCCAGGTTGCGCCGTCGAGGTGCTGACGCCGGACTTCCAGGGCAGTCGGGAGAGCATCGAAACCGTGCTCGAGGCGGGGCCGGAGGTCTTCAATCACAACATCGAGACGGTCCCTCGTCTGTTTCCCCGGGTGCGCCCCAAGTCCCTCTACAAGCGATCCCTCGAGGTCCTGGAAACGGCGGCGCAGCTGTCCCCGGAGAGCCGCGTCAAGTCAGGACTCATGGTGGGCCTGGGGGAGTCCATGGACGAGGTCAAGGAGGTGCTGCGGGACCTGCGGGAGCACAGCGTTCGCCTGGTGACGATCGGCCAGTACCTGCGGCCATCCCTGAAGCACATACGCTGCGACCGCTTCTGGCGCCCGGAGGAGTTCATGGATCTGCGCGAGTACGGAGTCAGCCTGGGGTTCGACCACGTGGAGTCCGGCCCGCTGGTCCGCAGCTCATACCACGCCCACGAGCAGGCCCAGGCGAGAGCGGCGGGATAGGCCGGTGGCGGGAATCTGGCGGCCGCCGCTGAAGGTGGTCTGGTGTGGAACCCTCCCCTATGGGCCGACCTGGGAGTGGCAGCGGCGATTGGCTGCCAGCCGAGCCAGCGGGGAGCTTGCCAATGACGTCCTCCTCCTCCTGGAGCACCCCCCCGTGTACACCATGGGGAAGGGCGGCAGCCCAGACCACCTCCTCGTCGGGGAGGAGGGGCTGCGGGAGGCTGGGGCTGAGTATTTCGAGGTGGACCGGGGTGGATCCGTCACCTACCACGGGCCCGGGCAGCTGGTCGGGTACCCGATCGTCAACCTGGAGGAGCTGGGGCTGGACGTCATCGAGTACCTGCGTCGGCTGGAGGGGGCGCTCATCGACAGCTGTCAGCTGCTGGGTGTCGAGGCGTTCCGCGATCCCCCCTACACCGGGGTGTGGGCGCGCTCCGGCAAGCTGGCGGCGATCGGCGTCCGGCTGAGCTCTAGGAAGGTCACCTATCACGGGTTCGCCCTCAATGGCACCACCGATCTGGCAGCTTTCTCCCGGATCGTGCCCTGCGGCATAGAGGGCCGGACCGCTGCCTCCCTACAGGGTGAGGGTGCCAGTGGAGACTGCAGCCCGGTGGCTCTGGCGGAGCTGGTGGCCCCCTTCGTGGCCGGCGCGCTCGGCCTGCGTCCAGAGTGGGGCGAGATGGACGACCTCCAAGACCCACCGGTGGCGGCGCCTGCTGCTGGGGCTCAGGTGGTCGTCGGGCCTGCACGCGGGGGTGGTGATGGTTCATAGTTCTGCCTCGCGAAGGTGGCCCAGCGAGAACCGTCCGCGTCGAAACCCAGGGGGCGCATGCCCAGAGGCATGAGCTGGGATGGAGAGTCCCGCGCGGCTCGCGAAGGGCGGCGCACTCGCCTCACCGAGCTGGACGGGGCCTTGGAGATCCTGGAGGAGCTCAACCTGAGGGGGGAGCCGACGGTGCCCCGGGCGTTCAGGGTCCGCCTCCAGGCCATGGGGGTCCCGACCATGCCCCGAGATTCCCCCACCTCGCTCCTGGAGAAGGTGCTCGTCGTCCAAGAGGTCTACCTGCTGCACCCGGTCGAGATCGACGGACTGGACCC
The DNA here is from genome assembly GCA_021791415.1 of bacterium. Taxonomy (GTDB): domain Bacteria; phylum Chloroflexota; class Dormibacteria; order Aeolococcales; family Bog-877; genus JAJYXT01. The sequence continues at coordinate 1,887 of JAJYWQ010000070.1, read as the reverse complement.
CGGGGGTCGGCCCGGCGCGTCCGCGCTATAGCCGGTTACCCCGAGGGCGAATAGCTCAGTGGTAGAGCGCCTCGCTTACAACGAGGAGGCCGCGGGTTCGATCCCTGCTTCGCCCACCCGGACGACTCAGCTGCGGAGGCCCGGGGAGGTCCACCCCGCGTCGGGCGTTCTTGCTCGCTAGTCGGCTCGCCAACCGGCCACCTCGGCAGTCACTGGTGCCCGGGACCTCGGTGCGGTGAGCTCAGGGGCGAGGTCTGCCCGCTGGTCGCGCCAGGTTGCATTCACCCTGCTCCTTCTGCTCGCCGCCTGGGTGCTGGCGGTGGTCACCGGGTGGCAGCAGGAGTGGCCCAACGACTTCAGCGCGTTCTACTTCGCCGCACACGGCCTGGCCCAGTATGGGTTCCCCCTGACCCGCGACCTCTACTCCCTCAGGACCCAGTACGAGCTCGAGGCGGTGGTGAGGGGGCCGGGCGGCAGCCTGGCCATACCCTTCGTCAACCCGCCGATAGCCGCGTGGCTCATCATGCCCTTCAGCTATCTCCCCCTGCGGGCCGCCTTCCTCTGCTGGGATGCGGTGGCGGTCGGGGGATGCGCCCTCGGGCTCTGGTGGATCGCCCGCCAGCGACCCTCCGATGCTGGCATCGGCCTCGTGGCCCTGGGGGCCCTCGCCGGGTACCCGACCTACATCGCCCTGGGCCAGGGCCAGTTCGACCTTCTCTGGCCCCTCGGGGCCGCCCTGGGGATGTCCGCGGTGCTGGTCGCCGGTGCCCGGCGCTGGGTGCCGCGCGCAGCCGCGACAGCGCTGTTCCTGGCCTTGAAGCCAGACCTCTTCATCGGCCTTATGGTGCCGGCTGTGGCCCGATGGCGGGACCGCCGGGTCCAGGTGTTCGTCCTTGCCGTGGCGGCGCTGGGGCTCGGGACCTTCCTGGACCTCGGGCTGTCCGGAATGCGCCAGGTCATCCATCTGGAGACATTCACCCTCGCACAGCGCTTCCCGCCCATCAACGACGTGACGGCGCTGGGATTCTTCTGGCGGCTCTTGGGGCCCGGCACCTGGGCTGCGACCCTGGGGCTGGCGGCCATCCCGGCCGGGATCGGCCTGCAGGCGTGGGCGTGGGCCAGACACCCGCCGCGGACGGAAGAGGACTGGTGGTGGGCGCTTACCTCGTCACTCTGCGTGTCTCTCCTGGTCGCTCCGCATGACCTAACCCAGGGCCTGGTCCTGCTCGCTCCCGGCGCGGTGTGGGCTGCCCTGGCCTTGCGCGGGCAGGGACGTCCATTGACCGGCCTGGCGCTTTGGATGGTGGCCCTGAACTTGGCCGCTCTCCTGGACTTCAGCCCCCACCTGGACCTGCCGGTGAAGATCACCCCGGTGCTCCTCGGGGCGGCCGCGATCACAGCCTGGCGGCAAGTCGGAAGGAGCGCTCCCCCGGTCCATCCGGCCGCCGCCGCCCCCATAGAGCTCCCTAACGTCCGGCCCTGAGATGCCGTCGTCCCCCGGCGGGGCACCCAGTCCCTGTCCTCGTGCCGCACACAGGCGCGCGTAAGTCAGGACCAGAGTCCGGGGCCATCCTTCACAGGAGGGGCTCCGCCCCTGGGTGACGAGCACCAGCCGCTTGCCTGCGAAGTCGATCCAGCCCCAGGGCCACGCAGCAGGCCAGGACCGGCATCAAGCTGAGGTACGACATCTCGCTTCTCCAACTAAACCAAAGGGCAGCCGGCCCGAGGAGCACTGCCACCGGTGCCCAGGTGGGGGACAGGCTCCCCAGGAACAGCGCGACCAGCTCAGCGGCGGCGGTGGTGGCCAGGTAGACGCTCTTGTCGATCACCGGCAAGCTCGGTGCGAGAAGGCGCAGCTCCACCACGCCTATCCCGAACGGGTAGGAC
>JAJYWQ010000062.1 GCA_021791415.1 bacterium | reverse complement strand
AGCAGGTTGACGGAGATCCCCTCCGGCCGCAGGTCCTCAGCCATGATGAGAGCCATCGCCTCGGTGGCGGCCCTGGACGGCCCGTAGGGCACGAAGCCAGGCCGGAGCATGGTCTCCCGGTTGATGGAGATGCAGACGATGCGGCCACCACCGCGCCCCAGCATCAGGCGGGTGAACTCCCGAGCCACCGAGAAGTACCCGGTGACGTTGGTGGCGATGAGGTTCTGGAAGGCCGCGACCGACACCTCGTAGAAGGGGCAGGGCCGGGCCATGAATTCGGGGTTCACCGTGATCATCCCGATCCCGGCGTTGTTGACCAGGAGGTCAGGGGCTCCCCAGGCCGCGGCCACCCGCGAGGCCGCCTCCTCCACCGAGCCCGGATCCCGGACGTCCACGGGAAGGGATCCCGCCAACCAGCCCTGGCTGCGCCAGAGGGACACCGCCGCCTCGAGCCTCTCCCCCGGCCGGGCGGCGGCCAGAACCTCCGCCCCAGCCTCCAGCAGCGCCTCGGCCATGGCCCGGCCCAGACCGCTGGTGGCCCCGGTGACCACCGCCCTCACCCCCTGCAGCTCAGAGCTCAAGAGGGAGTCCGACCCGTGCCGCTCGCCGCCTCCGGCATGCGGCCCGGCCGCAAGTCCGCCATCTCCCACAGCATGGGATCTTGACAGCTGCTGCTGGGGAGTGCACCGGTGCCCACGGCCGTACCTCTCTGCCAGGGGGCCCTGCCGGCCCGCCCTGATGGAGGCGTCGAAGCCTCCTGTTCACCGGGGCGCGCTCGTTCCCGACCTCGATCAAGTGGTGAGAGGGGGCGTCGTGCGGGGCCTGGAGGTCGCGCGGCCGGTCGCCAGTCGGGGTCTTGGCGTGAGGGGACTCGGACTAGGAGGCGGTGAAGCAGAGGCCGGGAGACGGGCGGGTGACTGTGACCGGGCGGGGCCGGCGGTGAAGATCCCCAGCGCCCCCCTCCGGGCGGCCCCGGCTGTGCAGATGCCGGGAGCGGGCCACAGCCGCCCGGCCACCGGCCTGAGCCAGCGGTGCGAGACCGCCCAGACGGTGTGGGCGGGGCCACGCCTTGCTCGCCCAGGAAGGGCCACCGAGCGACCATCAGCCAGCCGGGAGAAAGCGGCGGAACTCCAGGGCGTCCGAGATCATCTCCTCCAGGGTGGGACGCCGGGGCGCCCAGCCCAGCTCCCGCCGCGCCCGCTCGCTGGAGGCCACCAGCGCCGCCGGGTCCCCGGGGCGGCGCGGGCCGAGCCGGATGTCGATGGGGACGCCGGTCACCCGGCGTGCCGCCTCCACCACCTCCAGCACCGTGAAGCCTCGGCCGTTGCCGAGGTTGTAGACGTGGTGTCCTTCCGACCCGCTCCCGGTCGCCTCCAGCGCCAGGAGGTGGGCCGCGGCGAGGTCGTCCACGTGGATGTAGTCCCGCACACAGGTCCCGTCCGGGGTGGGGTAGTCGGTGCCGTACACGGTGAGCCCCTCCCGCTTGCCCAGGGCCGCCTCCAGGAGGAGGGGGATGAGGTGGCTCTCGGGGTGATGGCGCTCCCCGAGGCCGAGGGCCGCGCCGGCGACGTTGAAGTAGCGGAGGGAGACCGCCGCCAGCTGGTGGGCCAGGGCCTCGTCCCGGATCAGGAGGTCGGCCGCCAGCTTGGTGTTGCCGTAGGGGCTGGTGGGGGAGGTGGGGTGCTCCTCGTCTATGGGGAGCCGCTGGGGCTCCCCGTACACCGCCGCCGTGGAGGAGAAGACCAGCCGGCGCACCCCCAGCTCGCGCATGGCGGAGAGCAGGGCCAGGGTGCCGCAGAGGTTGTTGCTCCAGTAGAGCTCCGGGACCCGGGTGGACTCCGGGACCACGGAACGGGCGGCGAAGTGCATCACCGCCTCTCGGCCCCGAAGCGCCGCGCGCAGAGCCTCCCCATCCTGGGTCGACCCGGGGTGGAAGGCCGCCCCCTCGGGGACGGCGTCCCGGTGGCCGGTCGAGAGGTCGTCCAGGACCGCCACTTCGTGGCCCTCCTGGAGCAGCCGGGCGGCGACCACGCTGCCGATGTACCCGGCCCCCCCGACCACCAGGACCCTCACGGGAACTACGCCAACCCGCCGTCCGCCGGAGGGGGGGTGGTGCCTGCCAGCCGCTCGAGGACCGCCGCCGTGAACTCCTCGGTGGCCGCGGTGCCGCCGATGTCCGCGGTGCTCACCCCGGCGGCGACAGTGCGCATGACCGAGTCCCGGACCCTCTGGCCCATGGCCCGGGCGTCCTCCTCGGGCATCCCCTGGAGCAGCGCCGCCACCGCCAGGATCATCGCCATGGGGTTGGCCACGTGGCGGCCCAGCAGCTTGGGCGCGGTGCCGTGCGGGGCCTCCGCCATCACCACCTGCTGGGTGCCGTCATCTCGGAAGCCGATCATCAGCGACTCGCTTCCGGCCAAGGTCCCGTACAGCGCCAGCACCAGGTCGGAGAGGAGGTCCCCGTCCCGGTTGAGGGCGGGGATCACCAGGGGATCCTCCCGGGTCAGGACCAGGGCCAGGGTGGCGTCTATCAGCTGGGGCTCGTAGGGAACCTCGGGGTGGCGGGCGGCGGCCTTGTCCATCTCCTCCTTGAGCATCCCCTCATACACCGGAGAGACCGTGTACTTGGGCCCTCCGAAGATCGTGGCCCCGACGGCGGCGGCGTGGAGGAAGGCGTACTCGGCCACCCGGCGGCAGCGCTCCCTGGTGATCATGGTGGTGCGGAAGGCGGACTCCTCCGCCCCCTCCCCCTCCCGCCACTCCCGGGCGCCGTAGGCGTCGTCGACCGCCATCCGGGCCACGGTGATCGGGGAGTGGACCCCGGCCAGAGGCGGCACCCCGGGGATCCTCCGGCCGGTGCGGACTATGACATCCCCCCCGACCTCCTGCCGGAGGATGGCGTTGGGGCTGCCCACGTCCCCCTGACCCTCCGGGGTCACGGTGGCCGCCTTGAGCCCGAACCCGCACTCCAGCATCCGCTGGGCCGCCTCGTGGACGACGGCGTTGCGGGTGCGCCTGCGGGACTCCAGCGACAGGTCCAGGTGCTCCAGCTGGACCAGCTGGCGCACCCCCGGCGCCTCCAGGACCCGGAGCGCCTCCAGGAGCAGCTCCTCCCCGGTCTCGTCCCCGTGGAGGACCACCACCCGGCAGCCGGGCATCAGAAGGCCCTGACCCGGCGGAAGGACTCGGCGAGGGGGATCCCGGCCGGCTGGCCCGCCTGGGCCAGCCGGGCCCGGACCCTATCCGAGGGGTCGGAGCGGTGCTGGCTCTCGTGGCACAGCAGCGCCCTCAGCTTCTGCTCCACCGTCTCCGACACGTCCACCAGATGGTCGGGGAACTCCGTGCCCGTCACCCAGGCCTCCGTCACCTCGTGAGGCTCCAGGCCCTCCGCCAGCAGCTCGGGGAAGGAGTACGGGTTGCGGGCATAGGGGTAGACGCACTCGATGGCGGCCTGGCCGGCGGCGAGATGGTCCGGGTGGTTGCCCCCCAGGTTGGCGTAGTGGCGGACGGCGTTCTGGCAGACCACCACCTCCGGGCGCAGCCGGCGGATCTGGCGGCAGAGCTCGAGCCGGAGGGCGTCGTCGCAGTGGAGCTCGCCGTCAGGCCGGCGCAGGAAGGTGACCTCGGTGACCCCGAGAACGTCCGCCGCCGCCCGCTGCTCCCGCTCCCGGATCTCGCGCAGCTCCTCGCGCCCCACCTTGGGGTCGGCGGAGCCGGCCGCGCCGTCAGTGCAGATGAGGTAGTCCACGCGTGTACCCCGGCTGGTCCAGCGGGCCACCGTGCCGGCACAGCCGAACTCAGCGTCATCGGGGTGGGCCACTATCACCAGGACGCCCTCGGGGCGCCCGGGATCGCCCGGCTCAAGACTCACAGGCTCTAAGGATAGGCGGCTGGGGGAGGGCACGCCGCGTTTAATGGGAGGTGTGGATGGACCGCCGGGCGACCAGGTGCTCCTCATCCCCTCGGACCCCCCGCGGCGCGGTCGGCTCGCCTGGTTGGGGCACACCTGTCCCGTGGCGGGCTCGCGGGCGGGAAAGGTCAAGGTGGCGTTTGTCGTGGGCGGCAAGGCGGGCCGCCGGGAGGTCCCCGCGCGGATCGTGGAGGTGGGTGCGGCGCTGGACTGGCTCGCCGGGCTCTCCCCGGAGAGCACGGAATCGCGGTCCCTGCTGGCGTGGTCGTTGGCCTTCAAGGCTGGGTTGGCGCTGGTGGCCCGCGGCCGGCTGGTGCCCGCGGTCACCGCGGGCGGCTGGGACGGCTGGCGGGTCGGGCCGCTGGACCTCTCGGACGAGGTCTGGCTGAGCCAGCTGGCGGCTGCCCTCCCGCCCGAGGCACAGAGCCTGGCTGTGCCGGGCCCCGGGCCGGTCCGGGTCTTCACCGCCGAGACCCTGGTCCGGGCCTGCTGGGACGCCGTCGCCGACTCCCTGCCCCGGACCGCGGCCGCCCCGCTGGCCCTGGTGGGGACGCCGTTCGCCGGTCGGCGGCCGGTCCGGGTGGAGCCGTGGCGGGAGTGGCTCGAGGAGGGCATGGGCGGGCTTCGGGAGACCGCCAGGCCCGGGATCCGGGTGGTCCTGCCGGAGGGAGACGGTCCGATCCGGGCCATCCTCCAGGTGCGCAGCCATTCCGACCCGTCCCTGGTGGTGGACGCCGCGGACCTCTGGAGAGCTCCGGCTGCGGTGCTGCGGCGCTTCGGAGAGGAGGCCGAGAACGACCTCCTGCTCGCGCTCCGGCGAGGTTCCCGGGTCTGGCCGCCCCTCCACCGGGTGCTCGCCGCCACCCACCCTGAGGAGCTGGAGCTTCTGGACCCCGAGGCGGAGCTCCTCCTGGGTCCGGCCGCGGAGGGGCTGGCGGCGGCGGGGCTGGAGGTGCTCTGGCCGTCGGAGCTGGGCGGGGAGATCCGGCTGCGGGGAAGGGCCACGGCCCCACCGGAGGGGGGGATGGCGGCCGGCCTTTCCCTCAACTCCCTGCTGGACTTCTCATGGCAGCTGAGCCTGGACGGCGCGCCGCTCACCCCGGAGGAGATGGAGGAGGTGGCGGAGGCCAAGCGTCCCATGGTGCGGCTCCGCGGCCGCTGGGTGGTCCTGGACCCGGAGCTGGTGTCCCAGCTGCGCGCCCGGCCCCCGCGGGTCACCGCCGCCGAGGCGCTGGCCGCCGAGCTGGGCTGGGGGACCACGGAGATCTCGGGGAGGCAGGTGGAGGTCGTGCTGGAGGGCCCGGTCGCCCATTTCGCGGAGCGGCTCCGGTCTGCGGCAGCCCCAGGTGAGGCTCCCGAGCCCCCGGGGCTGGCCGGTAAGCTCCGCCCCTACCAGCGCCGCGGGCTGGCCTGGCTGGCCGCCATGGCCGAACTGGGGCTGGGCGGGTGCCTCGCGGACGACATGGGACTGGGGAAGACCATCCAGCTGATCGCCCTTCACCTGCGCCTGGGCCCGGGGCCCACTCTCGTGGTCTGCCCCGCCTCCCTGCTCGGCAACTGGGAGCGTGAGCTGCAGCGGTTCGCGCCCGCGGTGCCCACCCGCCGCTACCACGGCGGGGACCGGTCCCTGGACCAGGTGGCCTCGGATGAGGTGGTGCTCGCGACCTACGGGGTGATGCGGCGGGACCGCCGCCTGCTGGCGGAGGTTGGCTGGAAGCTCCTGGTGGCGGACGAGGCCCAGCACGTGAAGAACCCCAACTCCCGGGGGGCCCGCGAACTCCGCCTGATCCCGGCCTCGACACGGGTCGCCCTCACCGGAACTCCCATCGAGAACCGGCTCTCCGAGCTCTGGTCGATCCTGGACTGGACCACCCCCGGAGTGCTGGGGCCGCTGGAGCGCTTCCAGCGCACCCTGGCCACCCCCATCGAGCGGTACGGGGACCAGCGGGCCCGGGAGAGGCTGGCCCGGGTGGTGCGGCCCTTCCTGCTACGCCGACGCAAGGTGGACCCGGAGATCGCGCCCGAGCTGCCTCGCAAGACCGAGACCGACCTCCTCGTGCCACTCACCGAGGAGCAGGCCACCCTTTACGAGGCGGTGGTCCGCGAGGTCCTGGCGGAGATCCGCGGCTCGTCGGGGATGGACCGGAGGGGGCTCGTCTTCAAGCTCCTCACCGCCCTGAAGCAGGTGTGTAACCACCCCGCCCACTACCTGCGCCAGGCGGGGCCGCTCCCCGGCCGCTCGGGCAAGCTGGCCGCCGTGGACGAGCTCCTGGAGATCATCCTCTCGGAGGGCGACTCGGTGCTGCTCTTCACCCAGTTCGTGGAGATGGGCCGTCTGCTGGAGAGTCACCTGGGGTCCCGGGGGGTCAAGACCGTGTTCCTGCACGGGAACGTGGAGGCGCGGCGGCGGGACCAGCTGGTGGAAGTCTTCCAGGGGGGAGAGGCCCCTGTCTTCCTGCTCTCGCTCAAGGCGGGCGGGGTGGGCCTCAACCTCACCCGGGCCACCCACGTGATCCACTACGACCGCTGGTGGAACCCGGCCGTGGAGGATCAGGCCACCGACCGCGCCTACCGGATCGGGCAGGACCGGCCGGTCCAGGTCCACCGGCTGGTCGCCCAGGGGACCCTGGAGGACCGGATCGCCGCCCTTCTGGAGCGCAAGCGCGAGCTGGCCGAGTCCATCGTGGGGTCGGGGGAGGGGTGGATCAGCGAGCTGGACGACTCCGCACTCGCCGACCTGGTTTCCCTGCAGAGGGCGGGATGAGGACCTTCGGCACAACCTGGTGGGGCCGGGCGTGGGTCGATGCCCTGGAGGGGAGGGCCCGGATGGATCCCAACCGCCTTCCCCGCGGCCGCACCTATGCCCGCACCGGGCGCGCGGGGGAGCTGGACCTCGCGCCGGGCGAGGTCCGGGCCCCGGTGTGGGGCACCAGACGCCAGCCCTATCTGGTGCGGCTCCGGATCCGGCAGTTCACCGATCGGGAGTGGGAGGCCGTCTACGGGGTTCTTGCCGAGCGCGCCGGCCACGCCGCCGCGCTGCTGGATGGGGAGCTCGACCCTGGGGTGGTGGCCGCTCTCGCCAAGGCCGGGGTGGAGCTGCTTCCGGGCGCCGGCGAGATCGTTCCCTCCTGCAGCTGTCCGGACTGGGCAGACCCCTGCAAGCACTCGGCGGCGGTCTGTTACCTGGTGGCGGAGAGGATGGACCAGGACCCCTTCACCATCTTCCTGCTCCGGGGCAGGCCTCGAGAGGGGCTCCTGGCCGCAGTGCGGACCCGCCGGGCCGGGGGGGCGGAGGCCGGGACCGGCGGGGCCGCTCCCGGCTCGGCGCCACTGCTGGCCCTGGCGAGGGACGTCCTGAGCCCCGGCCGGCCTCTGCCGGAGCTCCCCGCACCGCTGGTTCCGCCCGATCATCCGGGGCGGCCCGCGCCCCTTGCCGTCCCGTACGACCAGGAGCTGGCGGAAGAGCTCCAAGAGCTGGCCCGGGACGCCGCCGAGCGGGCCTTCGAGCTCGCCTGGGGGAGCGCGGAAAGCGGCCTCCAGCTCGGCGTCGACCAGGATCTGGCCCGACTGGCGGCCGGCCGCCTGGGGCGCCCCGACTTCAACCAGTTCGCCCGCCGGGCGGCCGTCCCGCCCCACCTGCTCCGGCGCTGGGCACTGGCCTGGAGGGCGGGGAAGCTGGAGGCGCTGGAAGTCCTGGAGGGAGCGGCGCAGGAGCCGTCCGCCGAGGACACGGAGGAGGCGCTGGCAGCGATTGCCCAGCTCCCGGGTCGGGCCACGGTCCGCAGCGGGCGGATCACCAACTCCAGGGCGGGCCTGCAGCTGCGCCTCGGAGCGGACGGCCTCTGGTATCTCTTGGTGCGCCGGGGCGGGGTCTGGGAGCTCCGCGACCCGCCGGCGGCGGACCCGAGGGCGCTCATCGCCGGGTGGGCCGGAGACGGCCCCTAGCTCAGCGAAAGAGCCAGGGAAGCTTGAGGCGCAGCCCGCCCTCCTTGAGGGCGTCGATCACGTCGTCCGCCAGCACCCTGCCCTTGGGCCGGCCCTCTGTGTCCACCACCACCACCGAGGACGCCCGGGCGTCGGTCAGGCGGTCCACCACCTCGTCCAGGAACGCCTCGGGGTGGATCGTCACCGGCTCGGCGTCCCCCACCAGCTGGGAGAGAGGGGTTTCGTCCGAGGAGGCGAGGAGCTCGAAGAGGGATACGTCGGCCAGCAGCCTCCCCTCCTCGTCCACCACCGCCACCGAGTCGATGTCCTGACCGTGGGGGCGCTGCTGGCGCAGCCGCTGGCGCACCTCCGCCACCGTCTCCGCCGGCCGGCCGAGGGCCAGGGCGGTGGTCATGAAGCCTCCGGCCATGGTCTCCGGGTACCCCAGGATCTCGGTGATCTGGCGGGCCGTCTCCGCCGGCAGCTTGGCGATGATGGCGTCAGCCTCAGCCCGCTCCATGTCCCGGAGGGCGTCCACCGCCTCGTCCGGCTCCATCTCGGCCACCAGTTGCGCGGCCCGCTCCGGGCTGGTCTCGCGCAGCAGGTCCTCGATCCGCTCCGGCTCCATCTCCTCCAGGGCGTCCGCCACCGCCGAGGTGTCAAGGGCACCGGTGAGCTCCTCCCGGGCGGGCCGGTCCAGCTCCTCCAGGAGGTCGGCCAGCTCACCCGGGTGCAGCCGGCGGATCCCCTCGTGAGGGAGCTGGAGGCGGAGCTCGGAGCCAGGCTCCCCGAAGGGCTGGACCGCCGACCAGTCGACCAGCCGGCGCCGCTCAGCCGGGCTCCCCGCCAGGAGCCGCGCCAGCAGCGACCTCGCCCCTCCGGCCACGGCCACCAGCCGGAGCCGGCCCATGACCTGGGCCAGGTAGAGCTCCTCGGCCCGCAGCACCTTGACTCCGTCCACATCAACCAGCTGCCGGCCCAGAACGTCCTGGACCAGCCGCAACTCCCCCTCGCGCCGGGAGAAGGGCTGGGCGGAGGTCTCCGAGGACCGCACCACCACCGCGCGCTGGTCGAGGCGCGCCAGCTGGGTCGAGGGATGGAAGAGCTGCTCCTCCCCGAGCTGGAGCACCACCCCGGTCACCGGGGGGTAGGCGTCACTGCCGGTCCAGCGGACCACCACGTCCACCACCCGGCCCGCGCCCCTACCCTGCTCGTCAGTGGCGGAGATGGAGCGCAGCTGGGTGAGCGACACCAGGGAGGCCTGCACTGAGCGGGTGCCGAGCAGCCGGCGGCGCCGGCGCGGCCCCCGCCGCCTCGGGGTGGCGTCCACCTCAGCCCCAGGAGGAGCCGGGAGGGCGGTCGGCGGGCGAACTCACCCTGGTAGCATATCCGTGCGCGCCGGGCTTAACTCCGAGATAACCTCGGCCCGGTGACCATCGGGTCGGGGCATGGAGGTGAGCATGGACGGGTCAAGTAGACCGCCTGGCAACCCCAGCCCCGCGCGCGCCCTGAGCCTCTCCTAGCGCCCCAGGCCCCGGCGTGCGCCTCGCACGTCGGAAGTGACAGCCAGGAGGGCCCCAGATGGCGAGAGAGCTCCGCCCGGTGGCGCCACCGGGCTCGGCGGTCCTGGACCCCGCCCACGAGGGCGAGATCCGGGGAGCGTTGGGTCGGGTCCCCAAGTGGGACCCGGACCGGCCGCGGCCGCTGTCGCGGCGCCTTCTGACGCTGGCCGCGATCATGGGGCCGGGGCTGATCGTCATGGTGGGGGACAACGACGCCGGCGGGGTCTCCACCTACGCCCAGGCAGGCCAGAACTACGGGTCGAGCCTGCTCTGGGTGCTGGTGCTCCTGATCCCCACCCTGATCGTGGCCCAGGAGATGGTGGTGCGGCTGGGGGCCGTCACCGGGGTTGGCCACGCCCGCCTCATCCGCGAGCGCTTCGGCCGCTTCTGGGCCGCCTTCTCGGTGGGCGACCTCTTCCTGCTCAACTTCCTCACCCTGGTCACCGAGTTCATCGGGGTGGACCTCGGCCTCCGCTACTTCGGGATCACCCCCCTCTTCTCGGTGCCGGTGGTGGCGGTGGGGCTCCTGGCCATGGTGGCCACCGGCAGCTTCCAGCTCTGGGAGCGCTTCATGTTCGTGTTCATCGTCACCAGCCTTCTCATGTTCCCCCTGGCGGCGCTGTCGCACCCCACCGCCGGGCCGATCCTGACCGGGATAACCCACCCCGGCGTGCAGGGAGGCTTCAGCTCCACGTCGGTGCTCTTCGTGATCGCTGTGGTGGGGACGACCATCGCCCCCTGGCAGCTGTTCTTCCAGCAGTCCAACGTGATCGACAAGCGGATCACCACCCGCTGGCTCCGCTACGAGCTGGCCGACACCTCGATCGGAGCGGTCCTCACGACGGCGGGTGCCGCCTGCCTGATGGTGGCGACCGCCTTCGCCTTCTCCCACACCCACCTGGCCGGCAACTTCGGCTCCGGGCTCACGGTGGCGAGGGGGCTGTACCACACCGCCGGGCCCGCCTCCGGCGCCCTCTTCGCGGTGGTGCTGGTCAACGCCTCGGTGATCGGGGCCTCGGCGGTGACCCTGGCCACCTCGTACGCCCTGGGGGACATCTTCGGTCTGCGCCACTCCCTCCACCGCAGCGTCGGGGATGCCAAGGGCTTCTACCTGACCTTCGCCGTCCTCATCGCCCTGGCGGCGGCGGTGGTCCTCATCCCCGGCGCCCCCCTGGGGCTGATCACCACAGGCGTCCAGGTCCTGGCCGGAGTCCTGCTACCGTCGGCGATCGTCTTCCTCCTCCTCCTCTGCAACGACGCCGAGGTGCTGGGCCCCTGGGTGAACACCTTCCGCCAGAACGTGGTCGCCAGCATCATCGTGGGGGTCCTGGTGCTGCTCTCCCTGATCCTCACAGTGACCACCGTCTTCCCCAAGGTGCCCCTAGGGCCCTTCGCCCTGGGCACGGCCATCCTCGGCGCCCTGGTCCTGGGGGCGCTCGGGGTTGACTCCCGGAGGCGGGCGAGAGGCGCCGAGCGCCAGCGCATGGTGGAGGGGGACCGCCAGTCCTGGCGGATGCCGCCCCTTCCGACCCTGCGCCCCCCCACCTGGTCCCTGGGCCAGAAGGTGGCCATGTACGGCCTGCGCGGCTACCTGGTTCTGGCGGTCCTGGTCCTGGGGCTCAAGATCGGGCAGCTGGCGACAGGCCATTGAG
>JAJYWQ010000055.1 GCA_021791415.1 bacterium | reverse complement strand
AGCCTCGCCTGCTGGACGATGATGTTGATCGCCGCGGCGATCTGCTCGCGGATGGCCCGCGAGGGAAGGTCGGCGCCGGCCATGAGCACCATGGTCTCGAGCCGGGAGAGGGTGTCCTGGGGGCTGTTGGAGTGCACTGTGGTGAGCGAGCCGTCGTGCCCGGTGTTCATCGCCTGGAGCATGTCCAGCGCCTCGCCGCCCCGGCACTCCCCCACCACGATCCGGTCGGGGCGCATCCGCAGGGAGTTGATCACCAGCTCCCGGATCCCGATCCGCCCCCGGCCCTCGATGTTGGCCGGCCGGGACTCCAGGGTCACCACGTGGTCCTGGTGGAGCTGCAGCTCGGCGGAGTCCTCGATGGTCACGATCCGCTCATCGTCGGGGATCCAACCGGACAGCACGTTCAAGGTGGTGGTCTTCCCCGACCCGGTGCCCCCGGCCACCACCAGGTTCTGGCGGCCCCGGACGCAGGCCCGAAGGAAGGTGGCCATCTCCTGGGTCATGGTCCCGAACTCCACGAGGTTGTCGATGGTGAAGGGGTCCTTGCTGAAGCGCCGGATGGTGAGGGTGGGGCCCTTGAGGGCCAGCGGGGGGATGATCACGTTCACCCGGGAGCCGTCCCGGAGACGGGCGTCCACCATGGGGGAGCTCTCATCCACCCTCCGCCCGACCGAGCTGACGATCCTGTCGATGATCTGCATGAGGTGGTCGTTGGAGTCGAAGTGGGCGGGATAGCGGTGGATCCGTCCCTGGCGCTCCACGTAGATCTGGTCCGGGCCGTTGACCATGATCTCGGTGATGTCGGGGTTCTTGAGCAGCATCTCCAGCGGCCCGAGGCCCAGGATGTCGTTGACGATCTGCTCCACCAGCCGCTGCCGGTCGTTGCGGGTGATGGAGATGCTCAGCTCTCCCAGCACCGCCCCGGTGAGCTCCCCGATCTTGGCAACCAGGGTGTCCCGGGGCGCCTTGGAGACGTCGGAGTACTCCTCGAGGAGCGCCTGGGTCACCTGGGACTTGATGACCGAGTACTGGGGGTGGGTGGAGTGCCGCTGATCCTGCTGGCGCGCGCTCTCCGCCCGCTCCCGCCAGCCGGGACCGGCCGCCGGGGCGGCCGCCTTGGCGGCCGAGCTCGGTGCCGCGGCCTGACGCTCCGCCTCCTGCTTCTCCGCGGCCTCGGTGACCGCGCCGGCCAGCCTGGAGCCCTGGGGCGCGGGCGAGGACGCGGGGGGGCCGGCCGGGGCTCCGGTCTCGACCTCCGCCTCGCCCTGGTTGCGGACCCGCTCAAGCAGTGACATCTGGGGGTTGCTCCTCGGCTACTCTAGCGCCGCAGGCTGAACCTGTGGCCGGGCTGGGGCCTGGACTCCAGCTTGATCTCAGACGCCGGCTCGGCGGCCGGGTCCAGGGACCGGGCCAGGGCCTTGAAGAGCGAGGTGAGCTCGGCGTCCGGGTTGCCCACCACCACCGGCACCGCCCGGTGGATGGAGCCGCCCACCAGCCGCGGCTCCGAGGGCAGCTGCACCCGGACCGGGAACTTCAGGTTGCGCTCGATGCTGGGCGAGTCGTAGACGGCGTGGGCATCGTGCCCATTGATCACCACCACGATCCGGTCGCGCTCCACGCGGAGCGACTCCAGGGTCTTCAGCATGAGGCGGGTGTCCTTTATGGCCGGGATGGTGAGCTGGCCGACGACGACGATCCGGTCGGCGGCGTCGACAACTTCCAGGGCAGCTTCCGACAGCTGGCTCGCCGTGTCGACCACGACCCAGTCAAACTCTCGTCGCAATATGTCAACGATGGAGCGGACGTGCTCGGCCCGCACCAGGTCCCCGTACTCTGGGCTGAAGGGGCCCAGAAGGACCCGCAGCCCCAGGGGGCCGTCGGCCAGCACGTCGTCCACGAACTCCCAGTCGGGCTGGGACTCGCCGTCCACCAGCTCGGTGATGGTCTTGGCGTGGTCCAGGTTGAGCATGACGCCGACGTCCCCGAACTGCAGGTCCAGGTCGACCAGGCACACCCGGGTGGAGGTCTCGGCCCGGAGCGCCAGCGCCAGGTTGACGGCCACGATACTCTTGCCGCTGCCTCCCTTGCCGCTCAGCACGGTCACCAGCCTCCCCCGGGAGGGAGCTGGCTCCCCCTCGGCCCCTCCCGCCGTCTTGGGGAGGTAGGCGCCCTTCTTGGACTCCAGCTCGTAGACCCGGCGGATGCTGGCCACCAGCTCGTCACCGGTGAACGGCTTGATGAGGAACTCCCGGGCCCCGGACTGCATCGCCCGGCGGAGGTAGTCGCGCTCCCCCTGGACCGACATGATCACCACCGGGCACTGGGGCAGCTCCACCGCCAGCTGCTCGGTGGCGGTGATCCCGTCCATGCCCGGCATGTTGACGTCCATCAGCACCACGTGCGGCTGGAGCCGGCGGGTCACCTCCAGCCCATCCTTGCCGTCCCCGGCGTCGCCGACCACCTCGATGTCCTCCTCGAAGGAGAGGAGCTTCTTGAGGTTCTCCCGGGTGGAGGGGATGTCATCCACCACCACCACGCGGATCACGCCGGCACCCCGGGCTTGAGGCGACCCACCGGACTTCCTTCCCTTGGTCCTCCGCTCAACCGATGTTGAGGCCGAAGAGGTTCTGCAGCATCTGCGGGCTCCCCTGGCTCACCGAGCTGGTGGAGGCCGAGCCGGCCGCGGTGGCGCCGCAGTAGAGCACGGCCTGGTCCGACTGCACCAGGTTCTGCGCCTGGATCAGGGCGAACTGATCCTGGGCCAGGGTGGCGGAGTCGGCCAGCACCAGCTGCTTGGCGGTCGTCTCGTTGGGACTGCCGGAGGGCAGCGACTGCAGGGTGGTGTTGTCCTTGTTGTACTGCTTCTGGGCCTCGGAGTAGGTCTTGCTGGCCGCGGCCACGGCCTGCTGGGCCTGCTGCAGGTCCTCCTGGATTATTGGGTTCACCGAACTCCCGGGCGTGCAGGCCTGCGTGTACTGGTCCGCGGGGGAGATGGTGGTGGGGATGTAGCCGTGGCCGTAGTCGGCGGCCGAGCGCAGCGCCACGGTGTAGATGGCCCCGGCCTTCTCCAGCTCCTCGATCCCCAGCGCCTGGCTGCGGGTCACCTGGAGCACCACCAGCCCACCGCCGGAGGAGGAAGCCGCCTGCCCGGTGGTCGAGGGGCCGCCGACGCCGAGGACCAGAAGGTCCTGGTAGGTGAAGCCGACGTTGCCGTTGGCCCCGGTGGAGATGAAGTCGATCCGGTCACCCGCCTGGAGGTAGCCCGCCACCGCCTGCTGCGAGGTGAGGGGGATGGCGATGGCCACGTCCCCGGGCGGGAGGTTGAGGCTGCCGAACGACGGCGTCTGGGTCACCTTGTTGGGCGACACCAGGGTGCCGGTGATCACCGTGTTGGCGGCTATGGGAACTACCGCGTAGTAGTCCAGGGTGGTGGACGTGGTGGCCGGCTGGCTCACCGAGACCCCGCTGGCCTCGGAGCAGGCGGCGCCCACCAGCGTCTGACAGGAGGTGTAGGCGTTGGCCGGGAGCAGCCCCTTTATCCGGGTCAGCTCCAGCATCCCCGGGGTGATGAGCGTCCCACTGGGGATGGACACCCTCGCCACCACCACCAAGGTCCCGTTGGCCGGGATGACCGGCTTGGGAGGGGTGGCGCTGGCGCGGGTGAAGTAGTACGCGAGCCCGAAGGCGGCGATGGCGCAGATCAGCCCGACGGCGATCCAGACCTGATTGACCCGTCCTTTCAAATCGGTCGACACCGTGGATAACCTCCGAGATAAGACGCCGGCGGGGCCGGCAGGGGGAAGTGGGAGCGCGGCGGCTGAGCCGCCGCGCTCCCCTGGGACCTACGGGTACCTACTGGTTAGAGACCCTTCTGGATGTTGTTGAAGACGTCGCTGACCCGGTGACCGACGATGGCCAGGACAACGATCACGACGATGGCGATAAGTACCAGAATCAGGGCGTACTCGACCATTCCCTGCCCCTCTTCCTCCGAGTCACGGCCGGCCAGCGCCTCGGCGAGGCGGTTGCGCAGCCGCAAGTACCAAGAACTCAGCATACCTTTCCAATTCCTCCTGTTCCGATCTCCCTTCCGGGGCTTCATCACCCCGGGCCTAGCTATGGCAGAGCGCAGTATAGGGTTGGCATCTTGGCCAGAAGTGTCACAGGCAGGTAACGGTGCCGTGAGGCTCTTCACCATGAGCTCGGTGCCGGGCCAGGGTGGCCGCCGGTTCGCCGCCGGCGCTAAGGAGCGGCCGGAGCCGCTCACTCGAGCGGCAGTGTGACCCGGACCTCCGTACCCCGGCCCACCTGGGAGAGGACCTCGAGCTGGCCGTGCTCCAGGTCGGCGCGCTCGCGCATGGAGATGATCCCGAAGTGGGGCTCCCGGGCCAGCTTCTGCTCCACGGCGGCGAGGTCGAAGCCCTCCCCGTCGTCCTTGACCACGGCGCTCACCCGGTTGGGTTGCAGGTTGATCAGCACCTCGAGCGTCCTGGCGTTGGCGTGCTTGCGGACGTTGACCAGCGCCTCCTTGACGATCCTGAAGAGCGCGCCCTCCGTCTCCGGAGGGAGCCGGCGCTCCGCCCCGATCACCGAGAGCCGGGCTTCCATGCCCTCCCGGTCCTTGTACTCCGCCACCAGGCGGCGCAGCGTGGGGATCACCCCCAGGTCGTCCAGGGTCATGGGTCGGAGGTCGAAGATGAGGTCGCGGGTCTCCTCCAGCACCCCCCTCACCAGATCCTTGAAGGCTTGGATCTCCAGCTTGGCCCGCTCCGGCTCGCGGTCCACCAGCCGCTCCAGGATCTCGGCCCGCAGCACGAGGTTGGACAGGGACTGAGCCGGGCCATCGTGCATGTCGCGGGCGATCCGCATCCGCTCCTCCTCGATGATCTGGAAGACCTGTCGGGAGGCCGACCGGTAGCGGGCCAGCCCCTCCTCCAGGGTCCCGTCGGTGGCCGGGCGGTCGCCCAGCTGGTCGAGGGCCGCGCGCACCAGGAGGTGCCAGCGGCGGAGCTCCCGAGCCCGGGACCGGCACACGAGGAGCCTCGCCCGGGCCAGGGCGGCCTCCTGCTGCAGCGCGTGGCAGCGGGTGATGGCCGCCTCGACCTCGGCGGAAGCGTAGCGCACGTGGTCCCGAAGGACGTGGCGGCGCACTATCTCGGCGTCCTCGATCCGCTCCTCGGTCTGGTCCAGACCGGACAGCAGGCGCATCACCTCCTCGTCCAGGGCGAGCAGTGTCTCCTCCACCTGGGAGGTCTCCTCAAGGAGCGTGTGCTGGAGCTCTCCCAGCGCACGGCTGGGCGGAGGGGAGGGGGCCGCGGCCACGGGCTAAGGGTACCTGTCCCGGCCCAGAGTGCGGCTGCAACTCCACTGCCGCGACTTGGCAACGGCCGTCTGGGGAAGAGATGGACTTCCCTACACTGCCGCCATGATCACGGGGCCCACAGGGCCTGGCCCTTGACCGGCCGCCGGCTCAGCATCCCCACCTTCGTCGCGCTGGGGGGATTGCTCGCGGCAATGCTGGCCTCCCGCCCCCAGGTGACCGACCCCGACTTCTGGTGGCACCTGCGCAACGGCAACACCCTGCTCCGCACCGGGAGGCTGATCGCGGTCAACCCCTATGCCTTCGTCTCCGCCCACCACCACTGGGTGATGCAGGAGTGGCTCAGCGAGGTGTGGATGGCGGCGGCGGCGGCAGCGGGCGGGCGCCCCGCCGTGGTGGCGGGGTACTGGGTCATCACCCTTCTCATGTGGGTCGCGGTCTGGATGCGGGCCCGGGTCATCGCCCCGGTGAGCGGTCTCACGGTCGGGGTCGGCCTGCTCTTCGCCGCCCTCACCGCCTACCCGATCCTGGGCCCCCGGCCCCAGATGGCAACCTACTGCCTTTTGGCCTTCGCCCTGCTGCTGGCGGAGCTGCAGCTGCGCCGTGGCGGGAGGTGGGCCTTCCTCCTGGGCCCGCTGTTCCTGCTCTGGACCGACCTGGAAGCCGGGTTCATCATCGGGTTGATCTTCCTGGCCGCGATCCTGACGGTGGAGGTGGGAGCCGCCCTCGGCGGCCGCCGCACCCCGGAGGACGGCGCACGCATCCGCCTCTTGGCGGGCGGCACCGCCCTGGCCCTGGGGGCGTCGCTGATCAACCCCAACGGGGCGGCGATAGTCCCCTACCCCTTCCAGACCCAGTTCAGCTCGGCCCAGCAGGCGCTGATAGTGGAATGGCAGAGCCCCGACTTCCACAACCCGCTGCTCTTACCCCTGCTGCTCTTCGTGCTCTCGCTCCTCTACCTGGTGGTGCGCCATGGAAGGCTCCCGGTGCGCGACCTGGTGTTGCTGGGGCTGGCCCTCCTCGTCACCCTCCAGTCGGTGCGCAACCTCGTCATCCTGGTGGTGGCCGCCACTCCCTGGTGGATCGCCATAGCCGACCAGCTGCGCCAGCGACTGGCGAGGCGGTGGCGGCTGCGGCTGCGCCCCACCCAGCCCTGGCCGGCGGTGCTCCTGCAGGTGGTCTGCCTCCTGGCCCTCGCGGGGACCCTCGGCTGGCAGGCGGCCCTGGAGTCCACCCCGGCGTTGGCCTCCAGCACCTACCGGGACACCTTCCCGGTGTGCGCCGCGGCCTGGCTCGAGCGGGGCCCGTCCGGGATCAGGATCTTCAACGTCTACGGGGATGGGGGCTTCCTCGCCTACGAGCTGCCCCAGGACAAGGTGTACATCTTTGGCGACGCGGCCCTCATGGGCTCTCGGGCCCTGCTGGGCTACGCCTCCATCGTCGACCTGGCCCCCGGGTGGCTCCAGCGGCTCGACGCGAGCCAGAGCCAGCTGGTGCTGTACCAGCGCGGCCAGCCCCTGACCAACGCCCTGCAGCGGGAGCGGGGCTGGACCCTGGTGTACCGCGACCCCCTCTTCGAGGCTCTGGTACGCACCCGGCTCCGGGCCCAGCTGCGGCTCCCGCCCCAGCCGACGCCGGCCGGCTGGAAGCGCATGGGACTTGCGGCCTGCGCCTGAGAGAGGTCAGGTCCCCGGTTGCAGCCAGACCGCGGCCCCGTCCACCAGCTCCGGAGCCCGGCCCAAGAGCCCTCGCATCTCCTGCTCCTCCGCGGCCAGATGGGGGCCGGGCATCAACACCAGGGCCCGGACCCCCATCTGGACGAGCTGGCGGCGGAGGGAGGACGCGGAGATCCCCCGGGTATGGGTGTCGCCCGAGCTCATGTCGGCCGCCACCCTGGCGAGGGGAGATGGGCCGAAGTAGACGGTGAAGACCCCCCCGGGCCCGGGATGGAGGAGGTAGCCGAAGGGCTGCGAGTACCTGAAGCCCGACTCCACCTGCCAGTACATGGCCATCCCGTGGTTGTCCATGTTGGCGATGGGGATGGTGAGCACGGAGGCTCCCCGGGGCAGCGCCAGGAGAGCTGGCGACTCCAGCACGCGGGGGAAGTAGACCGGGAAACCGGTGATCCCCGCCATCAGCCCGGAGCTGGGGAGCAGGGGGAGCAGCAGCACCGCCAGGAGCACTGTCCGGATCCGAGGCCGCAGATGCCCCACGGCCAGGTCCCAGCCCGCCGCCAGGAGGCAGGCGGTGCCGGCCACCACGAAGATGGTGAGCCGGCTCGGGATGGCCTTCGCCAGGACGGGAAGATGCTCGAAGAGCAGCCAGGGGAGCGGGATCGCGGTGACCACTCCGGCCACGTGCAGGTGGCCCCCCAGGGAGAGCAGCCCGGCTAAGGCCGCCATCCCGGCCCCCAGCCGGACCAGCCCCTGGGATCGTTGGCGCCAGGCCACGTAGGCGGCCAGGGCCAGCAGCGGGAGCCCGAGGTAGGCGTCGGTGTCCAGGAGGAACCCCGTGTAGCGCAGGCTGAGATCCCCGGCGGGGCCGATGCCCATGAGCTGGAAGTACCCCGGGACCAGCCACTCCAGAAGGTCGACGACGTTGGCCGAGGGCGACTCCACGGTGGGGCGCATCAGCGTCACCCCGGAGGTGAGCTGGGAGACCAGAGGGTAGGCCATGAGGACGGCGAAGAGGGCCAGGGCCGCGACCGCCACGGGCCACAGCTGACGCACCAAGGGCAGGCCGGCACGGAGGGCCGGCCTGAGGTTCAAGAGCAGGAGAAGGACCGCCATCAGGACCGTGGTGGTGAGCAGCTCCTTGCTGACCCAGTACTGGACGACCGCCCAGCCGCCCAGCGCCATCCCCCACCCCACCCGGTGCCTCCCCTCCCTGGCTGCCCGCCAGGCGTGCTCGCCCACCCACCACGCGAGGGGCAGGGTCGCGGTGGTGACCCAGGTGAGGTGGCCGGCGGCCAGCTCGGAGAGCGCAAAGGGGCTGAAGCCGAAGAGAAGGCCCCCGAGCCAGGCCGAGCTCGGGTGGCGGACATGGCGGCGCAGCTGCCAGGCCATGGCGGCCGGCGAGGCCGCCAGCACCAGGACATAGACCAGGTCCATCGCCGGCGCCGCCGGCAGGAGGCGGAAGAGCGGCCAGGAGAGCAGTGCCAGCACCAGGTCGGCGTTGTTCCACAACAGGCTGACCGAGGCGGGGTGGGTGGCCATGGTGGTCTGGAAGGGGCTGATCCCGTGGGAGATGGCGTAGGGGAACCAGTTGAGGAACCAGAGGTGCATGGCGGTGTCGGCGTTGAATCCCAGGAGCCTGGGCTGGGGCGACAGCCAGAGGGGCGATGTGAGGAGCAGCGCCACCATGAGGAAGGACAGCGGCATCCAGACCGCCCAGGGGGCCCGCGGCCAGGCGCACGCCAGGACCCAGCTGGGGGCTCCGCCGGCCTTGGCTGGGGAGACGATCGATGGCACCTCCGCCGGGAAACGCTGGGCAGGATCGCCGCGCATTCTAGGCCCCGCCACTCCCCCTCACTGTGACGCCCCAGTCGCGGTCCGGAGGAGCCTGGTCAGCCGGACTGGCCCAGCTCCTCGGGCGGGCGCATCCGCCAGGCGGTGGTGAGGAGCATGACGAGGATGTCCAGATGGACGAAGGTGCACCAGAGGCAGATGGCCTTCAGCTCCACCAGCTCCACGAAGACCAGGTAGAAGACCGACAGGAGCCCGAGGCAGGCCCAGGCGAAGTGAGCCCGGCGCAGCTCCCACCGCCGGGGGCGGAGCAGCTGGGCCACGGCCAGCGCCAGGGCCACCAGGAAGAAGGCCAGCCCGGGCACGGTGATGGGGATGGAGGTGCCCGGCACCACCGAGAACTGGCTGGTCACCACCTTGTCGCAGTTGACTATCCCGGTGGAGACGCAGACCGGGGCCACCTTGGCGTAGTGGACCACCGTCAGATAGCTGGCGTCCCCGATCCCCAGGAGCGCGAGGGCGGTGAGCCAGATGGCCCCTCCCCGCCCCGGGGCGGGCTCCGCCGGCCCCTCCACCCGGGGAGCGCCGGCGCCCGCCGGGGGTGTGACCCGGCGCCGGGTCCTGGCGCTGCTCAGAGGCCCGCCTCCAGCTGGCGCACCAGCGGGCGGTCGCAGACCGAGCCGGGGCGGTTGCCGGTGATGGAGCAGATGGCGGCGGTGTCGTAGTTCACCCCACCGAGGATCATCTTGGCCGGGGTCGACCCGGGCTTGGCGAGCAGGCTGGCGATCTGCTGCCAGTCATAGCCCTCCAGGCCGGGAGGACCTGGCGAGGTGCTCTCCGAGCCCACCTGGGCGATCTTGCCTCCGAAGTCGACGAAGGGGAACCCGCTCTGGCCGACCTGGGTGAACAGGGTGGCCTCCTGGGCCGTGAGGCGCTGGAAGGGCGTGTACCCGTTGCTGCTGTTCTTGTCGGGAACGTTGCTGTACAGCTCCCGGGCGACGAAGGTGAGGTAGGGGCTGCTGTAGGTGACTCCATGGGCGAAGGTGAAGGTGGCGATGTTGGTGCCCGCGGTGTCGGTGGCCGAGCCGCGGATGATCTTCAGGTTGTGGAAGGTCCCGAACTCGCTGAGCGCCCCGATCAGGGACCAGCGCTCCAGCGCACAGTAGGGGCAGTACTCGGCCCCCACGTACAGCACCTCGGGCTTGCCCTGGCTGGTCAGGGTGGTCGGGGAGGGCACCGCGGCCGGGGGGAAGTTGATGTCCCCCTTGCCCACCTTGTTCAGGTTGGCTGTCGGGATGTGGGTGACCGCGCTCACCACCTGGGAGGGGGCGGAGAGGACCTGGGTGTCCTGGCTGGTGGGCTGAGCCGAGAGGTCGGCGACCAAGATCACCACGACGAAGATCGCCACCACCCCTCCGATGGCGGCGAACAGCCCCCAGGGACGGCGGCTGGAGCTCTTCTGCCGACGGTATTGGGGGCCGCGGGCGGATCCCCTCCCGTTGCCGCCCCCGGCGGAGCCCCGAGCCTGCCGGCGCTCCGCCATCGACTTCTTGGACATCTCAACCTCCGGCGCCAACCCGACCGGCCGCCACGATACGGGCCAGACCTTAGAGCCCGCTCGGAGGAGGGGTCAGGACCACTAGCAGCTGATCACGATACCGGGTCCGCCACCCCTGGGCATGGAGGAAAGCCACGGCCGGGTTCGCCGGCGGCAGGACGGCCAGCCGCACCCTGGCCGAGGAGAGCAGGGCCAGGGTCCCCGAGGTGAGCTGGGAGAGCCGGTGGCAGGCCGCCATCCGGGCCTCTCCCGCCGCCATCTGGTCGGTGACGCACATCAGCCGTCCGCCGGCCGGGAAGTCCGCGGCGAGGTAGTCGCCCAGCTCCGGCGTGGAGTACCAGACCCCGCCCGCGTTGCGGAGCAGGGCCACGGCCGAGGGGGGCGGCACCCCCGCGGCCGCCCGGCCGCCGAGGTGGACCGCGGAGACCCCCAGGCCAAAGGCGGCCAGGAGCGGCAGGCAGAGCGCGAGGGCGGCGGCCCGGGACGGGGCCACCCGCCCTGCCGGCAGGGGGGCTGACCGGAGCAGGGCGGGAGCCTGGACGCCGATCACCGCCACCAGGAGAGGCAGATAGAAGGCCCAGAGCAGGGACGCCGCAGCCGCCAGCAGGCCGATCAGGGCGTCACCCGAGCCCAGCCGGCGCCCCGCCAGCAGGTAGGCGGCCAGGAGCAGGAGGGCCGCCAGCTCCACGACCCTCATCGACCAGGGGTGGAAGTTGGGGCTGGACCAGAGGGCGAGCAGCGGGTGCTCTCCCCCCTGTCCCAGGCTGAGGGGCAGGGCCGAGTAGATGCCCGGTCCCCGCGGGTTGACCATGACCGCGAGCGCGGCGGCCGGGGCCAGGAGCCAGGGGAGGCGGCTAGCTGGCGGCTGCGGGGCGAGCCGGTCGGCGGCGCAGATGAGCAGCAGGGCGGGCGGCACCAGCACCGCGGCGGACTCCAGATTGGCCCAGAGCAAACACAGCCCGACCA